>JAVJPA010000061.1:0-24429 GCA_040216495.1 Amphiplicatus sp. | reverse complement strand
CGCCGGTCGCCGGGTTGCGGCCCATGCGCGCCGGGCGGTGACGGACTTGCAGAATGCCGAGACCGACGATGCGGATCTTCGAGCCTTTTTTCAGGTACTTGCCGATCAGGCTGACGAACTGGTTCAGCGTCTCTTCCGCCTGCTTTTTGGACATGTCCTGCGAGACGGCGAGTTCCGCCGCGAGATGCTTCAGGGTCAAAATGGCGGGCGTGCCTTTCGCGCCCGTCGCTTTTTTCTTGGCGGCCGTTTTGGTCGCCGTCTTGGCGGCTGACTTGGTCGCCGTCTTTTTAGCCGTGGTTTTCTTGGTCGGAGCCATTGGATTTCCTCTTTGAAATACGGGGAACTCGAAGTGCGGACAGAATCATGTGATTCGCGCCAACACAAGAGAAATACGCTAAAACCGGGCCTTTCTGGCATTCTTTTTCTGTCCGGAAGGCCGCGAATGAAGCATGGATGCAACGCTTTTTTATCCGTCGGGCTCCGGTGATGCTCGCAAAGACGCTTTGAGGAATGCCCGGGAATGTGCTGAAAACGGGCCTTAAACCATCGCCAGCCGATTCGTTCCGCATCGGTCGGCGAGCGCTCCGGAGGCTCGTCGACCCATGCCCGCCTTGCTTAAACGTCAACCGCTGATGCTGATCGCAGCCGCGCTCGTTGTGTATGGCGGCGCGCTTATCTATGCCAATACGATGGGATCTGACGTTCGAATCAGGGAGACGCTTCCCGACGCCGCGGCGGTTCGCCCCGCCGGGCGCGAGGTTTCGGCGATGGTGTGGAATATCGGTTACGGCGGCCTCGGCGCCGAATCGGATTTCGTCGCCGACGGCGGGAAGGCGACTCTCCCGCCAAGCAAGGCCGCGGTGAAGAAGAACGTCGCGGGCGTCGTCGACCAGCTTGAAGCCGCCGACGTCGATATGATCCTTATGCAGGAGACGGCGAAGTCGAGCCTGATGACTCGCGGCGTGCGCGTTCTCGCCGCAGTCGAAGGCGCGCTCAAGGGGCGTCACAATGTTTATTCCGCGGACATGAAGGCGCGCCTGCTGCCGCCGCCTTTGCGGCTGAGCCACGGCCTGTTCACTTCGACCCGGCTTGCCGGCGCGCGCCATGAAACGATCGCCCTGCCGCTTGAGCCGGGGCGCATCATGGGCCTCTTCAAGCGGCGCTATCATATGCAGGTGGTGCGGGCGCCCATCGAAGGCGGCGGCGAATGGGTGTTTATCGACTTGCACCTTTCGGCGTTCGACGACGGCGCGAATGTCCGTCTCGAACAGCTTCGCGCCGCGCTCGCCTATGCGGCGCAGCAATATGAAAAGGGCGGCCATGTCGTGCTCGGCGGCGACTGGAACTATGAATTTTTCAATCCCGGCCGGCCGACGACCACGGGCGACGCCTTCCTGTTCTGGCTGCACCCATTTCCCTACGAAGAATTGAAAGAAGGCTGGTCGGTCGTCATCGACCGCACGACGCCGACGGTGCGCACCAATGAACGCGCCTACAACAAGGGAGAGAATTTCACGACCGTGATCGACGGGTTCGTCGCATCCCCGAACGTCGAGGCTCTATCGGTCGGCGCCGTCGATCTAGACTTTCAGTATACGGATCATCAGCCTGTCCTCGCCCGCTTTCGCGCCAGGAGCTGACCCCGGCTTACTTGCGTCCGTTGGAAAGCAGGCGCGAGATGAACCAGATCGGCACGACGATGGCGGCCCCGATCAGAAGGTAAGTGAACAGGGTGATCAAAATCTCGCCGATGGAATCGCCGAGCATCGAAACGACGTCCTTGAAGAAACCGAAAAGGCCGCTCCAGAATTCGCGCGGGTTGAGGCCGAAGAACGAGAACAGCGCCCCGACGACGATGGAGGCGACGACAAGGCCGATCAGCGTGCGCGACAGGCTGCGCCCGAGGAAACGGGTCTTCAGGTCTTCGCGCGTCTGCGCTTTCGGTCTCAGATCTTGCTCGGTCATGGTCGCTCCCCGGCGGACTGCCGGCGAAAATTAAAACATCCCGCCGTAAAGAACCATCCCGATAAGTCAGTCTTTCGACTGCACCATCTGGCGGGTCGGGAAGGGGATAGTGACGCCGACCGTATCGAAGCGCTCTTTCACGGCCTTTGTCAGCGCCCATTTGACCCCGAGATAGTCGGACGAGGCGACCCAAACCCGGCAGGTGAGATTGACGGAACTGTCGCCGAGACTGTCGACGGCGACCGCCGGCTCCGGGTCCTTGAGAATGCGCGCTTCCGCCTCGATTTCGGTTTTGACGGCGGCGATGGCCTTATTGAGGTCGTCCCCATAGGAGACGCCAAACAGGAGGTCGAGCCGCCTTGTGTCGTAGGCGGAGTAATTGATGATGGAGTCGTTGAAAACCGCGCCGTTCGGGATGATGACCTTCTTGTTGTCGAGCGTCGCGAGCTCCGTCGCCATCAAGGTCATGCCCTTGACCGTGCCGGTATGTCCGGCGACCTCGATGAAGTCGCCGACATTGAACGGGCGGAAGCCGAGCAGCATCACGCCCGACGCGACATGGCCGAGCGTGCCCTGAAGCGCGAGGCCGATAGCGAGGCCGGCGGCGCCGATGACGGCGGCGAAGCTCGTCGTCGGCACGCCGAAAATGCCGAGCGTAGTGATGACGATGAGTCCGATCAGGCCGTAATAAACAAGGCTCGAAAGAAACCCGGCCAACGCAACGTCAATGCGGCGCGATTTGGTAAGGCCGTTAGAGACCAGCTTTTTGATCCGCCCGGCGATCCACAGGCCGACGACGAGAACGACAAGCGCGCCGACCGCGTTGAAGAGAAACGGCGTGACCTGAGCGATCGCCTGTCTCAGGAAAGTCGTCGCCGCTTCCGCATCGACTTTCATCGCTTCGCTCGCGCCTTGTCCGACCTGAATGGTTCCGGTCTGCATCGTTTCTCCGCTTCCTGCTTTATCGAATGAAAGCAGGTATAAGCCGACCCTGTCCGATAACAACCGTCAGAGGCGCCGGAGATAGGCGCGATTAGGCGGGTTTGAATGTCAGGGCGACGCCGTTGTTGCAGTATCTGAGGCCGGTCGGTGAGGGGCCGTCGTCGAAGACATGGCCCTGATGTCCGCCGCAGCGCGCGCAATGGTACTCCGTGCGCGGCAGGATCAGACGGAAGTCGCGCTTGGTCCCGAGCGCTTCGGGGATGAAATCGAAGAACGACGGCCAGCCGGTGCCGGACTCGAATTTCGTCTCCGACCTGAACAGATCGTATCCGCAGCCGGCGCAGGCGTAGATTCCTTCGCGCTTTTCATCGTTCAGCGGGCTGGTCCACGGCCGCTCGGTCGCTTCCTTGCGCAGCACCGCATAGGCTTCGGGTTCAAGGCGGGCTTTCCATTCCTTGTCGGAGAGCCGCCATTTGTCATAGTCCGGAATGGACGCCTTGTCGGGATTGGACATGACTTCGCTCCTTTCGGTTTGCGCCGCGCATGCTTTTGTGGCGGCGGCTACGCCGACCAGCGCCGCGCCGCTGAGAAAAAGCCGTCGATGGATCACAATGTTTGGTTCCTGCCTGAGTACATACGAAGGCATTACGCGAATGAAAGCGCAGCCTCCACTAACAAGGGCGCGAGAAGCAGCAGCCCGGCATCACGATTGGATTTGAAAAGCGTGAGGCATCGCGCGGCGTCGTCGATATCGAGACGGCGCCATTGCAGGAAAAAATGAGCGGCGGCGGGCGCAAGGGCCAGATAATAGGCGATAGAAAAATCGCTCATCACGCCTGCGAGAGCGAACAGCGCGAGCGCCGAGCCGTAAAAGGCTGCAATAGCGGGCCCGGTGCGCGCGCCGAGCCTGAGAGCAGACGATTTGACGCCGATGAGCGCGTCGTCCTCCTTGTCCTGATGGGCGTAGATCGTGTCGTAGCCGAGGGTCCAGAAGAAGCCTGCGGCGTAGAGAGAGAAAGCCGAAGCGCTCAGCGTTCCGGCCGCCGCGGCGTATCCCATCAGCGCCCCCCAGTTGAAAGTGAGGCCGAGCCACGCCTGCGGCCAGAAGGTGACGCGCTTCATGAAGGGGTAGATCGCGACCAGCGCCAGCGAGCCGAGGCCGAGATAGACCGTGAACGGATTGAACTGAAGAAGGACGATGAGGCCGACAAGGCAGAGCGCGGCCAGAAACGCCCAGGCGCGGCGCAAGGTGATCTGGCCGCTCGGCAGGGGCCGCATCGCCGTACGCGCGACTTTCGCGTCGATGTCGCGGTCGACAATGTCGTTATAGGCGCAGCCCGCCCCGCGCATGACGATCGCGCCGACGGCGAACAGGAGACCATGTCGGAGCGAGGCCAGCGAGCCCGACCCTTGCGCTGCGGCTAGCCCCAATCCCCACCAGCAGGGCAAGAGCAACAGCCATGTCCCGATCGGCCGGTCGGCGCGCATCAGTCGCAGATAGGGCTTCGCCGCCGGCGGCGCGTAGCGGTCGACCCAGTTCTTCGCGTCGGCGTCCGCCGGGGCGAGGGGGGCGGATTGTTGCGTTTCAAGCATGGTTATCGATAGAACTCTTTTAGTCTGGATTGAAGCCGCAAAGCGGCGCGGAAAACGTTAGATGCGGCGCGTCCTTTTCGTCTGTTCGCAAAACAAGCTTCGCAGCCCTACGGCGGAACAGGTGTTTGCGACATATCCGGGTATTGAGGCGGACTCAGCGGGAATTGCGCATGACGCCATCACACCCTTGTCGAGCGAACAGGTGGAATGGGCCGACATCATCATGGTGATGGAGGCCCATCACCGCTCCAAACTGTCGAAGCGATTTAAAACCCATCTTAAAGGGAAGCGCGTCATCGTGCTCGGCATTCCGGACGACTATGAATATATGCAGCCCGAGCTTGTGAGATTGCTTGAAATGAAAGCGACGCCGTTTCTGAGATGACCCTGCGCCTTCACATAGATGCGCCTTTGGCCGAAGGCGCCGCAGCGCCTTTGTCGCCGGAACAGGCGCATTACCTCCGCAACGTGATGCGCCGGGAGGTCGGCGAGGCGCTCCTTGTCTTCAACGCGCGCGACGGCGAGTTCGAGGCGGCGATTGCGGCGCTCGGCAAGAAGGGCGCGGTCGCAGCGGTGGGCGCGCGGCGGCGCGCGCCTGAGCCCGAGCCCGATCTCTGGCTTCTCATTGCGCCTGTGAAGCGCGGGCCGCTGGAGACCATCGTCCAGAAAGCGACCGAACTTGGCGTCTCGCGCCTCGTTCCCGTGCTGACCGCCCGGACCAATGCGCAGCGAATCAAGGATGAGCGCCTCGCCGCCATCGCGACCGAGGCCGCCGAGCAATGCGGGCGGCTGTCGGTTCCGCCTGTCGATATGGCGCAACCGTTGACCGGCCTGCTCGACCAGTGGCAGGCCGGCCGCCGTCTCCTGTTCTGTGACGAGGCGGGCGATGACCCGGCTGAAGAATGGGGCGGGCGGCAGGGCCGCGCCGCGCCGGCGCTTGAGGCCCTTGCGAATGAAAAGCCCGGCCCCTGGGCGATCCTGATCGGCCCGGAAGGCGGGTTTTCGCCAGACGAGCGCGCGCGCCTGCGCGGCCTCGATTTCATCTCGCCGGTGACCCTCGGCCCCCGCATCCTCCGCGCCGACACCGCCGCCATCGCGGCGCTGACGCTGTGGCAGGCTGCGCTCGGCGATCTCAAGCGAACGTGATCGCGGAGAGCTTTTCTCAACCTTCGGCGAGGAGAACTTTGTTGGCGCTGGCCCGGCGCGCCGGTAGAGGAAACGCAACTGACGGCGCGGTCCCCGCGCCGCTGCGAGGAAAGGCGAGCGTTTGAGCACCGCAAAACCGCAAGACGCGAACGAGCCGCCCATCGAAAGCTTCGACCAGCTCGCTGGCTGGATGGAAGCGGGCTCGAAGCCGAAAGCCGACTGGCGCATCGGCACCGAGCACGAAAAGTTCGTCTACTGTCGAACCACGCTGAAACCGGTCGGCTATGACGGCGAGCACGGCATCCGCAGCATCCTCGAAACGATGAGCGAGCGGACGGGCTGGAGCCTCATTGTCGAGAACGGCAAGCCGATCGGCCTCAAGGGCGACGGCGCCAGCGTCTCGCTCGAGCCGGGCGGACAGTTCGAGCTCTCAGGCGCGCCGCTCGAGACCGTGCACCAGACCTGCGACGAGGTGCACACCCATCTCGCCGTCATCAAGGACGTCGCCGGCCCGAACGGCGTCGCGTTTTTCGGCATGGGCTTCGCGCCTACTTGGACTCTCGCCGAGATGCCGCGCATGCCGAAGCCGCGCTACGACATCATGCGCGCCTACATGCCCAAAGTCGGTTCGCTCGGTCTCGACATGATGCACCGGACCTGCACGGTGCAGGTCAATCTCGATTACGGCGCGGAAGCCGACATGGCGGCGAAGTTCAAGACCTCGCTCGCCTTGCAGCCGATAGCGACGGCGCTGTTCGCCAACTCTGTTCTGAAAGAAGGCAGGAATTCCGGCTGGGCTTCCTGGCGCGCGCATATCTGGACCGATACGGACGCCGACCGCACGGGCCTGCTCGATTTCGTCTTTGAAGATGGGTTCGGGTTCGAACGCTACGCCGACTACATGCTCGACGTGCCGATGTATTTCGTTCGCCGCGACGGAAAGTATATCGACGCCGCCGGCCAGTCGTTCCGCGATTTTCTGGACGGCAGGCTGCCGGCGCTGCCGGGCGTAAAGCCGACGCTCAGCGACTGGGAAGATCATCTGTCCACAGCCTTTCCGGAAGTGCGGCTGAAACGTTTCCTTGAAATGCGCGGCGCGGACTCCGGCCCGTGGGCGCGCATCTGCGCGCTGCCGGCGTTTTGGGTCGGGCTGCTCTACGACGAGACCGCGCTCGCCGCCGCATGGGATGTGGCGAAGGGCTGGAGCCGCGAAGAGCGTGAAGCGCTGCGCGTCGATGCGGCCCACTACGGCCTCAAGGCGAAAATCGGCAAGCGGACGGTGCAGGATGTGGCGAAGGAGCTCCTCGCCATTTCCCGCGAAGGTTTGCGCCGCCGCGCAAAGGCCGGGAAACGCGACGCCGACGAAACAGGGTTTCTCGATACGTTCTGCGAGATAGCCGAAAGCGGCGTGACGCAGGGTGAGATCACCGCCGCGCGGTTCCTGGGCGATCTCAAAGGCGATCTCGGCGAGCTGCTCGCAGAGGCGTCTTACTGACCGTGGCGCAAGCAGAAATCCGTCTCGATCCTTTCGGCGACGTTTCGCGCGAGACAAAACTGCTGGCGCGCCGCGACAAGGCGCTCGGCGTAGCGCTCAAGGCCATCGGCGCGCCGCATATCAGGCGCCGGCCCGGCGGGTTCGAGGCGCTCTTTCGCATCATCGTCGAGCAGCAGGTGTCGGTGCCCAGCGCGCAGGCGATCTGGAAACGCTGCAACGAAGGCGTCGCCGTTTCCGATTGCGAGGCGGTGAGGGCGCTCGGGATCGACGGCCTCAGGGCGCTCGGCCTGTCGACGCCGAAGGCGCGCTATGTGGACGAACTTTCAGCCGCCGCATCGTCGGGCGCGTTCGATTTCGAGGCGCTCTCCGCGATGGACGATGCGCAGGCCCATGAGCGACTTGTCGCGCTTAAAGGGATCGGCCCCTGGACGGCGGGGATCTATCTTCTGTTCTGCGAAGGCCGCGTCGACATCTGGCCGCCTGGCGACGTCGCGCTTCAATATGCGTACGGCCGCGCGAGCGGCGGCGAGGGGAAAGTCGACGGCAAACTCCTCGACGCTAAATCCGAAGGCTGGGCACCCTATCGCGGACTGGCGGCTCACATTCTCTGGACTTACTATGCGCATCTGCGGGGGCGAACGCCGATCTGAGACGCGCGCCAGACAGGGAAACGACATGCCGGCGAATACGCAGACGCTCCTATCCATTTTGGCGATGACAACGCTCGCCGCCTGCGGCGGCGAACCCGTCGGCAGCGATATCGCGACTCAAACTGAAACAATCGAAGCGACGGAGACCGAGCCTTCCATGCAGCCAGGCCAGATCGCCTACCCGGAAACGCGCGTCGTCGATCAATCGGACGTCTATCGCGGCGTCACGGTGAAAGACCCTTATCGCTGGCTTGAGAACGACGTGCGCGAGGACCCGGAGGTCGCCGCGTGGGTGATGGCGCAGAACGCGGTTTCGCTTTCCTATCTCGACACGCTGCCGGGCCGAGACGCCATTCGCGCCCGGATGAAGCAGCTCTGGGATTATGAAAAGTTCGGCCTGCCGAAGAAGAAAGGCGGGCGGTACTTTTACGCCGTCAATGACGGCTTGCGGAATCAGGCCGTCCTTTATGTACAGGAAGGGCTTGGCGGCGCGCCGCGCCTGCTCATCGATCCGAACGGCTGGTCAGAAGACGGGGCGACGGCGCTCGATGCGTACGAGCCGAGCGAAGACGGCGCGCGCGTCGCCTATCTGGTTCAGGACGGCGGCTCGGACTGGCGCACCGCGAAAGTGCTGGATGTCAAAACCGGCGCGGTTCTTCCCGATGCGATCGAGTGGGTGAAATTCTCCGGCCTTTCCTGGGCGAAGGACGGCTCCGGATTTTTCTATTCGCGTTATCCGGCGCCAGAGGAGGGCGAGGCGTTCCAGAGCCTCAACCACAATCAGAAAGTCTATTTTCATCGCCTCGGCGATACGCAGGAACAGGACCGCGTCGTCTATGAACGCCCGCAAAACCCCGATCACGGTTTCGGCGCGGAAGTTTCCGACGACGGCAAGCGTCTGGTGATCACAGTCTGGAAAGGCACCGACGCGCGTTACGAAGTCGTGCTGCTCGATCTTGAAAATCCTGACGCGCCGCCGCTCGCGCTCGTCAGCGGGTTCGACAATGATTATTCCTACATCGGCAATGACGGCGCATCGTATTTCTTCAAAACTGACAAGGACGCGCCGAGAGGGCGCATCGTCGCGACGGACATCGGAGCGCCGTCGTCATGGCGCGAGATCGCGCCCGAAGGCGAGGGAACGCTCGTCTCCGCCTCGCTCGTCGGCGGGCGGATCGTCGCCGACTATCTCGAAGACGTGAAATCCGTCGTGCGCGTGCTGGAAAAGGATGGAGCTCCCGTGGCGGACGTTCCGCTTCCAGGTCTCGGCTCTGCGGAAGGATTCGGCGGATCGGCGGACGACCCGGAAACGTTCTACGCCTTCAGCAGCTTCAATGCGCCGGGCGCGATCTATCGCTATGACGTTTTGTCCGGCGAGACGAGCGTCTTCAAACAGGCCGAGACGCCGTTCGATCCGTCCGCCTACGAAGTGAGCCAGGTTTTCTATAAGTCTAAAGACGGAACCCGCGTGCCGATGTTCATCGCGCACAAGAAAGGACTCGATCTTTCCGCCGGCGCCCCGACCCTGCTCTACGGCTATGGCGGGTTCAACGTGTCGATGACGCCGGTCTTTTCCGTCACGCGCCTCGCCTGGATGGAGATGGGCGGCGTCTACGCCGTCGCCAACATCCGCGGCGGCGGCGAGTATGGGAAAGCGTGGCATGACGCAGGCCGACTCGCTGAGAAGCAGAATACGTTCGACGATTTCATCGCCGCCGGCGAGTATCTCATCGCTGAAGGATACACGTCGGCGGACAAGCTGACGATTTTCGGCGGCTCGAACGGGGGGCTGCTTGTGGGCGCCGTCGTCAATCAGCGCCCGGACCTTTTCGCCGCGGCTATACCCGCCGTCGGGGTCATGGACATGCTGCGTTATAACCAGTTCACGGCGGGGCGCTTCTGGGTCGACGATTACGGCGACCCGGCGAAGGAAGTCGATTTCCGGAACCTCTTTTCCTATTCGCCGCTCCATAACATTCGCGCAGGAGCGGATTATCCGGCGATCCTCATTACGACCGCGGACACCGACGACCGCGTCGTGCCGGGCCACAGTTTCAAATATGCAGCGGCCCTTCAGGCGGCCGATATCGGTCCCGCGCCCCATCTCATCCGAATCGAGACGCGCGCCGGGCACGGGGCCGGCAAGCCCACCGACAAGATTATTGAGGAATACTCAGACATGTGGGCGTTCCTGGCCGCCCATACGGACCTTGTTCTTCCGCCGGATTATGGCCGCTAGCGGCGGTCGGATCTGGGGCGGCAATTCCATCGCAACGCAAAAAACCGGCAATTTTCCAGACAGATGTCAAAGAGTTGTCATCGGGAATCAGTTATGGGTTTTCCACAGGCGCTGGTTTATAAAGGCCTTCGGGCCGATTATGCGCCCTAAGGAGAGTGCGCGTTCTGTAACGTTGGATTTGTTCTGAAGGCGGCGAACGCCAGGGCAGGGGGGCGGTTCTGATGCAAGTCATCAATCACGCGCCTGACGGGTGTCCCGCGCTTGTCCTGAACGCCGACTTCCGGCCGCTCAGCTATTTTCCCTTGTCGCTATGGTCCTGGCAGGATGCGCTGAAAGCGGTGTTCCTCGACCGCGTCGACGTGGTCGCGCAGTACGAAACCAAGGTCAGAAGCCCAAGCTTCGAGATGCGGCTGCCGTCGGTCGTGTCGCTGAAAACCTATGTCAGCCATTCGCGCACGCCGGCCTTCACCCGCTTCAACGTGTTCCTGCGCGACGGCTTCACCTGCCAGTACTGCCATTCCAATGAGCGGGATCTGTTGACGTTCGATCATGTGATTCCGCGCTCGCGCGGCGGACGCACCACATGGGAGAATATCGTGGCGGCGTGCAGCCCTTGCAATCTGCGCAAGGGCGGGCGGCTGCCGCGCGACGCCAAGATGTTCCCGGCGCGCAAGCCCGAACGCCCGACCATGTTCGAGCTGAACGAGCGCGGCCGGGCCTTTCCCCCGCATTACCTGCACCAGAGCTGGCAGGATTTCCTGTACTGGGACTCGGTGCTCGAACCTTAGCGGTTTTCAGGTGTTTATGGTGGGCGGGCGGCGTTGTTCCCTCGCGCGTCATCGCCTACATTAACCAAGCTTGGGGAAAGGGAGGGTCGACCGATGAAGCTCATCAATCACACCGTCGTCATGTCGCGTCGCGAGATCGTGCGCGGACTTGCGCTCGGCAGCGTCGTCGTGCTCGCGCCGGGCTGCGCCTACAATGAGGAACTCGGCCGCAGCCAGCTTCTGTTCGTCTCGTCGGACCAGATGGCCGAGCTCGCCGCCTCCGCGTGGACTGACCTCAAGAAACAGGAAAAGACCACCAACGACCCGAAATATGTGAACCGCATGAAGCGGGTCGCGCCGAAGATCATTCAGGCGTCGGGCAACAATCCGGCGAACTGGGAAGTGCAGGTGTTCGCGTCGAAGTCGCTCAACGCCTTCGCGCTCCCCGGCGGCAAGATCGGGTTCTACACCGGCATTCTCGACATCATGGAGAATGACGACCAGATCGCCTGCGTCATGGGCCACGAAGTCGCGCATGTGAACTACAACCACTCCGGCGAGCGCTACAGCCAGTCGACGCTCGCGCAGGGCGGGCTCACGGTGGCGCAGGTCGCGGTCTCCGGCAGCGCCTATCAGAACCAGATACTCGGCGTGCTCGGCGCCGGCGCCTCGCTTGGCGTCATCCTCCCTTTCTCGCGCAAGCACGAGCTCGAAGCCGACAAGTTCGGCCTGCGCTACATGCACCGCGCCGGCTACAATCCGGACGAGGCGATCCGGTTCTGGCAGAAGATGTCGGCGTCGAAGGGCGAGGCCGGCGCGCCGCCGGAAATCCTCTCGACCCATCCCTCGGACGCCACCCGCATCGCCCAGCTCCAGCGGGAGATCGCCCTCATCCGTCAGGGCGGGGCTTCGTAAGCCGCGAAAATCGCTCCCGGCTTCTTGCCTTGCCGGGACGCCGGTTATAGGGTCCGCCGCCTTGCCGGACGGCCCAACGCGGCGCCTCGGCATGGGCCGCCTTAGCTCAGTTGGTTAGAGCGCTAGATTGTGGATCTAGAGGTCGCAGGTTCGATCCCCGCAGGCGGTACCATTTGCAAAAAGCTCCCGCCTTTCGCGCCTAGAAACTCGGTATGACGCCAGTTTCGATCAGCCGGATCGCGAGCCGGTCGGCGCCGAAGCCGATCGCCGCGCCGAGCAAGGCCGCGCCCAGAATGTAAGCCTCCTCGCGCGCCTGCAGAACGCCTGTCCGCCCGAGATTGACGGCCCAGTAGGCCGCCGCCGCCGCGTCGATAAGGGCGAATGCGGCGACAAGCCCTATAACGCCGAAGAAATGGTATCCGGCCGGCGCGGCGACGATAATCCAGAGCAGGCTGGCAATATTGCTTTCAAGCGTGCTCCGGATGCGCCCCTTGGCGAACATGATGTTTTCGGCCGGTCTTCGGTAGAGCATGAAGAGCGGCCCAAGGCAGAGAATGGAAAGATAAAGGCCTGCCCCGAGATAGCGCTCGTCCAGCAAGATGCGCACAATGAGCGTCCCGCCGCCGATGCCGCCGCCGAGGAGAAAAGCGAGCGTCAACATCATCCGCCGCCGCGCCGAATAGAACAGGCCGTTCAGTTTTTCGGGCGCCGTGCGGAACGTCTCGGCGAAAAACGGGAACAGAACCTTGCCGCAATAGGATTCGATGAGGCTGCGCGCAGCTGAGGTGAAGCTGAGCGCCAGCATATAAAGGCCGAGCGCTTCGAGGCTGAGCGCGCGGCCGATGAAAATGCGGTCGGCCTGGCCGAGAACAATGGTGATGATGCTGGAGAGAACGACGAAACGCGCGAAGTTCCACAGATCGCGGGAAACTTTGCGGTCGAAGGCGATGGCGTGAAAGCCGCCGGGGTAAAGCAGGTACGAGAACAGCACATTAGTGACGGCGAACACATACATGCCGACCAGAATTCCCCAGAACGATCTGAGGTAAATGCAAGCGATGATGGTTGCGACGAGTTGAATGAGATAAGCGGCGAATTCGACGGCTGAAATATAGGAAACACGTTGCTGGCGCTGGGCGATCATCGGGTGCAGCGAGATCAGCCCCTCGAACGCGAACAACAAAGATGCGGCCCGGATAGGCGCCGCCAGTTCGGCCTTGTCGAAAGCGGCGGCGAGCAGGTCCGCCGATGCGAACATGATCGCTGTGAGAATGAGGCTGCGAAACAGGCGGATAGTCCAGATGACGTTCAGGAACCGCTTGTCGACGCTTTCCTGCATGCGGATGACAAAGGCTTTAAACCCCATATCGGTCAGCAACTGCAGAACGGTGCTGATGGCGGCCAGGACGCCGATAATGCCGAACGCTTCCGGCGCGAGCAGGCGCGTCAGGACGAGGTTGCTGCCGAGCCGCAAGAGCGTCGTCGTCGCCAGTGTGCTGACGAGCACGGCGAGAGCCTGCGCCGCAAGTTTTTTGCGTATGCCGGTGATGATCTGCGCAGCGCTCATGCGCCGGCCTTTTGGTTACGCGTAAGCTGAGGATTTTCAGCGCTATCAGCCATACAAATCCCCGGACGCGTCAGCCGGACGAAGAGGGGCGCCTAGGGCGGCGCCCGCCGGACGCTTCTCTGCGCGCGCTGCGGCGACAAAGGCGGTGCTGAAGGCGAGAAGCGCCGTGCCGACATGCGCGACAAGCGAAACGGAACTGGTTGTGCCGATCAACACCAGATAGCCGACGCAAGCGCCCAAAAGGACGGCGCGCTGCAGCTCGAGAACGCGCTGGTCGCCCTCGATGAGGCGCTCGCCGATCTTCAGCAGGCCAACAATGCAGGATGCGAACGCGCCGACGAAAAGCGCCAGACCGAGAAGGCCGTGCTTCAAGGCGATCTGGATGTAATAATTCACAACATCGACAATGCCTTGCCCCTGAACAAGGTGGTCGAAGTTTCCGCTTTGCAGAAAATACGGATCGCCCAGCAACGGGTGTTCCCCGATCTGGATAAAGGACGCCCGCAACAGCTCGCGGCGATATTCGAAGCTGCCGAATTCGTCGACAGAGCTCAGATCGCCAGTCATGATAGAGTAGAGAGCCGCCGGAATGCCGGCGAAAACCGTGATCATGACGAAGGCGGGACGGACTGCGCGCGGCATGCGCGAGAAAACCCAGAATGTGACGAACGCGACCATCATTGAAAGCCAGGCGCCGCGCGAGTAAGTGAAAAAGGCGGCGGTGATGCACATGCCGCGCAGCATCCAGGCGGAAGCGAAGCCGAAAATCCGCTGCGCGCGGTAATACTCGACGCTCAAGAGGCCGAGCGTCATGATAAAGCCGGCGAGCACCGTGTTCAGCGTGACAGCGACCCGCAACAGGCCGTGCCGGAAGTCTGCGAACTCGCTGAAGCCGAACCTGTTGGTGACGTAGGTGTAGAAATTCCACCGCGTCGCCTGGCTTATCAGCGCGGCGAAAAAGAAAATCAATGCGATGAAAACCAGCGTCGAGAAAATTTTCTCCACATCGTCGCGCGTGCGGATGAGCCGGATCAGCGCCATGAAAGGCAGCGCGTATAGCATTGATATCTCAAGTCCGGCTCGAAGCCCTGACGTGAGATTCGTCGAACGGAATTCAAGAATCGCGAATAATATGGTCATCAGGATCAGCAGCGCGCCGGCCGTGGGGGCGAACTTGGCGGCATGCGGCTTTGGCTTGATGACGAACGCCGGCGCCAGCAGAATTAAAAAGGCGAGCATCGAGAAATCGAGGACGACCAAATAATTCAGCCCCGGGAACGGGACGGCTGCGGCGATCGCGTCCGGCACTGCGAGGAGCGCGGCGAAATAAAAAGCGGCGCGGTCGTCGATGTTCTTGGGAGTCAGAAGAACGAGCAATGGCGCGCAGGCGATCAGGATCGCCATCTGCGAAGGCAGGAGGAACATCACCGGCGTGGTTAGCAGCCAGAAAATCGCGATCCGTATCGCGAGCGCCCGGTCAACGAAACGGGGACGCAAGAAAAAAGCCGCGATGACGCCGACGGCGCCGAACACGGTAGCTGCAATCGTCGGTCCCAACGCGGCTTCCTTTGCTCAGCGTGCGGCGGTTGTTTTACGGCGCGTCAGAAGCGCTTGAAAATAGGTTTCGACGGTTTCGGCGATCTGATCGGGAGCGTAATGCGTTTCGATATGCGCGCGTCCGGCCGCGCCAAGCGCAGCGGCCAGCGGCGGGTCGCCCAACAACCGTTCCATGCCGCGCGCCAGATCTTCAGCGTCTTCGGGCCTCGCGAGGACCGCATTGACGCCGTCCTCGGCGACTTCCGGAATGCCGCCGGCGGCGGTGGCGACGACAGGGGAGCCGTGCGCCATGGCTTCAAGGAGCACGCTCGGCAGATTTTCAAAGCGCGACGCGACGACGGTAAGGAACGCCCGCGTTCTCAGCGCGCCGAGTTGATCGAAGGGAACATGACCGAGAAAGGATATCCGGTTCGCGCAGTCGGGCGGCATGATCGAGCGCACATACTCATCAGGCTGGTATAGCTTGCCGCCGACCTCGATGGGGTGCTCAACAGGACCCGCAAAGGTGAGCTTCGCGTTCGGCCGATTCGCGGCGACAATGGCGAACGCCCTCAAAAGAACGTCGGCGCCTTTGTGGCGGTCGAAACGGCCGATAAAGAGCATCTCGTCTGGATCGGCGCGTTCGACGCTCCAGCATCGCTCCGATGGAATGAGCGTGACAGGGTTGCGGATCACAGCCGCATCTGGAAGCTCAAGTCTGTAGCGCCGCCTGACGGCGTCGAGCACGAATTGCGACGGCGCGGTGACGCCGGCGGCGGCGGCGAGGCCCGCGCCTTCGAGGCGAATGCGCAACGCATCGGTGTTGTCGAGGCCGCGCTCTTTTTGCGCCGCGCCGTTCATGAACCAGGGGCCGTGAAGCGCAACGACCACGGGCATCGCCAACCGTTTCGCAATGGCGTGATACCAGCCGAAACTTTCTTCAATATAAAGCGAGTCTGCGGAGGCGAGTCTTTCAGTGTTCAGGATAGCCTTCGTGATCAGCCTTGCGGATTGTTCGAGCTTGTACTGATCGGAAGACAGGCGCGAGCGAATGGCGCGCGCAATGTGCGGCAGTTGGTCCGGCGCCGCCGCGATAGGCGCATAGGTCACATGCTTTTCGCCTGGCGACGGCTCTCCTCTCATGGCGAGGATTTCCACCTCGCAACCGCGCGCGCGGAGCGCCGGCGCCAGCACGCCGAGCGATGAAACGATTCCGTTCCGCATGGTGTTTGGGGGCCAGCCCGCGGCGAAGTGGACAATGCGCAAAGTTGCCTCGATACCAATTGTTAACGATCGCGCGGACAGGCGCCGCAAGCCGGGTGCAAACTGCGGGCCTTGCTTATCCTCTCGCCGAGTAATTGGCTAGAATCAGCAGCTTCGCCGGCTGCGCCTTTAATGAGCGGGAATTTAGCGCGTCACAGAGGCTTCACGCGAACTGATTAATGTTTTGTCAAAGTCCCGGGCCTACCCCTTGTCTTGTTAACCAAAGCGGTTATCGCACCGCAACGTGCGGTGGCGTCGGGACATGCGGGTGATACGAATGCGGCGAACGGGGCTGCGGGCGCTGAAGACAGCAATGTTGATGGCGGCGGCGGCGGGCTGGACAGCGGCGGCCGCCGGGCAGGGACCTGCGCCGGGCGCTGCGCAAGGCTCACTCTACCCGAAAACGTCCGAAGCGGCGGTCGAGTCGCCGCTGGGAGCCTCGCTAGGCTCTGCGCGATACATCCTGAAAGATATCGGCGCCGACGACGCTTTCCGGGCACAAGTCCGCCGCGCCATCGGCATTCATCCGGCGTTTCATCTTGAAGCTTCAAAGCGCGCGGAGGCGAAAGGGCATATACGCGCCGAACGCGCCGCGCTTTATCCGCGCCTTTCCGCTAACGTTTCCGGCGACTATGTGCTCTCCCGCGAATTCGGCGCCGGCACGGATAATGTGGTCGAATCGCTGCGGCCCGACGCGCAATTCAACATCGGTCTTTCGGCCTCGCAGCTTCTGTTCGACGGCGGCGCGGCGTTCCAGCGCATCAAGGCCGCGAAGGCTCATGATCGTCAGCAGGCGGAATCTCTTAGCGCGCGCGTCAACGAACTCGCTCTCTCGGCGCTCTCCGCCTATTATGATCTCGCCGTGCATCAGGCGGTGGTCGTCCTCGGCGAAGAATTCATCAAGCGCCATGAAGCGTTGCTGGCCGACGTAAAAGAACGCAACCGTCTTGGAGCGGGAACGCGCGCCGACGTGGCGCAGGCGACCGCCCGGCTCGCCGCGACCCGCGCGCGCGTCGCTCAAATCCGCGAAAGCAAACGCCTCGCCGAGATTCGGTACGAGGAGTTTTTCAAGGCCAAGCCCGGCGTGCTGGCGCGGCCTTCGTTCGACGCGCTCTCGGTCGGGTCGCGCGAAGAGGCCATGGCGCTGGCCGCCCTGCGAAATCCGCTGATCGGCGTCGCCGCCGCCGGGGCAGACCGCGCCCGCGCCGATTTCAAGGCGGCTCGCGCCTCGCGCTTTCCGGAAGTGCGCGCCAGCGTCAACGGCACCAAGTACGACGTCGCTGACGGCGACGATTACGACGTGCGCGCCGGCGTGGTCATGAACTACGACCTTTACGCGGGCGGCGCCCGCGGCGCTGCGATTTCGCGCGCAAGCTCGCTCGCCCAGCAACAGAAGTTCGACGAAGAGCGCGTTCGGCAAGAAGTCGTGCGCGACGCCGCCGTCGCCTATGAGCGCCGCGTCGCCTCCGCTGAACGGCTCGCCGCGCTTGCAGACGCGGTCACCGCCAATCACGAGGCGCGCGCGCTCATCTCCGAGCGCTTCCGCGTCGCGCGCGGCGAACTCATTGATATTCTGCAAGCGGAGAATGACTATTTCGAAGCGGCCATCGGGTATCTTATCGGGCTCGCCGACCGCGACATGGCGACTTACGAGTTGATGGAGCATACGGGCGATCTCCTTCTCAATTTCTCGCCGCAGCCTGAATACGCCGACGCGGCGCTCGCCGCTTCGGGCGCGGAGTGGGACTCGGAATGAAACGGGCGGCGTCCTTCCTGCGCGATCTCGCGCCGACTTCCCATTGGCTGTTCGGGCCCTTGCGCGACAATGTCGGCATTTACGGCCAGACCGTGCTCGCCGCCGCAATCGTCAATTTCCTCGGCCTGATCTCGTCCTTCTTCATCATGACGGTCTATGACCGCGTGCTGCCGAACCAGGCGATCGAATCGCTGATCGCGCTGACCATCGGCGTCCTCATGGCGCATCTTTTCGATTTCGCCTTGAAATCGCTTCGCGGCTATTTCGTCGATATCGCCGGCCAGCGGCTGGATTCCGTCGTCGGGGCGCGGGTCTTCGACAACATGATGTCGATGCGGATGGATGCGCGGCGCGGCGCGACAGGCGCGACCGCCGGGCTGATCAAGGAATTCGACAATCTCCGCGACTTCTTCTCCTCCGCGACGCTGGTCGCCATCGTCGATTTGCCGTTTCTGTTCGTCTTTATCGGGACGATTGCGCTGATCGGCGGCCCGATCGCGCTGGTGCCGCTGATCGCCGTGCTCGCCGCGCTCGCCGCAGGCCTTCTGATCCAGCCGCTGATCATGAAGCACACGCGCGACGCGATGACGGAAGGGCACGCCAAGCACGCCATCCTGATCGAAACGCTTTCCGGACTTGAAACGGTGAAAAGCGTCGCCGCAGGCCAGATGATGCGCGACCGCTGGCGCAAGGGGGTTCTGAAACAGGCGAAAGTCTCGACCGTCGGCCGCTTCGTCAATTCGGCGGCGGTGAACTTCGCCGCGTTCGCGCAGCAATTCGCGCAAGTCGGCGTCGTCGTCATCGGCGTGTTTCTCGTCGGCGACGGCCAGATGTCGACGGGCGCGCTGATCGCCTGCGTGATCCTGACGGGCCGCGCCATGGCGCCGCTGGCGCAGGTGGCGAGCCTTCTCGGCCGCGTCTCCGGCGCCTTCGCCTCCTACAAGGCGCTCGACCAGTTGATGGCGACGCAGTCCGAGGTCGATCCGAAGCGCGAATATCTCTCCCGCGACCGGCTCGACGGCGGTATCGAGTTCCGCGAAGTGACTTTCTTCTATCCTGGCCAGAAGACGCGCGCGCTGGACGAAATTTCTTTCTCGATCGCGCCCGGCGAGCGCGTCGCCATTCTCGGCCGCAACGGGTCTGGAAAATCGACGATTGTCCGCCTGCTGACGGGCGTTTACGAGCCGAACGAAGGGTCTGTGCTGGTCGACGACACCGACATCCGCCAGATGCGCCCGGCGGACCTGCGCGCCAATATCGGCGCCGTGCTGCAGGACGTGTGTCTCTTCTCCGGCTCGATCCGCGAGAACATCGCTCTCGGGCTTGAGAAGATCACCGACGCCGACGTGCTCGATGCGGCGAAAGTCGCTGGGGTCCATGAATTCGTCGGCGCCACCGAGACCGGTTACGACCGTCTGCTGGCCGAGCGCGGCGAGGGGCTTTCCGGCGGCCAGCGCCAGTCGCTCGCGCTCGCCCGCGCGTTGGCGCCGAAACCTTCGATCCTTCTGCTCGACGAGCCCTCCAGCGCACTCGACACGCAGGCGGAGGCCCAGCTCATCGCGCGGCTCGAGCGCGCGACGCAGGGCAGGACGCTCGTTATCGTCACCCACCGCACTTCCATGCTGCGCCTCGTCGACCGCGTCATGGTGCTCGACCGCGGCCGCATCGTCATTGACGGCAAGCGCGACGAAATCCTGCGCGCAATGACCAACGCGCGCGCCGCCAAGGCGCCGGCCGTCGAGGCCCCGGCGGCGAAGACCGCCGCCGACGCGCCGCAACTGAGAGCGGTGCGATGACCGACTACAGCGATCTCGCGATTGACGATGCGCTGCCGATCGAACCGGCGAAGGCGGCGAAGATCCTTCTGTACGTTATCGCAGGCCTGTTCGTGCTGGCGTTCGTGTGGGCGGCGACCGCGCGGCTCGACCGCGTGACGCGCGGACAGGGCCGGGTGGTGCCGTCGAACCAGTTGCAGGAAGTGCAATATCTCGAAGGCGGCATCGTCAAGGAGATCCTGGTCAAGGCCGGCCAGCAGGTGAAAGCGGGCGAGATTCTCGTCCGTCTCGACCCGACCCAGTTCAACGCCGAATTCGCGCAGGGACGCGAAGGCTTCAATCTCGCCGCCGCGCGGGTGCGCCGGCTCAGCGCCGAAGCCGAACAGAAAGACCTAGCCTTTTCCGAGGAGCTCTTGAGCGCCGCGCCGGACGTCGCCGCCGACGAAAGAAGCCTCTACGAGGCGCGCATGGCTGAGCTCAAC
Organism: Amphiplicatus sp.; assembly: GCA_040216495.1. Classification (GTDB taxonomy): domain Bacteria; phylum Pseudomonadota; class Alphaproteobacteria; order Caulobacterales; family Parvularculaceae; genus Amphiplicatus. The sequence continues at coordinate 4,338 of JAVJPA010000061.1, read as the reverse complement.
GCCTCGCTCGAAGTCGAGGGCTCGAAGCTCGCCCAGCGCAAGCAGTCGCTCGAAGATGCGAAAGTCGCGCGCGACTATGCGCAGCAGTCGCTCGATCTTGCGAGCGAAGAACTGGCGATGATGAAGCCGCTGGTCGCCAAGGGAATCGAACCGCAGATCGAACTGCTGCGCACGAGGCAGCGCGAATCGACCGCGCGCGGCGAAGTGCACCGCGCCGAGATCGCCGTCGAGCGCGCGGCGGCGGAGGTCGCCGAGGCTGAGAACGAGATGATTCGTATTCGGAGGACATTTACTGCGAATGTTGCCGACGAGCTCTCCAAAGCGAAGGCCGAGTATGGCGAACTGTCGGGCGGCCTGCCCGCCATCCGCGACAAGGTCGAGCGCACCGAAGTGCGCGCGCCCATCGACGGGGTCGTCAACCGCGTCCTCGTCTCAACCATCGGCGGCGTCGTGCAGCCCGGCGAGACCATCGTCGAGATCGTGCCGTCGGAAGATTCGATGGTCGTCGAAGCCAGGATCAAGCAGGACGATATCGGCTTCCTCTCCATCGGCCAGGCGGCGCGGGTGAAGCTGTCCGCCTACGATTCCGGCGTCTACGGCGCGCTCGACGCCAAGATCGAATCGATCAGCGCCGACGCCATCGAGGACGAGAAAACCGGCGACCGCTATTATCTCATCAAGGTGAGGACCGACCAGAACGTCATTCGAACCAAGGGCGGCGACCTGCAAATCCTTCCCGGCATGGGCGCCGAGGTCGACATCCTCAACGGCAAGCGCACGGTTCTCGCCTACATCCTCAAGCCGCTCGTCGAAGTGCAGAACAAGGCCCTGCGCGAGCAGTAGGACCTTTCCGCCAGCGAAACCGCCAGCCGCTCGGCTAGTTTTCCCCAACGTCTTCTTCCCGGATGCGGACGAGGCGAAAATTTTCTATTGCCGGTATGGTCCTGAATCAGGCTCTATAGGATTGGCCACAAGATGTTGTGGCCCGATCCTTGTTACGCCCCATACCTTGCGAGAACCGATGGCAGACGCTTCCGCTCCCCTTTCCGCCGCTTCCGGCCTCCTGACGCCGTCGCACGCCTACAAGCCCTTCCGTTATCCGTGGGCCTACGATTTCTGGAAGCGCCAGCAGCAAGTGCACTGGATGCCGGAAGAGGTGCCGCTCGGCGAGGACTGCAAGGACTGGGCGGGCAAGCTCTCGGACAGCGAGCGCAATCTGCTCACCCAGATCTTCCGCTTCTTCACCCAGTCCGACATCGAGGTGAACGACAATTACATGGAGCGCTACGCGCGCGTCTTCAAACCGACCGAAGTGAAGATGATGCTGTCGGCATTCTCCAACATGGAGACGATCCACGTCGCCGCCTATGCGCTGCTGCTCGAAACCATCGGCATGCCGGAGTCGGAATTCTCCGCGTTCCTCCAGTATCAGGCGATGCGCGACAAGCATGATTTCATGCAGAAGTTCGGCGTCGAGACCAACGAGGACATCGCCCGCACGCTCGCCATGTTCGGCGCCTTCACCGAAGGGCTGCAACTGTTCGCTTCGTTCGCCATGCTGATGAACTTCCCGCGCTTCAATAAAATGAAAGGCATGGGCCAGATCGTGTCGTGGTCGGTGCGGGACGAGTCGCTTCACTGCGAGGGCATGATCCGGCTCTATCACGCCTTCGCGCGCGAGACCGGCTGCGTGACGAAAGAAGTCGCCGCCGACATTGTCGAGTGCTGCAAGACCGTCGTCGCGCTCGAGGACAAGTTCATCGACCTCGCCTTCGAGATGGGGCCGGTCGAAGGCATGACCGCAGACGACATCAAGAAATACATCCGCTACATCGCCGACTGGCGCCTCGGTCAGCTCGAACTGCCGAAACTCTACGGGATCGAGAAGCATCCGCTGCCGTGGCTCACCGAAATCCTCAATGGCGTCGAGCATGCCAACTTCTTCGAAGCCCGCGCCACGGAGTATTCCAAGGCCGCGACCCGCGGCGAATGGCACGGCGAAGACGGCGTGTGGGCCGCGTTCGACAAAATGCGCGCTAAGCGCAAGCAGGCCGAGGCGGACGCCTAGGAGGACTAGCGCGCAGCAATAACAGCGCAACCGCAAGAGCGGGGCGCTGCTCTTGCGGTTTTGCTTACTCAAACTCCCCCTGTTCCCCTTCTTTGACTTTCCGTGGCCCCGGCGCGCTCCCCCAAGAAGCGCGCCAGGGCCGGGAGGGGCGACCCTCTGGCGCATTGGGCGGGACGCGGTACGTGCGTCTTTCGGGAAAGACGCGGGAGCGCATGCGCCGGAAGGTCAGGATGGAGAATGCCCCGCGCCGCGGCGGCGGTCATGTCCGGGAAAAGCCGGACGCGCGCGCAACCGCCGGCTTCAGCCCCGCACCCGTTTCGCCGTATCCGACAAGGCCTTCGCCAGCATGATCTGAGCGGCGGCGTAGGTCAGCCAGATCGATCCCGCCGGCGCCGGGATGTTTTTGTAAAGACCGAGCGCGATCAAGGAATCCGAGAGCATGAAGACGAGCGCGCCGACCTTCGCGAGCGTGGGCGCGCGCGAGACCAGCGCGAGCATGGCCATCGCCGTGATGATCGCCTGATAGGCGAGACCGGGGGCGGTCAGGGCGCCCATGTCGGGGAAGTGCCAGACGCCCATCCCGATCGAGAGGACGAGGACAAGCAACGCGAAGGGAACGCCCTTGCGGTCGACGCCGTCGCGGCGAATGAAGGCGAAGAACGCCACGCCGTAAAACAGATGCGCGAGCCCGAACGCCGCCATGCCGAGCATCCATTGCGGCGGGTCGAGCGCCAGCATCACATCGCCGACGGCTGAGAAGGCGAGCGCCGCCCCGGCGAGCGGCGAGCGCTTGTGAAAAGCGTAGAGGGCGAGAAGAACGATGCCGGCCGCTTTCCAGACAGGGAGAAACGCCGCAGGCGCATCGACGAGAGGAGCTGCAAGATACGAGATGAGGATGAGGGCGGCGAGACCGAGAACAGCGACCGCGCGTATTGAATAGGTCATAACAGCGTCCTGAAACGGCGCGCGCCGGATTTGCCGGGCGAAGGCTAACGGCTTTGCGGCGGTCGGGAAAGCGCGCGGCGCACGCTTGTATGAAGGCTCGCCGCCTTTATAGCTTTACGCGTTGAATGCTGAACTTGTCGAAAGGCCGCCGGACAATGAACAAAACCGAGAGTTTCTGGGACCGCGCGGCGGCCAAATATGCGCGCTCCCCGATCAAGGACATGGAAGCGTACGAAAAGACGCTGGCGCGTGTCCGCGCGAATCTGAAGGCGGATGATCATGTTCTTGAGGTCGGCTGCGGGACCGGGTCGACTGCCTTGCTGCTCGCCGACGCCGTTCGCGAGATTACGGCGAGCGATATTTCATCGGCGATGATCGAGATCGCCAAAGGCAAAGCTGCGGACCAGAAGATCGCGAATGTGACGTTCGTTCACGCGACGCCCTTTGACGATGCGCTCGGGGCGACTGCATACGACGCCGTTCTCGCGTTCAATCTCCTGCATTTGCTGGAAGATCTTCCCGCAGCGATACGGCGCCTGCGCGACCTCGTCGGGCCGGGCGGCCTGTTCATTTCGAAGACCCCCTGCCTCAGCGAGAAGAAGGGATTCCTTCGCCCGGTCATTTCCCTGATGCGTCTGTTCGGTGCGGCGCCTTACGTGAATTTCTTCTCGATAAAAACGCTCGAAGAGGAGATCGCGAAGGCCGGTTTCGATATCGTCGAAACCGGCGATTACCCGCCCTCCGCGCCGAGCCGTTTTATCGTTGCGCGCAAAATCTGACGCGCGGGGATGTCCCTACGCCGCGAGGCTGCGCATCACATACTGAAGGATGCCGCCATGCTTGTAATATTCAAGCTCGTCGGCGGTATCGATCCGCACGCGGACTTCTATATCGCGGCTGGTTCCGTCCGCCGCCGTGATCGTCACTTTCGCCGTCTGGCGCGGTTCGAGTTTGACGACGCCGTGCACGGTGACCATCTCGTCGCCCGTGAGGCCGAGCGACTTCCATGAATCGCCGTCGGCGAATTGCAGCGGCAGGACGCCCATGCCGACAAGGTTCGAGCGGTGGATGCGTTCGAACGATTCCGCGATGACGGCGCGGATGCCGAGAAGGATCGTGCCTTTCGCCGCCCAGTCGCGCGACGAGCCTGTGCCGTATTCCTTGCCGGCGACGACGACGAGCGACGAGCCTTCGGCGATGTATTTCATCGCGGCGTCGTAGATCGACATCTGCGCGCCGGTCGGCACGTATTTGGTGACGCCGCCTTCCGTCCCCGGAAGCATCTGGTTCTTGATGCGGATGTTGGCGAAGGTGCCGCGCATCAT
>JAVJPA010000060.1:0-7066 GCA_040216495.1 Amphiplicatus sp. | reverse complement strand
CTGGTCGCTGCGCGTAGCAAGGTCGGCAAGCAGCGGCAGGAAAGGCAAAACGATAGAGGCGATCGCGAGCCCAAAAAAAGCAATGAAGATGACCACTCGCGCGACGTGAAGGCCGGCGGCGAGAAAACTGGCGATCGACCCTTTGCCCAAGGCTTTCATGACGGAGATCCTTCCGGCGGCGCTGATGTGCGGACTAGAAAATCACCAGCGCGCAATAGCGCACAGCGCAAGGCTTGTTATCGCCCGCCTGCGCCGCTGCGGGATCGCCTGCGGCGGGCGCCCCCGCCATGGCGAGGGCGAGAACGGCTGCGACCGCCATCGCGGCCGCAGCGGCGAGAAACGCAGCGCCGGTCATTACGCAACCCCGGCGAACTGGCCGATGGCCGAGAAGTAGCCGAAACCGATCAGGGCGACGGCGGACACAACGGCGGCAATGTTGACAAATTGACCGAAGGCGGCGAAGGTAACTTGAACGTGATTGCGGGACATTTTGGGCTCCTATCTGCTCTTTGTGTTTTGCGCGAAGGCGTTTGGCTGTTTTTCCTGAGCGGCATGGGCATCGCCCTGCCGCTCTTTTTTTGTCTTTCGTTTCGTCAGGCTGTCTGTCGTTTCTTCTTTTGTGCGGCGGCTGGTCCGTCGTCTTGTTGAATATCGATATACACTTATTGAAAAACGATGCAAGCGCTTTTCGTCGAAAAACGATAATTTTTTTCCGAAGCACGATATGGAGCCTGTTGTGACTGCCCGAAAACTCGCCCCCGGCAAGCTCGTGATCGCCAGTCACAACGCCGGAAAAGCACGCGAAATCAACGATCTGATGGCGCCGCACCGGATTATCGCCCTTTCAGCCGACTCCTTGGGGCTGGCGGAGCCGGAAGAGACCGAAACCACCTTCTCCGGCAACGCCGCCTTGAAGGCCCGCGCGGCGGCTTCAGCGGCCGCGCTGCCGGCGCTCGCCGATGATTCAGGGTTGGAGGTCGCCGCCCTTGGCGGGGCGCCGGGGATCTATTCAGCGCGTTGGGCGGGGACGGGAAAGGATTTCGGAGCGGCGATGGAGCGGGTGCGCCAAGCGCTCGATCAGGCTGGCGGCAAGGATCGATCGGCGCGCTTCGTGTGCGCCCTGGCCCTGGCCTGGCCGGATGGGCATACGGAGATATTCGAGGGAACGATCGAGGGCGCGCTGGTCTTCCCGCCGCGCGGAACGAAAGGCTTCGGCTACGATCCGATCTTTCTTCCCAAAGGCGAGACCGAGACGTTCGGCGAAATGGCCCCGGCGCGAAAACATGCGATGTCCCATCGCGCCAAAGCCTTCGCCAAACTGACGGCGGCCTGTCTCCCATGACGCCGAAACTCGGCGTCTATGTTCACTGGCCCTATTGCGCACGCCTCTGTCCCTATTGCGATTTCAACGTCTACAAGAACCGCGAGATCAACGCCGCGCGCTGGCTCGCGGCGCTGACGCGCGATCTTAGCTATTGGGCGGGCCGGACGCCGCCGCGAAAACTGACCAGCCTTTATTTCGGCGGCGGCACGCCGTCTCTCGCGCCGCTCGCCGTCCTCGAAGGCGTTATCGCCGCCTGCGCTTCGCTTTGGGGTTTTGACGATAGTGCGGAAATAACCATCGAAGCCAATCCGACGGATGCGGAACAATCCCTTTTTCGCGCGTTCGCCGCCGCGGGCGTCAACCGGTTGTCGCTTGGCGTTCAGTCGTTCGACGATGCCGCGCTGAAATTTCTCGGCCGCGACCATGACGGCGCGGCGGCGCGGCGCGCTGTAGAGACGGCGCTCTCCGTATTCGATCGCGCGACCTTCGACTTGATTTATGCCTTGCCGGGAGAAACCGCGAAAAGCTGGCGAGAACGGCTGCGCGAAGCGCTGACGCTCGGTGCGCCACATCTGTCGCTCTACCAGCTCACCATCGAACAGGGCACGGCGTTTGAGAAGGCGGTGGCGAGGGGGTTGTGGACGCCGCCCGACGAGGATGCCGGGGCCGACCTCTACGATGTCGCGCAGGAGGAAACCGCGCGCGCCGGTTTGCCCGCCTACGAAATCTCGAACCACGCAGCGCAAGGCGGAGAGTCGCGTCACAACCTGCTTTACTGGACGCAGCAGGACTATATCGGCGTCGGCCCCGGCGCCCACGGACGGCTTACCGAAAGCGGCGCGCGACTGGCGACGGAGACGCCGCTTTCGCCGGATGCCTATCTTGAAACAGCGGAATCCTCCGGATGCGGCGCAAATCTGATTGAGCCCCTAACCGAGGACGCCATACTAACCGAACGCCTGTTCATGGGGTTGCGCCTTGCAAGCGGACTTGCGCTCAGCGCATCGGATATCGCCGCGCTCGCTCCGCGAATCGACGCGCTGGCCGAGGAAGGGTTGCTCGTCCGCCGCGGCGCGCATATCGCGGCGACGCCGGATGGCCGCCGTCTTCTCAACGCTGTCCTTGCACGGATTCTGGCTTGACCGGATCGCCCAGCCGCGCGATGAGCGAGTAATGCAGGATGCGCCAGCCTTCGCCGATATCGGCCATATCATCCAGCTTTCGGTAGCGCCGGTGTTCCTGCTCGTCGCTGTCGGATCGATGCTGAATGTCATGACGGCGCGACTCGGGCGCGTCGTCGATCGGGCGCGAAAACTCGAAGAAGAAATCAGCAGCGAGCGCTCCCCAGGCGATCGCGCCATGCGCATCGATGAATTAAGGGCGCTAGACAGGCGAATGTCCTACTCGAACGCAGCGATCAATTTTTGCGTGATCTCGGCGCTGCTCGTCGCCTTGGTCGTCGTTCTGCTCTTTGTCAGCGGCCTCGCCGATTTCGACACTTCGGTCGCCGTCGCTGCGCTGTTCGTCCTCGCCATGGTCGGCATTATAGGCGGGCTCTGCATGTTCCTCTTCGAGATTGGCATCTCGATGCGCACCGTCAGGGTGCGCGCAGAGGTTTTGAAGAACAAGTAACCCCGCCGTGCTTTGACCGCTCCGTCTGCCGACAGACTGAGATCTTAAAATCCCGGCGAGAAACTCTTCGGCGCCGGATCGACGACGCGGATGCCGCCCGGTTGAATTTCAAGAATGGCGAGGCCGCGTTCGACAGAACCGTCTTCTTTCAACCGGAACAATCCATCGGCACCGAAATAGCCGTTCGGGTCGGTGATCGCTTCTCCATCAAAGCGGCCGCGCCGACGGGGCGCCTGCGCAAGACGCGCCGACAGCAACGTCGCATCGTAGGCGAGCGACGCCAGCTTCGGCGGCGTCTGGCCGAACACGGAAGCGAAGCGCTGGTCGAAGGCGCCGGTGATCTCGGGATCTGGCGCGGCGAACCAGCCGCCGCGTAGCGCCGGTTCGCGCGTCAGGCGCGGATTGTTCCACCCTGAAACGCCGAGCAGTTTCACCTTGGTGACGTCGACATTGTAGTAAGGAAGCAGCGGCGCGAGCGCGCGCAACAGCGTTCCCTGTTCCGGCATCATCACAGCCTGATAGCCGCGCGTGTACCCGCCTTGCGCTGACGGATCGACCGGCGCTTTGGGATCGACAGTCGGACGCGGACCGTCATAGCCATGGCGCATCTCCATCGGCACGATGTCTTTGGAATACTCGGCGAGCCGCTTGGCCGGCACAAGCATCTTATCCGGCTCCTGCTCGTACCGCTCTTCGTGTACAAGCACGCCGCCGCGCACGTAAATCTCTTCAGCGAAAGCGGACGAAACGCGCTCGCCATAATCCGTCGCCGGCGCGATCAGGCCGAAACGCGAAAGGCCCTGCAACACGGCGTAGTCGGTGACGCGCGCGATTTCGAGTTCAGGCGGAAAGGAGAGGAGGTAGACGCCGTCGCCCCCCGTCTCGACATCGGACGAAAACGCGATCACAGGCGCGCCGGCGGCGCGCGCCACATCGGCCACGACGACGACTTCTTCCGAGAACAGCGGCCCGAGCAGAATCTCTGCGCCGTCAGCGAGCGCCGACCTCGCCGCCGCAGCCGCCCCTTCGGCATTGCCGCGCGTATCCTTCGGAATCAGGAGGAAGCGCTGATCGCCAGCTTCAAAGGTCGCAAGCTGGGCGGCGTCGAACATCGCAGAGGCGACTTTCTGCACAGCCTCGCTCGGCGCCGAAAACGGCAGCAGCAGCCCGACTCGCACCGGCTCGTCGCCGCGCATATGGAGAGGCTCGATGAAGCCGCGGCGATCGTAGCGCGTCAGTTCTTCGCCTTCGGCGTAGGGAGTGTCGGGGCGCGCGATATCCGGCCGGTCGTCCCTGACGACGACAGGTCCCTTCGAAGGCGGCGCGGACGAGCAGGCCGCGAGAGCGCCGAACGCGGCAAGCATCAGCAGTTTCATCCCGCGCGCTGCGCCGCTCAAACTCGTTTCCGCCATCGGTCTTCCTCTCGGTTTCAGGCCGCGCGGCACCCTATCCTCGCCCGCCCGGCCAGTAAATCTGCGACAGCCGCCCCCGCCAAAGCGTTGACGGCGCCCCCAAGCCGGCCCAATCGTCGCCAGCATGACGCTGGAACCGGGCCTTTACGTGGCGGCGACGCCTATCGGCAACCTTGGCGATGTCACCTATCGCGTCGTCGAAGCGCTGAAGGCGGCGGACCTCATTCTCTGCGAGGACACGCGCCATACGGCCCGGCTCTGCGCCGCCTACGGGATCGAAACCCGGCGCGCGCCCTATCACGAACACAACGCCGAGGAAGTCCGCCCCGCCATACTCGCAAAACTGCTCGAAGGGGCCTCGATTTGCCTTGTCTCGGACGCCGGAACGCCGCTGATCTCCGATCCCGGCTACAAGCTCGTACGCGAGGCGCGTGATGCTGGCGTTAAAATCATTCCTCTGCCGGGTCCGAGCGCGCTTGTCGCAGGCCTGACCGCCTCGGGCGCGCCGACCGACCGGTTCCTCTTCGCCGGGTTTCCGCCTGCAAAGGCAGGCGCGCGGGAGAATTTCTTCAGGGATCTCGCGGGGATCGAAGCGACGCTTGTCTTCTACGAAGCGCCGTCGCGTCTCGCTGAAAGCCTTGCAGCGATGGCGGCGGCCTTGGGAGACCGACGGGCCTGTGTCGCGCGAGAAATCACCAAACTGCATGAGGATTTCAGGGAAGAAAGCCTTTCTGCGCTCGCGGCGCATTACGCCGCGCATCCGCCGAAAGGAGAAATCGTCGTCATCATCCACCCCGCCAGAGCCGTTGGCGAAACCGTCGATGTCGATGCTCTGCTCAAAAAGGCCTTACAGTCGATGACCCTGAAGGACGCCGCCGCCGCCGTCGCCGGGGCAAGCGGTATGCCGCGGAAGGATGTGTACGCCCGTGCGTTAGCCCTCAAGGGCGGGCGCTAATGGACGCGGTGAGGCGCGCGGAAGCCGAAAAGGGCGGACGCCGCGCCGAATTTCTCGCCGCGCTTTTTCTTCAGCTCAAGGGATTCAGCATCATCGCCCGGCGGTTTCGCTCGCCTGCGGGCGAGATCGACATTGCGGCGCGGCGCGGCAAGCTTGTCGTTCTTGCTGAAGTGAAGGCCCGTGCAAGTTTCGACAACGCCGTGCTGGCGGTGACGCCCCGGGCGCGAAAGCGGATCGAGGCGGCGGGCCGCGCTTTTCTATCGCGTCAGCGGGGGATGGAGGCGTGCGCCCTCCGCTACGACATCATCGCCGTTTCCGGCTGGCGGGTTCGGCACCTTCCTGACGCCTGGCGGGAAAGCGACCGCTAAGCCCGCTGCTTTCATTTCGACGCAAAACGCGGCAAGAAACACTAGCCCTACTGAATCAAAATGAAGGAGAGGCCAAATGCGCAGCCCCCTCATCCGCGCCGCCGCCACTCTCAGCCTCGTCGCTTCGCTCGCCGCTTGCGCCTCAAGCCGCACGCTCGGCGGCAGCGTTGAGGATCTGGCCGCCAACACCACCCTGAAAGGCGTCCTCTTCTCGGATCGGAGCCATGATTACTCCGACATCGACCTGACCATCTACGAAGGCCGGCTGATGCTCTCCGGCACGATGCGCTCCGAAGAAGGCCATCAGAAGCTTCTCGAAAACGCCTGGAAGGCGGACAATGTGGAGCAGGTGATCGACGAGGTCATCATCGCGGACAAGACATCGTTCGGTCAGGGCCTTGAAGACACCCGCATCGATCAGTCGATCCGCGCCAAGCTGATTGCGGACCGCGGCGTCACTAACGGCAATTACAAGCTCTCGGTGTCACGGGGTACGGTCTACATTATCGGCGTCGCCCGCGATGAGCTTGAGCTCGACCGCGTTCTCGCCGCCGCCCGCTCGACCGCCGGCGTTGAAAAGGTCGTGAGCCATGTCGTTTACCGCAGCGCCGCTCACGGAATTCAATAGTATCTCTCGCTTGCGCCGGCGCCTTTCGCCGCGCATCTTTCGAGACGTTCCGGAAAGCGCTGTGCATGCCCCTTAAAATCGCCATCCAGATGGACCCGGTCGAGGCCGTCAATGTCGACGCCGACACGACTTTCGATCTGGCTCTCGACGCTCACGGGCGCGGCCATGAAATCTGGATCTACCAGCCGCAGTCCCTCGCCCTACGGGACGGCCGCGTTTCCGCGACGGCGCGCAAGGTTAAAACGCTAAAACGCGAACAGGGAAGCCACGCCATTCTCGACGCGCCATCGGCGCTCGACCTCCGCGGCGTCGATGTCGTGCTGATCCGGCAGGACCCGCCGTTCAATATGGCGTACATTACAGCGGCTCAGATTCTGGAACGCCTCGTCCCGGACGTCCTTGTGCTGAACGATCCGCGCGCCATTCGCGATGCGCCGGAAAAACTGTTCGTCACCGAGTTTCCCGACCTTACGCCGCCGACCCTCATCACGCGCGATCTTGAGGCGATCCGCGCCTTTCGCGCCGAGCATGAGGACATCATCCTGAAGCCGCTTTACGGCAATGGCGGCGCCGGCGTGTTCCGCGTCGCCTCCAGCGATTCCAACTTCAATGCGTTGCTGGAACTGTTCACGCAGGCTTTCGCCGAACCCTTCATCGCGCAGAAATACCTGCCCGCGGTGAGGGCAGGAGACAAGCGCATCATCCTGCTCGATGGCGAAGCGGTCGGCGCAATCAACCGCGTGCCCG
>JAVJPA010000059.1:0-4031 GCA_040216495.1 Amphiplicatus sp. | reverse complement strand
AGCGCCGGTCGAGATCGAACGCCGGCGCCGCATAGCCGTGCGCATGACCTTCGAGCGATACGGGCGCGCCATTGAGCTCCGCCTGGAGGCGCAGCCGTTTCAGATCGAGCACCAGCGCGTCCGCCGCGCGATCGACGATGCGCTCCGGCGAACCCGCCATCATCGCGCTCGCCGAGGCGAGCGTCGCAAAAGCGATGATGGCGACGGCGACCAGCATCTCCGTCAGCGTATAGCCGCGCTGGCGCGCCGTCTCAGCGCCGGCGAATGTCGGCGTTTTCCCCATCGCCCCCCTCTTCACCGTCGCGCCCGAGGCTGATCACCGCGAAACGGCCGCCTTCCTCGTCGATCTCATAAACAAACGGCCGGCCCCACGGATCGGTGAGGCCGGACTCCTCTTTCAGATACGGCCCCCGCCATTGAGGCGCGTCGGCGGGCTCGCTGGTCAGGATCCCAAGTCCCTCTTCTTTCGTCGGATACCGGTCGTAATCGAGGAAGAACAACTCCAGGGCTGCAGCGATGTTCGAGGCCTGCGTCGTCGCCACATCGCTCTTGGCGCGCCCGAGATAGCCGACGACGCGCGGCGCGACGAGCGTCGCCAGAAACGCGAGGATCGCCAGCACGACGAGCAGCTCGAACAGGGTGAGCCCCCGCTGCATGGCGGCGCGGCGCGCTTCAAACCCCATCCCCTGCCCCTTCAATAGACCGCCTCGTTGAGGCTCAAGACCCCCGACATGACAGCGGCGATGACGCCTGCGGTCAATAGGCCCATCAAGGCGGTAAGAACAGGCGCAAGCAGGACCATGGCGGATTTGACCGCCGTTTTGACGCGGGTTTCCGCAAGGCGCGCCGCCTGCCCCGCCATGGACCCAAGCGCGCCGGTCTCGTCCCCGATCTCGATGAAGCTGACGAGCTCCTTCGGGATGAACCGGGCGCGGGCGAGCGTCGCGCCGAGCCGTTCGCCGGCGCGCACCGCCATCTCGGCGCGCTCAAGCTCGTCACGCATTTCGACAAAACGCACCGTCGCGATGGCGAGCGGCATGGCGCGCGCGAGCGGCATGCCGCCGGTGAGCAAGGTCGCGAGCGTGCGAAAGAACGTCCCCGCCTCGCGCGTCTGCAGCAAAGGACCTGCAAAGGGAAGATTAAGCGCCGCGCTTTCGACGAGACGCGGGTTGCGTTTCGCGGCGAAGCGTAAGCACGCATAGGCGAGAATCGCGACGACCGGCCCGAGCGCCCAGTAGCGCCGCAGCAGCCTTCCCGCCTCCAGCACGAACTGGGTCTCGGGCGGGGGCTTGGCCTCCGTCGTCTGGAAGATCGCCTCGAACTGCGGCAGCACGAGGAAACTCAAAAAGATCAGCGTCACGAAGATCAGGACGACCAGCGCCGCCGGGTAGATCAGCTGGCTGACGATCTCGCGGCGCAATGCCAGCGCCTCTTCGTAGTGCGTCGCAAGCGCGTCGAACTGGGGGCTGAGCGCGCCGAGATTCTCGCCGGCCTCGATCAGCGATGTGAACAGTCGCGGCGCATTGAAGCCGGACTTCCTCACCGCGTCCGTCAGCGACGCGCCGGCGCGCACTTCTTCGTAAAGCCTGCTCAGAAACGCTTTCTCTTTGTCGCTGCACGCCTGCTCCGCGCCGAGCCTCAGCGCATGGGCGGCCGGAAGCCCGGCGCGCAAGAGATCGCTCATCCGCCGCGAAACCTGCGCAAGATCGCGCAGCGACAAAGTCGCGTTATTCGTTCCTGAAGAAAGCCGAGCGGATAAGCCTTGCCGCGCCGGCGCTACCGAAATCGGCCGCAGCCGCTCGGCCTTGAGCCGCTTCGCCGCCTCGTTGACATCACTCGCCTCGATGACGCCGCTTTTGACCGCGCCGCGCTCGTCTTCCGCCGCGTAGGCGAACTGGCTCAGCGCCGGCGTCAAAGGACGATCGCGCGCTGGAGCTCGGCCTCGGTCGTCAGGCCGGCGGCGATCTTGGCTTCGCCGTCCTCGGCCATGGTGCGGAACCCGCTGGCGCGCGCCGCCTGTCCGAGTTCGCCCGCCGTGACTCCGCGCCGCATCAGCGTCTTCAGCGCGTCGTCCGGTTCGAGAATCTCCGAAACCGCTATGCGGCCGTGAAAGCCGCTCCCCTCGCACCTGGCGCAGACCGGCGCGCCGAGATCGCGCGGGCCGGTCTTGCCGGCGCAGGCGGGACACACGCGCCGCACCAGCCGCTGGCCGACGACGCCGAGCAGGGTCGAGAGAACCAGATGGCCGGTGAGCGCTGCCTGGATCGCCGTGCGCGCCGTCTCCAGATCGCGCAATTCGCCGACCATGATGATGTCGGGATCGTGACGCAGGAACGAGCGCAGCGCCGCCGCGAAGTCGAGCCCGATCGCCGGATTGGCCTGCGTCTGCGCGACGCCGGCGACCGCATACTCGACCGGATCCTCGATGGTGAGGATCTTCTTGTCGGTTTTCGCGAGGCGTTGCAGCAGCGCGTAGAGCGTCGTGGTCTTGCCGCTCCCGGTGGGGCCGGTGAGCAGGATGATCCCGTTCGGGCGGTCCGACAGGCGGTGCAGTTGCGCCGCCGCTTCCGGTGTAAAGCCGAGCGTCCCGAGATCGAGCGCGACGGCGTTGCGTTCGAGGAGGCGCAGGACGACGCTTTCCCCGTGGACGTTCGGCGCCGACGAAATCCGCAAATCCATCGGCCGGCCCGCGACCGGAAACGAGAACCGTCCGTCCTGCGGCCGGCGGCGCTCGGCGATGTCGAGATTGCTGAGGATCTTGAGGCGCGAGATGGCGGACAGCCCTTGGCGCAGCGCCAGCGTTTCATGCTCCATAAGCACGCCGTCAATGCGCAAGCGCACCCGGTACTGGCGTTCCTCCGGCTCCAGATGAATGTCGGAGGCGCGCGCCTTCGCCGCTTCTGCGATCAACCGGTTGCAGAGCCGCACCGCGGGCTCGGCGCTCGCCATGTCGCGCAGACGCTCGGCGTCGAGCGACGGATCGGCCTCGCGTTCGTCCTCCGCGCCGCCGCCGTCCGGCTCGAGGCGGGAGAGGAGGTCGTCGATCTCAGCGCCCGTCGCGATGACGGGCGACGGTTCCGCGCCGAGCGCGAAGGCGCAGCCGCGAAGGCCCGTCAGGTCGGTCGGATCGGCAAGCGCGACGAAGAGCCCGCCGTCGCCGGTTTTCAACGGCAGGGCGCGAACCCGCTTCAGGAAGGCGGAAGACATCTCCGCGGCGGGCGATAGATCGATGGCGGCGGCGCCTTCAAAAACCCCGCAGCCGAAAATCGAGGCGAACGAAGCGGCCACGTCCTCTTCCGCCGCCAGCGCCAGCGTCGAGATGGCGCGGTCGAGCGGCTCGCGGGAGGTCTCCAAGGTTTGACGCAGCGCCGCGCAGGCGCGCTCGTTCAGAAGGCCGAGATCGACAAGGCCGCGCAACGCCATCTCGACGCGGCCCGCCCTGTCCGCCGGCGTCCGCCGAAAGCCGCCGGTCTCGTCTTGCGCATCAATGATAGCCGCCGGTGGGGCGTGCATCGGCGTCCCCTCTGCTCGCGCCAAGCTTACGGCACGCGGCTGCGGATTAGAAGCGGACAGTTACCTTGAAATATCCGGCCGTCGCAGCCAAGGCGAGAGCGGTCGCGTTCAAAGGAGGCCGTTGAAGCTTTCGGTGAAGGCGTTATGCGTCGACTTGCCTGGCACGATGTAATGCCAGAGGACGCCGCTCCCGTTCTGCCATTCGAGCGTAGCGCGGCTCATCAGCTCGGTCTGTTGTCCGAGACTATCGACCGGCTTGCGGTAAAGCCGGATGAGCGCGCCCAGTTCGCGGGCGACGCATTTTACGCCATGGTGATCACTCATTTGCATCGGCGATGGTAGCTACTTGCTTCTCTGGATCCCACCCTTTTGGCACGGGATCAGTTTTACTGAACCACTTCATCCGTGACGAGACCCATTTGTGTCTCAATGACTTCCATTTCGACCGTCTAACTACGATGTCCTTTGCAGCATCGTCGTATCCGAATTCCGTACCGCAGCTGGGACAAACTTCGTGG
>JAVJPA010000058.1:0-2671 GCA_040216495.1 Amphiplicatus sp. | reverse complement strand
GCCGTAAAAGTTTAATCCGCAGCCGTAAGGAACGCCCTCGTGAAAAGCTTCCCGTGTCTGTCCGATCCAAATGATCGGCTGCGCGCGTTTGACACTCGCGGCGCCGGCAAGCGCCAGGACCAAACCCAAGGCGGAAGGCGCGTCGCGATAGTCGCCCGCGCGGAATTCGTGAACGGCGCCGCGTGCAAGTGAAACAGGTCCGCAGGCGAGATCATCCGGATACGGAAGGCTCGTGAATTCCCGTTTCTCAATGTCGGCGATGCGCCGCCGGAGCCCTGCAAGGCTCCTGCGGCGGGCGATGGCGTGCATCCCGCGAGTTCCGTTTTCTGCTATGGACGGGGATTAGAACAAAAAGAGAACTTTTGAGAAAAGCGACTCGGTTTTCGGCGAAGGAAGGCACAGCTAAGACCTTGAATCCAAAGGCCCTAGAATATCGGATCGCCCTCCGGGTCGATGAGTTCGGCGTAGTTGTTCTTGACCGATCCGACATCATTGGAGACCGGATAGGCGGTGAGCCATTCGTCGGGGCAGGATTTGAGGAGCGCGCGGTGCGCGTCGCCCCAGGGCTCAGGCCCGATCCACAGATCGAGATCGGCGGGATCGAGAATGACCGGCATCCGGTCATGTACGGCGCCCATCACTTCATTGGCGGGACAGGTGATGATGGTGAAAGTGCGCGGATTATCTGGATCGACCTTGTCGTTATAGGCCCAAAGCCCGGCGAGCAGCATCGGCTTTCCGTCGCTGCGCTTGATCGCATAAGCCTGTTTCGATTTTCCGGGGCCGCGCCGCCATTCGTAAAAGCCGCTGATCGGAATTACGCAGCGCATCTTGTTGAGCGAGCCTTTCCAGGTCGCTTTCTCCTCGATGGTTTCGCATTTGGCGTTGATCGTTGAAAATTTCGGCTTGTCCTTCATCCAGATTGGAACAATCCCCCATTTCATCTGCTCGACGCGCCGTTCGCCGTCGCGCTCTGAGCAAATAAGGACATCATGGGTCGGGGCGGTATTCCAGTTGGGACGGAAATTCGTCTCCGGCGGCTCGCCCTTCAGATCGAGCAGCTCGCGATATTCTTCCCAGGTCAGAGAGGCCCAAAATCGTCCGCACATGGCGCCATCATGCCCGAAGGCGCCTTCCGGATAAAGTCCGACCGCCGAGCACCGCAGCGGGCCTTTTCTTTCGACGTTTTGCGAATGGGTTCGATGGAGCCTTGAGTTTCCAAACTATCAGCGCCGCGCCCGCCTGACGACAATCGGGCCTCATTGAAGACATTGAGAAGGCGCTCAATCGATGCCGCAGCTGGCAAATCAGGAAACGACGTCCAAACGCAGAACCGCTATGCTGCGCTCGGCCTTTCGCGGCGCTGTCGCGGTGGCGCTCGACGCCGATGATGTTATCGAGGTGCTCGCCAATCCAGACGGGTCGATCTGGATCGAACGGACAGGCGTAGGTCTCGCGCGCGAAGCTGAAACCCTCGACGCCGAAGCGAGAGAACGCATCATCAGGCTGGTCGCGGGCAGCGTCGGCGAGACTTGCGACCGCGCCAACCCCGTCATCTCCGCAGAATTGCCAGGCTCCGGCGAACGCTTCGAAGGCGTTTTACCACCGGTTTCCGAAGCGCCCTGTTTTGCGATCCGTAAGCCCGCCGCCGCGCCTTTTACGCTTGACGATTATGTGACGAGCGGCGCGCTGGCGCCGGCCGTCGCTGACGCGCTGCGAGCCTCGCTTGCGGCGCGCGCCAATATCGTCATCGCCGGCGGAACCTCGTCGGGCAAGACGACATTTACGAATGCGCTGCTAGCCGAGCCCGCCTTCGCCGAAGAGCGTATCGTCATTCTCGAAGACACCCGCGAACTCAAATGCGCGGCGAAGAACGTAGTCGCACTCAGAACCCATGGGGGAAGCGCAAGCCTGTCGCGTCTCGTCCGGTCCACAATGCGCCTTCGGCCCGATCGCATCATTGTTGGCGAGGTGAGGGGAGCGGAAGCGCTCGATCCCCTGAAAGCATGGAACACCGGGCATCCGGGCGGCGTCACGACGCTGCACGCGAATTCCGCGGCAGGCGCGATGTCGCGGCTTGAGCAACTCGCCGCCGAAGCGACGGGCGCCTCGCCTCAGCGTCTTATCGCCGAAGCCGTCGGCGTCGTCGTCTTCATGTCGCGCCGCGACGGCGTGCGGCGCATTGAAGACGCGCTTCGCGTTACCGGCGTCGACGGCGACGCCTACGAATTCGCACCGCTCTGCGAACCCAAATTAGTTTCCGAAATCAAAGGAGAGACTCATGAACGCCGTTAAGATGAATTTTTTGATGCGCATGGCGCTCGCGACCAGCGCAGCGCTGCTGTTTCTTGCTGGCACGGCGTATGCCGCCGGTTCAGGGATGCCCTGGGAAGGCCCGCTCGACCAGATCTTGCAATCGATCGAAGGCCCTGTCGCACGCATCGCCGCCGTCATTGTCATCATCATGACCGGCCTTGCGCTCGCTTTCGGCGAGTCGTCGGGCGGCATGCGCAAACTCATTCAGATCGTGTTCGGTCTTTCCATCGCCTTCGCCGCGACGAGTTTCTTCCTTGCCTTCTTTTCCTTTGGCGGCGGCGCCGTTCTTTACTGAGAGAGTTCTTCCGTGGACGGTTTCGAAATCCCCCTGCGCCGGTCACTCACGGAGCCGATC
>JAVJPA010000057.1:0-15083 GCA_040216495.1 Amphiplicatus sp. | reverse complement strand
TTTCGGTTCGGCCGGTTGCGGATTCCCCTGAAGACGCCGTTCAGGTCGGCCATCCGCGACATCGAGGCCATCGACGATGTCGTCATCATGATCGACACCGATGCGGGCAATGTCGGCTATGGCAGCGCGCCGACGGTGCTGCGGACGATGGGCGAAACCCACCGCTCGATCATCGACGCGATCCGCCACGGGATCGAGCCGCACATCACCGGCATGGATATCAGCAATCTCAACCAGATCACGACGCGGGTCCAGCAGTCGCTGGTGCGCAATCACAGCGCCAAGTCCGCCGTTGAAATCGCCGTGTACGATCTTTTCGGCCAGTTGCACGATGCTCCCCTCTACAAGCTGCTCGGCGGCGGCGTCCCGCGCTTGTCCACCGACTTCACGATCAGCGTCGACTATATCGACAAGATGGTGTCGGACTCGCTGAAAACCGTCGAGCAGGGTTTCGACGCGATCAAAGTGATGGCGGGCAAGGATGTCGGCCTCGACATCAAGCGCGTCGAGGCGATCTACGCCGCCATCGGCGATCAGGCCTTGATCCGCCTCGACGGCAACGAAGGGTGGAAACCGAAGGAAGCGCTGGTCGCCATCAGGGAGCTTGAAGCGCGCGGCATTCCCCTTGAACTCGTTGAACAGCCCGTGGCAGGGCACGACCGCGAAGGGCTGCGTTATGTGGCCGAGCGCGTCAGCACGCCGATCCTTACGGACGAAGCCATCCAGTCGCCGCTCGACGCCATCGATCTCATCCGGATGCGCGCCGCCGATATGATCAACATCAAGCTCGGACGCCTTGGCGGCATCTCGAACGCCATCAAGATCGCGGATATCGCATCGCTTCATAATGTCGAATGCATGGCGGGGTGCGTCACGGAATCGAGCATCAGCGTTGCGGCGGCCGCGCACGTCGCCGTCGCCAAGGCGAACATCATCACAAAGATCGATCTCGACGCGCCGGCGCTCAGCAAGTCGAACCCGGTGAAATGCGGCACCGTCTTCGACGGACCGACTATCACGATCACCGACGCGCCCGGCCTCGGCGTCGAGGCGATTGACGGGCTGGAAATGCTCTAGACGCAACCGTTCAATCGACGCGCGCGAAATCCAGATCCTGAAAATCGAAACTGAAATCCGCCTCCGGATCGATGCGGGCCATGCGCATGCCGGTCACTTTTCCATCGAAGTCGGTTTCAACCATGATGTAGGCGTCGCCGTCGCCCAGCGTGCGGTCGGTCCACCGCACGGCGTAGATGCTCGGCTGACGGCAGAAGGAGACAGTTCCGGCAAGACGCGGAGACTTTTCCGAACGAAATGTCAGCGCGCCTTCTTTATCAGCGATCTCAACCCGCCCGAACCACGGATCTTCGTACAATCCAGCAACGCCTTCCGTTCCTGCGGGCGCGCTCGTCTCGCAGCCGGGATCGACTGGCGCTTCTTCTTCCGCCTGCCGCCTGCTCTGATAATGCGCGACCCAGTCCGTCTGCGGCATGTCGATGAAGGAATGAACGAGGCTGAACATCACCGACTCGCGCACGTCATAGGAAGCGCCGTTCGTGAGCACCACAACGCCGAGATCGAGTTCCGGAATAAGCGTCACATAGGAAAGCATCCCCGCGAGCGTTCCGGTGTGCGAAACCTGCTTGTAGCCGTACACGTCCGCAAGACGCCAGCCGAGGCCGTACGCCTTGAAATTCGTGCGGTCGCGCGCACGCTCCGATTCGGAGACGTTGATGATCGTGTGCGGCTTCCACATTTCCCGGCTCTGTTCGGCGCTGAAGAGGCGCACGCCGTCCGGCGACAGGCCGTTGTTAAGCTGCGTTTCGACCCATTGGAGCATGTCGCGCGCGCTGCACCTCAGGCCGCCCGCCGCCGTCGACGCGATCGGCTCGTTGTTGATGACAGACCGTTCGATGACGGCGATTTCGTCATCGATTATGCCGTGAGGCTTGGCGACGTTGCGCATCGCTTTTCTGGAAATCGGTCCGGCGAAGCACGCATCCAGCCCGAGCGGCTTCATGATGCGCTGATCGATGAACGCCTCGTAGGAGAGCCCGGAGACTTTAGCGATGACTTCTCCGGCGACGATATAAAGCGTGTTGTCGTAGGCGTACTTGCTGCGGAAGCTGCTGGCCGGCTTCAGATAGCGCATGTTCCGCACGATATCGTCGCGGGAAAACTTGTTCGGCTCCGGCCACAGCATCAGATCGCCCGCGCCGAGCCCGAGGCCGCTTCGATGCGTCAGCAGATCGCGGATTGTGATCTCACGGCTGACGTAAGGGTCGTACAGGCGGAAGTCCGGCAGGATTTCGCCAACGCGGTCGTCCCACGAGATTTTCCCTTCATCGACCAACATCGCCAGCGCCGCCGCCGTGAACGCTTTCGAGTTGGAGGCGATCTTGAAGATCGTATCCGCATCGACCGCCGCGCCGTCGTTCACGTCACGCCGGCCATAGCCTTTCAGGTGGCGTATCTCGCCATCCTTGACGATGCCGATTGAAAGGCCGGGGACGCGAAACGCTTCAAGCGCGCGTGCAGCCAGCGCATCGATCTCGGCTTCGCTCATGCCGCTTTGCGTCTGGGCGCGCGCAGCCTGCGTGATCATGAAAGCTAGCCCAACGGCCATCAAGGCTCCACGAACGAGGCTGTTGAGCGAAAGCGAACGACGGATCATCGTATGCGAGTTCCTCGATAATGGGCGCTTGGCGGACGAAGCCGCATTCATTCAACGTCGAACGTTGCGAGCCACCATTTCATGATTTCCTCCTCCGGCCGATAGAGCGAGGAGGTTCCGACCGGCGCCGTTTCGGGATTGTCCGCCGTGCCCGTAATCAGGGCGACAATGCCGTCCCCGGTTTTCGGATCAAACCAGAACTGCCCGAGCAGCCCGTAAGCCTCGCCGAGATGCCCGGCGACAATGCGGCGGTTGTTCGTCAGTCCCCACGCCTGAAGGTCGGCGAGATTGACCGAGAGACCGTAGCTGGTCATTAGCCCGGCGAATGGGCTGTCCGTTTGATCGGTTCCGCTCGTCGTTCCGTTCGGCGCAGCTGGGTTGTAGACCCAAACCGGCGCGAGCATCGCATCGACGGTGTCCTGCTTGATGATGCGCACGCCGTTCAGTTCGCCGCCGTTCGTCAGCAGCCGCATGATGACGCCGAGATCCTCCACCGACGCCCGCAATCCGCCCTGCGGCGAAAAGAATGTCGGGTTTGATCCGGCGATATAGTCTTCAAGATAGGTTTCGGGCGGAGCATCGTTTCTGTCGATCGCCGGCATGCCGACATAACACCCTATCCGCGCTCCATCGACCTGCGCGCGCCAGGGACCTTCCGGCGTCCAGTCGCCTTCCTCATCGTTTCTCCGAAACAGGCTCGCCAGCAGATCGGGGTCGCGGCGCGTGATGTCGCAAGGCGAGAACCCGACCTCCAGCCCGAGCGGCGCGAAGACATGGGCCTGCATGTACCGGTCAAAACGCTCTCCCGAGACGCGCTCGATCACCGCAGCCGCGATGCCGAAATTCAGATTTGAGTACTCGAAATACTGGCCCGGCCCCTTGCCCTCGCCGCTCGCGAAATGCGCAGCGCCGTCGAAATATTTTCCGTCTTCGAGGAAAAAGTCCGAAAAGGTTTCGCCCTCGCCCAGCCAGTATCGGTCCGCATCGCGGATCGATGAGGTGTGCGAGAGAATCTGCCGCAGCGTAATGGGCGTCTCGTAAGCCGGGTTGCGGATGGGAAAGCCGACATAGACGGAAACATCCGCATCGAGATCGACCGAACCGGTTTCGACGAGGCGCATCAATCCTATGGTCATCACCAGTTTGGAAATTGAAGCGACGCGAACCTTGTGAGTTTTCAGAAGCGGCGTTTCAGAGCCATCGGGGCCGACGCGCGCCACCCCCTGCGCATAACTGAAAACAGGAACGCCTCCGTCCAGAACCACGACCTGCAACCCGCTGAGTTCTGGACTGATCCCTTTGACGCCGGCCACAATCGCGTCGAGCCCGCGCGCGGCTCTGGCGCGGTCGACCTGCCCGCCGCCGGAGCCGACAAGATCGCCGCCGGGCGCACACCCGAAAGCCGCGCCGAGCATGCCGACGCAAACGGCGAGGCTTATGATGCGTTGTCCCCGGGATCGGTCCATTCTGCGGCCCCGCTGGGTCCCGCTTACGCCTTGAACAGCCAAGCGTGCGGGGAGCGAATAACTTATTCAACAGACCGTATAGACGGGCTTCCAGAGCGTCAACCTTGCTCAAGCCGGCCTTAACGGACTTCCTTTTGAATCGCCACTTGTGCTATGGCAAAGCGTCACGAATTTTTTATTCACTTCTTCCGGCTTTAGTGGTGTAGAACAAGCCCAACGCTCGAACCGTCTGCGCCAGGCCCGCAGCGGTCCGGCCCGGATCAGGACTGATGAGATGGCAAAAACAGCGAATTTTGCGGAGCGGGACGTCCCCTGTCTCGAGCGCATTTTGCAGTTTTCCGACGCCATGTCGGCGAACGAGCTCAAGCTCGCGGAGTTCGTTCTCAAGAACGCGCCCCTACTGCGCGACTATTCCTCCCAGCAGCTGGCCTCGACCGTCAAAGTCAGCCAGTCGAGCGTCATCAAATTCTCCCAGAAGCTCGGATACAGCGGCTTCCCGGACCTCAAGCTCGCCATCACCGCGGAACTCGCCAAAGGCGTCCTACCGGGCGCCGGCGCGAAAGAGGCGCCCCAGCAGCGGATCGAAGACCAGGCGAACGAGCTTCATTACCGGAAAATGGAATACCTTCAGGCGGCGGGCGATCAGAACTCGCCAGCAAGCCTTCTTGAAGCTGTAAAAGCGCTGGAGACGTGCAGCAGGCTTGTGCTCATCACTGTCGGCGACGCCTTACCGCCGGCGCGTGTATTTGCGGATTCGATGACGTCGCTCGGCGTGCCGACCTTGCTGGCGTCCGATCTGCCGAGCCAGCAGGCCGTGACCGGCTCTCTCGGTCCGAACGATGTGATGCTGGCGGTGTCGCCCGCGCGCGAATTCGGCCCGATCGTCGAAATGGCGCGCACAGCTAAAAAAGCAGGCGCAGGCGTCATCTCCATCACGGCGTTTTCCCTCAACCTGTTGCAGGCGCTCGCCGATCATAAACTTTACTTCCGGCTCGACGACGCCAGGCCCGAGATGCGCGGCGCCATGATCCGGTTTGCGCTGACCGACGTGTTCGACACGCTGTTTCTGCAATTCGCCGCCCGCGATGCGAAGAGGCGCGAGACGTTCATGCAGATCAGCAAGCGAATGACCGAATAGAGCCGCCCGACAGTTTCAGTCGAATAAGGCGTTACAGCATGCTGTCTACAGTGAGGAGCGCCTCGGCTTGAAGCACGGAACGCATCAGCTCCTGGAGCTTGACCTTGAGGCCGTATCCTGGCCAGTCGACGGCGCATTCACGATCGCGCGCGGCAGCAAGCAGGTCGCTGAAGCCATTGTGGTCCGGCTTGTCAGCAACGGCCATGCGGGTCGCGGCGAATGCGTTCCCTATACGCGCTATGGCGAAACGCTCGCCTCCGTCGAACGGCAGATTCGGGCGGCGCTCGCTGAAATGGGCGGCGCGCCGGACCGGGCGCGGCTTCAGGAAATTCTCCCCGCCGGCGCGGCGCGGAACGCGCTCGACTGCGCCCTCTGGGATCTTGAGGCGAAAACGAAGGGCGTGTCAGTCGCCGCCCTTTGCGGTTTCGAGCTGCAAGACTGGGTAGAAACCGCGTTCACGCTTTCGCTCGACACGCCGGAAAAAATGCGCACGCGCGCCATCGCGCACGAAAACAAAAAGCTCCTGAAGCTGAAACTGTCAGGCAATGGCGACCTTGAGCGCGTCGCTGCGGTGCGAGCCGGCGCGCCGAATGCGCGCATCATTGTCGACGCCAACGAAAGCTGGACCGTCGACGATTACCATCGTTTTGTGCCGCGCTTCGAAGAACTCGGCGTCAGCATGATCGAACAGCCCTTTCCGGCGACCGACGATCAGCCGTTGCAATCCCTCGCCCGTCCCATTCCGATCTGTGCGGACGAATCCTGCCATACGCGCGCCGACCTGCCGCGGCTCGCCGGCCTTTATGACATGATCAACATCAAACTCGACAAAGCCGGAGGATTGACCGAAGGCATCGCGCTGTTAAAGGCGGGACGGAAGCGCAACCTCGCCATCATGATCGGCTGCATGTTGGGAAGTTCGCTCGCCATCGCGCCCGCAAGGCTCCTCGCGCCTTACGCCGACATCGCCGATATCGACGGCCCGCTTCTCCTCGCCGCGGATCATGAGCCGTCGATCCCCTTGGACGGCGACAGAATGGGCAATCCTGCGCCGGCTCTATGGGGATGATAGGAGCGTGTCGCAGTAGCATGCGGGCCGCCAGGAAAGGTTTAGTCTATGATAACCATCCTGCTGCAAACTTTCGCCGCATGCGTTTCGCTTGGCGCGCAAACCTTGCGCGCTGAAGAACTGGACGCGTTCGCCGCGCGGTGGGCCGCTGTCGCCGACCGCTACAATGACACAGCCGAGCGCCAAAACATCGCCGGATCGAGCCTGTATTTCCTGCATGAAGGCGAAATCGTCGCCGCCGAGCATTTCGGTATGGCCGACATCGCAAACGGGCGCGCTGTCGATGCGGACACGATCTATCACTGGGCGTCGGTCACCAAGACTTTCACCGCCGTCGCCGCAATGCAGCTCGTCGAACGCGGCCTGATCTCGCTTGACGATCCGGTGTCCAAATATCTTCCCGAGGTCCGCAAGGTCCATAATCCCTATGGGCCCATGGACGAGGTCACCTTGCGCCACCTCATTACGCATTCATCGGGCTTTCGCAATCCGACTTTCCCGTGGGGCGGCGACGAGGACTGGCATCCATTTGAGCCGGCCGACTGGTCGCAGGTAGCGGCCATGATGCCTTACTCGGAGATCGCTTTTAAACCGGGGTCGAAATATTCTTACTCCAATCCCGGATTGTCCATGCTCGGGCGCGTCGTCGAAGAGGCGACCGGCGACGATATAGAAATCTACATTACAAAGAACATTTTCATGCCGCTCGGCATGACGAGCAGCTATTTCGATGTGACGCCCTATCATCTGCTCGCGCATCGCTCGAACAATTATTTGATCGAGAACGGCGCGCCTGAAGCGCAAGGACTAGATTTCGACACCGGCGCAACGAAAGGCAATGGCGGCCTCAATGCGCCCGTCAGCGACATGGTGAAGTGGCTGAACTTCTGGTTGGGCGCAAACGATAACGGAACCTACGAAACAATCCTGCCTCGCAAGACGCTGCAAAAGATGTGGCGGCCCGTGCTGCCCGCAAATGACGATCCGCCGATGGACCAGCATATCGGCATGGGTTTCTTCCAGATCGACCATGCGCCCGCAGGCGGCGGAAAAGCGCGCCGTTATGTCGGGCATACGGGCGACCAGAAGGCGTTCACGGTTTTTGTCTATGCGGACCCGGCGACAAATGCTGCGGCGATCTTCGCCAGCAACACGCTTGACGAAAATATTCCGCCAGCAGAGGCCCTGTTGCGCAGGACGCGCAAGGATCTGTTCGAAACCATCTTCCCACTCTTCGCCGAATAATCAACAGTTGAACAAACGACCGTTTGAGCCTTAGAGCGTCCCGCGTATGCCTATTCCAAACGTTCTTTCCTCACCGGGGAAGTATCGCTCTTCGCCGAATGCGAAGTCCGCACGCTCGGCATAGTAAGCATCGAGCAGATTCCTGACTGTTGCGGAGACAGTCCAGCGCTCATTGAGCGCAAAGGCGGCGCGCAGGTTGACAAGATTGTGGCCGGGATAGGTCTGGGAATTCGCTGCGTCCGTGAAGTAAGCCCCGACAAAACTCCACTCCGCCTCAAGCGACAGCGGCTTGACCGGCGTCCAAAGCGCCCTCGCCCCCGCCAGCCATGCCGGCGCCGTATCGACTTCATCGCCGAAGGCGATCGCCTCCGTCGCATTCGGCAGGCTCAGTATCGGTCGGGAGAAGCGATAGGTGTGACGGCCGTAACTCGCATTCGCCGAGAGCGTCAGTTTGTCCGACGGCCTAACGGCGAGATCGGCTTCCACGCCGACATGCCTCGTCTTTCCGTCGTTGACATTGTACCCGTCCGCATCGCGAAAAAAGAAACGGCGCTTGTCCATGAAATAAACGGCGACATCGAAATCGACGCGCGGGCCGAGCGCGCCTTTCCAGCCGACCTCAAATGAATCGATCGTTTCTGATTCCGCCGGGTCCGCCGTCTGGTTCACCTGCAGGCGATAAAGATCGGTTGTCTGCGGCGGCCGCGCGCCCCTTGCGTAGCTTGCGTAGGCCGAGCCCGCGCCAAGCTCGTACAGAAGGCTGGCCTTAGGGCTGACGGTCAAAAACCGGTCGCTCCTGTCGGCGGGGCGCAAAAATCGGCCGACGACGCCGTCATCTGTGTTGTTGTCGTAGGCGTAGCGGGTCCAGTCGGCTCGCGCCGCCACCATCGCCGTCAGCTTTCGCGTGAGTTTGTACCGGCCTTGCAAAAACCCGGATACCGACGTCGCGGCGACGTCGAAATCATAGTGGAGTCCTTGCGTGTACGAGAACACTGTAGGGATGAACTGCTCTTCGCGGAGATAACCGTTCGTGTACTCCCAGTCTATGCCGGCGATGAGAGAAATGCGCGGCGACGGGGCGGCGTAAACCGCCGTCTGCGCGCCGACGCTCCAGTGACCGTTTTCCTCCCGAGCCTGGGATGGAACGAAATGCATGAGAAATTCCATCTCGTTCCAGCGCGCGAATGGCGTAACGCTGAAGACGAGGCCTTCTCCCGCCTCGACCGTGATCTCGCTCGACAGGCGCGCCGCCCTGGCGTCGCGATAGGCTTCCGGGTTGGGGTTCGTGCGGCGCAGAACCGGGTCGAGATAGGCGTCGTCGCCGATGACGAAGCCCGCCGTCTCCTGATTCAGATTGACCGCGGAGAAAATCGTCTTCGTCGAGACGGCGTCGCCCGCATAATCGTGGCGCAGGGTGGCCTTTTGCTGATCGACGCCGGACTCATCGCGAAAGCCCGCTTCCGAAAGTCCGGAGACCCCGGCGTAAAAACCGTGCCGGCGGCGCGTTGCAGACGTGAAAGCAGTCCCCTTGAAACGCTCCACCGTATCGCCGGAAAACGAAAAGCCCGCCGCAAAGTCCTCGTCCGGCGTCGGCGTAAAGACGTTGACGACACCATGAATGGCGTTGGCGCCGTAAAGCGCGCCGCTGGGACCTTTGATGATTTCCACCCGGTCCGCAATTTCAGTATGCGCCTCGAAAAGCGCATTGACGTTTGCGAACCCGGCCGAGCGTAATGGCACGCCGTTCTCGAGAAAAAGAAACGAGCCCGCGCCAGCGCCGCCGGTCAGGACCGGCGAGCGGATGGCGGTCAGGTGCTCCTGCCCGTTGCCGCGATGAATGAGAACGCCGGAGGCGCGATTCAGAATTTCGCTCGCATGACCGGCGGTGATCAGCCGCAACGCGCTTTCGTCGATGAGAACGGCGCTGGCGGGGAGTTCCCGGGAGGATTGAGCCCGCCGTTCCGCCGTGACGATAATGCCCTCATCCGCGCTTGCGGCGCCGGCGAGAGCGGTCAAACAAGGCGTCGTCAGAATGACACGCCTTAAACGGCGTTCTCCCAAGACGTTTGCGCGTTTGCGGGCGATCAATCGAAACACCGCAGGCCCCACCGGAAATACCTCTTCCGGCTTGCTCAGTTGATATGCAGCTCAAGCCAATACCCAAAGAGAAGAAGACGTGTAAGCCCCTGCCAGTCGCAATTATCGGCGCGCCGCCCTTTTCAAGAGCGGCGCCCTGCACCGCGCAAGCGCAAAGAGACGCCTTGACCAAGCGTTATTATGGCTGTTTGGGCCGGCATAAGCCGCCGCAGAAGCAAACGCTATTCGCCGCAGGCGGATTCCGAGCTTCGCATCGACAATTCAACCGAGCCGACCTGAAGCATGAAAGGTGCGTCGCTCTCCACGATAAACGGCGCCATGATCGAGCGAAGATCGTCTTCATCCGGCAGGAGTTCCGACAGCAAAAGCTCGGCCTTTCGCCATCCCCCGCCCGCCGCTTCCCGAAAGGTTTCTGTCATATCGATATGCCCAACCTTGTTGGACGCGGTGCGAACGCCGACCCTAATGGCGCCTTCTGGAGGACTGACGACTGCATACTCGAAAGTCAGAGCCATTCTGGCGTTCGCTTGCCTGGATAAATCCTGCTGAACGCCGGTAATGACGACCGCGCCGGGCGCGCGCCATTCAATCTCGCGCACATCCTCCTGCGCATCCCTGTCGACTGCGCGCGCTGAAACGGCGCCGTCCTGCGTTTGACCGCGCGGCCCGTTCAGCGGAACAGAAACGCCGCCGCTTTCAAGCGTGAGCTGATAAGGCGGCCGTGCGCGTCCGGCGCGCATAAAGACCGATCCCGCCGCCTCCTTGCACTCGACGACCGCCTCCACAAGAGACCCTACCGCGCTTTCATCGGCATAGGTGAGACCGTATCCGTAGGCGAAAAGCGGATTGTAGTCCTTGTCGCCGTAATTCAGCTTGGTTTGCTCTGGCGTACGCGGCCACGAGAAGGAGAGCTTGCCGGCAAAATCGTATCGCGCGCGGCCTTCCGCGTCCGCGAGAAGCACATCCGCGACCCCCCCGCCTTCCGAGCCCGGAAGCCAGGCCGCAACGAACGCGTCGGAGGCGTTGATCTCCGGATTGACATAGAGCGGGCGGCCGGAAAGGAAGACGGAAATCACAGGCACGCCTTGCGCCCTCAGCTTTTTCAGCAGCGCAAGAGGCCCGTTATCGTCGAAGTCGACATCCTGCCTGTCCCCTTGAAACTCCGCATAGGGATTTTCTCCAAAGACGACGATAGCGGCGTCCGGTTTTTCGGCGAACGATCCATCAGGGCTGAGAATCGCGCTTCCGCCCGCGGCTTCTACCGCTTCCGCAATGCCGGCGTAGATCGATCGCCCGTTCGGGAAGTCGTCATTGGCGTTGCCCTCGCCTTGCCAGGTAAGCGTCCATCCGCCGGACTGTTTGCCAATATTGTCAGCGCCGTCGCCCGCAACGAGGATGCGCCCTCGCGGATCAAGCGGCAGGACGCCGCCGTCATTCTTGAGCAGGACGAGCGACTTGCGCACAGCTTCGCGTGCAACGGCGCGATGCTCCGGCGCGCCCAGCAGGTCGAACTGCCCGGCCAGCGGGCGCGCCGAAGGACGACCCCGTTCGAATGCGCCGTACCGGATTTTGACGCGCAGAATGCGCCGAACCGCATCGTCAAGACGCGCCTGCGTTATCTCTCCGCTCTTCACTTGCGCCAAGGTGTTGGCGAAGAGTTCCTTCCACGAATCCGGCGCCATCACCATGTCGAGCCCGGCGTTGATCGCCGCCGGACAGGACGCCTTGGTGCAGCCGGGAACTTGTCCGTGTCCGTTCCAGTCGCCGACGACGAATCCGTCGAAGTTCATGCGCTCCTTCAGAATGCGCGTCAGGAGCCCGGTCGACCCGTGGAGTTTTTCTCCGTTCCAGCTTGAAAACGACGCCATGACAGTTTGCGCGCCGGCGGCTATGGCGGGGGGATAACCGGCGCCGTGGATGTCGCGCAACTCTTCCTGCGTGACCGCCGTATCGCCCTGATCCTTGCCGCCTTCCGTGCCGCCGTCGCCGAGAAAATGTTTAGCCGAGGCGATGACGCGGCCCTGCGTCAGAAAATCGTCGCTGTTCGCAGCGCCCTGCAATCCTTCGATAACCGCCGCGGAGTAGCGCCGCACAATTTCGGGATCTTCCGAATAGGATTCATAGCTCCTGCCCCATCTGTCGTCGCGAACGACGGCGAGGGTCGGGGCAAACGTCCAATCCATGCCCGTGACGGCGATCTCGCGCGCCGTCGCCTCTGCAATGCGGCGCACAAGATCGGGATCGTTCGCCGCGCCAAGCCCGATATTGTGAGGAAAGATCGTCGCGCCGGCGATGTTGCTATGGCCGTGCACCGCGTCGGTTCCCCAGAGAACGGGGATCGCAGCGGCGCCGCCGGCGGGATCGACGGACGCCTGATAGAACGCGTCGACAAGTTTGAGATACGCCGACGCCGGCGCGCGGTTGTCGCCGTTCGGCGCAGAATTTCCGCCATTGAGGATGGAGCCGAGGCGATAGGTTAAAAGATCCTCCGGCTTTATCGACGCGATATCCGCTTGAATAAGCTGGCCGACTTTCTCTTCGAGCGTCATCGAAAAGAGTATCTCCGATATACGATCTTCAACGGCGTCCGCATCCGCAAAGCGCGGCGGCGTGACCTCCGGCCAAATTTGCGGGTCAATCGACGTTGAAACTTGTTCTGCCATTACCGCCTGCTCACTCGCTTCGCCGCCGCTGCGCGGTTGCGTACAGGCGCCGAGCGCTATCAGCGCCGCCAATACGCATCGCTTGGGCAATGTTTCTGCAGAATGCTTCATGGCGATGTCCTCTCATGATGAGCCCAGTCTTTTGATCATTTCCATCATCGCCCTGCCGTTATGGTAAGGCCCTTTCCAGAAGCCGGCCTTGTATGGCCCGCGTTTAGGCGCGTCTTGCGCGGAGAGCCACGTCCATTCGCCGTAGCGGCGGTCGATATGGTTCGCTTTGACGAACGACCAGACGTTCGCCGCAGCCGCCGCGAAGCGCTCCTCGCCGCTCAGTTCGAAAGCGTTGTAAAATCCGACGATCGCTTCCGCCTGCGGCCACCAGTGGCTCTCGCCCACAAGGCCGCGCGCATCGGCATGACGCTCATAGGCGATCGCCCCGTCCGCTCCGACCGCCTTGTCGAAAGTCGACTCCGCCAACGCGCGCGCGCGCCGCTTGGCGGCGGCGAGCCGCTTTTCATCGCCGAGCGCCTCAGCCGCCTCCCACAGCAGCCAGCTCGCCTCAATGTCGTGGCCGTAGGATTCATCCGCGCAGAGATCGCGCCATTCCATCGAATAAAACAGCGAAAGATGGCCGCCGCGCGGCGCGATGAAGCGTTCGATGAAAATGTCGATGTTCCGCGCCAGAAAACGCGCCGTATCCTCCAACCCTGCCGCCACATGCAGGCCGGTCGCCGCTTCCAGAACATGCAAATGCGTGTTCATGGTTTTAGGCGCATTGAGATCGCGGTCGCTGAGCCGCACGTCGTCAATGGGGGACCAGTCGCGCGCGAAAGCTTCGACATAACCGCCGCGTTCGGCGTCCCATGCCTGCGCGTCGATCAACGCGGCGAGATCGATCGCGCGCTCCAGCGCCTCGGCGCTGTCAGCCGCACGCGCATAAGCGGCGAACGCGTAAACGGCGAACGCCTGCGCATAGACCTGCTTGCGATCCTCTTTCCAGGCGCCGTTCGCAGTCAGGCTCCAGACCAGCCCGCCAAACTCTGTATCAGTAAAACGCTCCACAATGAATTCATAAAGCCCAGCAGCGGCGGTTCTCGCTTCGACTGATAAAGTCGTGCGGGCTGACTCACTAAAGAACCACAGCGCGCGCGCATGCAGGATCAAGCCTTTGTCAGCATCGCTTCGTACGGCGTTGTCGTCGGCGATTTCGCCGTGAACGCCGCCGCGCTCGGCATCGAGAGCATGCGTCAGCCACCACCGTTCGATACGGAACAGTTCGCCTTCAAATTCGGCGATATCGAACAGCGTGGACCGCATCGTCTCTATCACCCCCGCTTGCGATCCGTGCGGGAAAGGTTGCGCTGAGCAAGAGCGATCCTCTGGCGGACGCTGGCCGCGCTGGTGAGACCGTCCGGCGGGGTGTTCCTTGCGTAGTCAAGCAACCGATCGATTGACGCCGTTGCTACATGCACGCGCGTATCGGACGAGCCGTAGTAAATAAACACGCGCCCGTCCGGCTCCGCGATCCATCCGTTGGAGAACAGGACGTTCGAAACATCGCCGATGCGTTCATCGCCTATCGGCGCCATGAAATGCCCGCCGGGCGCGTATTTGATTTCCCATGGCCGCTCAAGTTTCGTCACGAAGAGATAGAGAACATACCGCAAGCCCGCCGCCGTATTGCGCACGCCGTGCGCGAGATGGAGCCACCCTTCAGGCGTTTTAAGCGGCGCAGGCCCTTGTCCGTTCTTGACCTCCTTAATCGTGTGATAGAGGCGTGGGTCAAGGATGCGTTCGTCGCCGATGGAGGCGCTTTCCATTGAATCAGTCAGCCCCCAGGCGACGCCGCCGCCCGCGCCCGCATCGATGAACCCGTCCTGCGGCCGCGTATAGAGCATGTATTTCCCGTCGACGAATTCAGGATGCAGCACGACATTGCGTTGCTGCGACGACTTTGTCTTGAGGTCCGACAGCCTCTCCCAGCTAACGAGATTGCGGCTGCGCACGATCCCACACTGCGCGACGGCGGCGGAGGGATCGCCGGGCCGGCTGTCATCGTGGCGCTCGACGCAGAACAGGCCGTAGAACCAACCGTCTTCATGCGCGACGAGACGCATGTCGTAGACGTTGGTTGCGGGATGATCCGTTTCTGGAAGGTCTATCGGCAGATCGCGAAACCGGAACCGGTCGACGCCCGTATCGCTCTCGGCGATAGCGAAGAACGATTTCCTGTCGTTGCCCTCGACGCGCGCAACCAGCAGATAACGGCCATCATGTTTGATGGCGCCGGCGTTGAACACGGCGTTCACGCCCAGACGCTCCATCAGGAACGGATTCGTCTTCGGATCGAGATCGTAGCGCCAATGCAGCGGCGCATGATGGGCGGTGAGCACAGGATTTCGCCAGCGCAGAAAAACGCCGTTGCCGGGTTCGAGCGGCTCGTTACGCTGACCGATCAGCGCTTCGTGCGTGCTGGTCAGCGCCGATAGCTGGGAAGCGAAGTCATCTGTTGCCGTCATAGTAATCGCGCACCCTCTACGATTCTTCGATTAGTTGCGCGGGACACGCAATCGGCGGCGGAGCCGTCCGCGCACTATTGTCGATCCTGTCTTTCACCTGCTTCGGCCAGACGATCTCGTCCAGCGTCACCACTTCATCTAGCGCATATATTTCGGCGACGTCTTCGGCCTCGTTGCAGAGATCGCATGGCTCCGCCGACCAGCGAACATCA
>JAVJPA010000056.1:0-7865 GCA_040216495.1 Amphiplicatus sp. | reverse complement strand
AATCTTCTTCAGCCGCGGCGCCATCGCCTCGACGAACGACGCCAGCGGCTCTTGCACGCTCGCCTTGAAGCGCGCCTTGTTCGCTTCGAACCACGGGCGGTTGTTGTTCTCTTTCAGCTCTTCGAAGAAGGCGAAGTAGTCTTTAGGCAAACCGGAGAAGGGCATGAGCAGTCGCTCTCACAAGATCGTCGCCGGCTATCCGGCGGGGTCTTTGTCTACCATTTGACCGAGACCCTGTCTAAAGCCGCGTACGCTGGGTTTGACCGTCTTTTGTTAACTTGTCGTACTTCTTTTGCGCAGGCTTGATGACATCGGTTATAATCTGCTCGCCGATTGCGCTGAGCGATTCTCGAAGCGCATCGCATGAAGATTGCCGGGGCGCCGCCATCAGTTGCTCGCCAATTGCGACTGCGCCGCGCCTTGCGATTTCGCCATGCCCCTTCTCATGCACCCAGAGACTGGCCAAAAAGGCTTCCCATGTCTTGCGCAGCTTCCCGCTTGCGCGCGGCGAGCCGCTCCATCGCGGCATCATGTAGGTGAGTTCGACGCTTATATCCGCGCTCGCCAGCGCGCACGCATTCTCTGACGTCTCCGTCTGAACGTACCAGGAAATCCTCCATTCTGTTTGCCCGAAGGCGGCTCCCGGACCGAACGGCCGCTTTGGACCTTTGCTGTTCATTTCGTCGAGAAGCTCTCTGGCTGTGCTTCCTTCGATGTCGTAATATTGGGCGCTCTCATAGACATTGACGACATAGTTCGGCTCCGCCGCGGCTGAAGCGGGGATCATGATCGCAGCGAGATTCAAGAAAACACAGCAGAATGAGCAAGCGCGGCGCGCCATTTCCAGCCCCCTCGTCTTGCCCTTGCAGACGCTTTTATTCGATTATTGCAAAGGACATAGCGCCAGGCAATGATCTGCTCCAACAGAAGCAGGCGTGGCTCACTACCCCTTCAGCGCCCGCCGCCTCGCATCGACCGCATCCTTCGATTCTTTAAGCCCCATGCCGCTTTCTTCGCGCACGCGCTTGATCGCGTCGATGATCCGGTTGTTCGCCACGAGGGCGTCGATTTCCGATTGCTTGTCCGGCGTCAGCGCATTGAACTGCGCCAGCGCGTCCGCCGCTTCCCGCTGGCGGCGTTCGACGCGCGTCTCGCCGGTGTCGCGAGCGCGCATGGCGCGGCCGAGAATGAAGGCGAAGCCGATGGCGGCCGCGAGCAGCAGCCAGAAGTCTTTTGGATCGCTCAGGTCCATCGCGGCCTCCCTCCGCTGCGGTGAACGGGAGGGAGCCTAACCGAGTTCGCGCCGGGACAACATGAAATTTGCGCCGGCCGCGAAAGCCGGCGCGCCCGTCAGACGGCGTTGGAGTATTTCTTGAACTCCATGCGCGCGATCGCCCGGCAATGGACTTCGTCCGGCCCGTCGGCGAGACGCAGGGTGCGGATGCCGGAATAAAGCCGGGCGAGCCCGAAATCGGTGGTGACGCCCGCCCCGCCATGGGCCTGGATGGCGTCGTCGATGACTTTGAGGGCGATCCGGGGCGCGGCGACCTTGATCATCGCAATCTCGCCCTGCGCCACCTTGTTGCCGACCGTGTCCATCATCCACGCGGCCTTGAGGGTCAAAAGCCGGGTCATCTCGATGTCGATGCGCGCCTCGGCGACGCGCTGCTCCCAGATCGAATGCTTGTAGATCGGCTTGCCGAAGGCTTCGCGCGTGAGGATGCGCTTGACGAGTTTTTCAAGCGCCGTTTCCGCCGCGCCGATCGTGCGCATGCAGTGATGGATGCGGCCCGGCCCGAGGCGCCCTTGCGCGATCTCGAAGCCGCGCCCTTCGCCGAGAATGATGTTTTCCTTCGGCACGCGGACATTGTCGAGAACGACTTCCATATGGCCGTGCGGCGCATCGTCGAACCCGAACACGGGCAGGTGCCGGACGATCTTCACGCCCTTGGCGTCGGCGGGCACGAGAATCTGCGACTGCTGCGCATGGCGCTCGGCTTTCTTGTCCGTCTTGCCCATGACGATGAAAATCTTGCAGCGCGGATCGCCCGCGCCCGACGACCACCATTTGCGGCCGTTGATCACATAGTCGTCGCCGTCGCGGCGAATGTCGGTCTCGATATTGGTGGCGTCGGACGAAGCGACCGCCGGCTCGGTCATCAGGAAGGCGGAGCGGATCTTGCCGTCGAGCAGCGGAAGCAGCCATTCTTCCTGCTGCGCCGGCGTGCCGTATTTCATCAGCACTTCCATGTTGCCGGTGTCCGGCGCGGCGCAGTTGAAGACTTCCGGGCCGATATGGGTGCGCCCCATCAGTTCGGCGAGCGGCGCGTAATCGGCGTTGGAAAGGCCCGGCCCCCATTTCTTGTCGGAGTGGAACAGGTTCCACAGCCCCTCGGCTTTCGCCTTCTCTTTCAGCGTCTCGATGACGGGGGGCACTTTCCAGCGCCCCTCGCCCGGCCCGAATTCCGTATGCTGACGGTCATAGATCTCCTCGCCTTCATACACATGCTTGTCCATGAAAGCCGAAATGCGGGCGAGATAATCCTTGCAGCGGGCGGAATAGGCGAAATCCATCTGAGCGCTCCTTGTTCTGGCGCGAGCATAGCGCCTCGCCATACCGGGAAAAGGACGATGCGCAGCAGATCAGCGGCGAGCGCGGAAAAATTCCTTGAGCAAGAGCGCCGATTCCGCCTCGAACGGCCCCTGCGCGACCTCGGGGCGCCAGTGGCAGGTCGGCTGCCCGAAAAATTTCGGCCCGTGCCAGACGGCGCCGCCTTTCGGGTCGGAGGCGGCGATAACGAGGCGGGCGATGCGCGCATGGCTGATCGCGCCGGCGCACATGGCGCAAGGTTCGAGCGTCACATAGAGCGTCGTCCCCGTGAGGCGGTAATTGCCGAGCTTTTCCGCCGCCATGCGCAAGGCGCGGATTTCCGCATGGCCGGTCGGGTCATGGGTCCCGATCGGCGCGTTGCCGGCGGCGGCGAGAACGGCGCCGTCAGCGGCGGCGATGACCGCGCCGATCGGCGCTTCGCCGCCGCCGGCGGCGGCGCGCGCCTCTTCGAGGGCGCGGGCCATCATCGTTTTATCTGCATCTTCGCTCGCCATTGCCGCCTTTTAGGCGGCGACGGCTTCCCGCGCCACAGCGGCGGGCTTTTCGGCAAGGCAAAAAGCCGACACCCCGGCGACCTTGTTCAGCGGGAACAACGCCAGCCTTTCGATGTCGTGAATGGCGACGAGCGTTTCGTTGAGCCAATCAGGCGCGGCCTTCAGGGCGCTTTCCTTGGCTTCCCTGTCTCCCTTCATCGCCCGGTCGGCGAGGCGAAGCGCCGCCGCGGCCGGAAACAGCATGCCGAAGAAATATCGCATTTTCAGCGGCTCGAGACCGGCCGCCTCCACAACGGCCTTGAGCGCGCCGAGCGTGTAGCGGCGGCGATGCTCGAGGAATTCGTCATGGGAGGACCAGAGAAAATTAAACGCCGGAACCGAAATGACGAAACGCGTCCCGTTATCGGCGCGGGCCGCATAGTCGCGAATGAGCGCGACATCGTCGTCCACATGCTCGATGACGTCGATCATCAGCACCAGCGGCGCGCCGACCCTTTCTATGGCGCGCAGATACGAGATTGAGTCGGTGCGGCGCGAACCGATCCACTCGTCTTCATAATTAGGATCGACGCAGACCGAGCGTTTCGCCACCCCTTGCTCAATCAGCATCCGCGAAAACACGCCGGACCCTGCGCCAACATCGACGAGCGACTCGACCGGCTCGGAGCCGATCAATGTCTTGATCGCCCGCGCCTTGGATATGTAGTACCAGTGGCGCTCGGGGTCTCCGCCGATGGCGTGTTCTTCCTTGAGATCCATTGGCCTCGCCCAAAAGTTTCGCCGCGACGTTAGGACCCGCCTGTTAAGGATTTCTGAAGCATGGCCGATGAGCAGGAAAATGCGACCGCCGAGAGCGGCGAGCGCATCGCCAAATATCTCGCCCGCGCCGGCGTCGCTTCGCGCCGCGAGGCCGAGCGGCTGATCGAACAGGGCATCGTCACCGTCGACGGAACGATCCTGACGACGCCGGCGTTCAAGGTGCTGCCCGGCATGGAGGTGCGCGTCGACGGCACGCGCGTCGGCGCGAAAGAGCCGGCGCGGCTCTGGCGCTATCACAAGCCGGCCGGTCTCGTGACCACTCACAAGGACCCGCAGGGCCGCCCGACCGTGTTCGACGCCGTCGGGCCGCGCCTGCCGCGCGTCATCTCGGTCGGACGGCTCGACCTGACGACGGAAGGGCTCTTGCTGCTCACCAATGACGGCGAACTGGCGCGAAGGCTCGAACTCCCATCGACCGGATGGGTGCGCCGCTACCGGGTGCGCGCTTTCGGCGAAACGACGCCGCAGAAACTGAAAGCGCTCGCCGAAGGCGTCAGCATCGCCGGCGTCGACTACAAGCCGATCAAGGCCGAACTCGACCAGGCGAAGGGCGAGAATATCTGGATCACCGTCTCCCTGACCGAAGGCAAGAACCGCGAAGTCAGGAAAGTGATGGAATATCTGGGGCTCAAGGTGAACCGCCTCATCCGCACCGCCTACGGCCCGTTCCAGCTCGGGAGCCTGAAAAAGGACGCCATCGAGGAAATCCCGACCAAGCAGCTCAAGGAACAGCTCGGCAAGAAGATCTCGGAGGAGATCGGCCTGTGAGCGACGTCGTCAATCTCAATAAATTCCGCAAGCGGAAGAAGACGGCGAAGAAGCAGGCGCAGGCCGCCGAAAACCGCGTGAAGTTTGGACGAACGAAAGCGGAGAAAGCGCGGGATAAGAAGGAACGCGAAATTTTGGGGAACCAGCTTGACGGATCCAGACGAGATGACCGCGCTTAATGAGTATTCGCAGAAAGACATACTTGCCTTTATTGAAGGCGAGTGGGGGAGCTTTCCAAAAAGATTCAACCCAAGCGACATTTTCGAAAGCCTGGGAATCACAGGCGATGACGCATGGGATTTTATTGAGAATTATTCCGCTCGATTCAAAGTCGATCTGTCCTCTTTCCTCTGGTACTTCCACGCTGACGAGGAAGGCATGAATATACCCGGAGGAATCGTCTTTACGCCTCCAAGCGCACGCGTCAAAAGGATACCCATTTCTGTGATGCTGCTTCTTGAATCGGCGAACGCCGGAAGGTGGATGCTCGAATATCCGCCCCACACTTTGCCAAAATGGAGGTATGATTTGTTTATCAATCTTTCGTTTCTGTTCGCTTTCCTCGCAGCTCTTACTGCGTGGCTTGCGTTCAAAATTTTCTAAGGCCTTTAAATGCGCATTGTCGGCGGACAACTCAGGGGGCGGAGCATCGTCGCGCCGAAAGGCTCGGACACCCGCCCCACGTCCGACCGCACGCGCGAGTCGCTGTTCAACATCCTCGCCCACCGCGAGGATTTCTCTTTCGAAGGCGCGCGCGTCATCGACCTGTTCGCCGGCTCCGGCGCGCTCGGGTTCGAGGCGATGTCGCGCGGGGCCGAGTGGTGCCTGTTCGTGGACGCCGACGCGGCGGCGCGCGGCGCGATCCGCGACAATATCGAGGCGCTGGGTCTTTTCGGCTCGACCCGCCTCCACCGCCGCTCCGCGACCGATCTCGGCCCCAAGCCGGCGGGCCTCGGCGCGCCGTTCACGCTCGCCTTTCTCGACCCGCCCTACCGCAAGGATCTCGCCGGGCCGGCGCTCGAAACCATGAAAGCCGGCGGCTGGCTCGCGCCCGGCGCGCTCGTCGTCGTCGAGCAGGCGAAGGAGGAAACGCCTGTCTCGGTCGCCGGTTTCGCCGAAGACGACCGCCGCGCTTACGGCGCGGCGCAGATCGGCATTTACCGTTTCGACGGCTGAACGGGGCGCCTCTTGCCGCGCCCCGGCCCGCGCCCTATCTCTTGGCGGCTGCCCGGCGCGTCAGGACGACATTCCCCGGGGCCGTATCTCACTGAATGGGAGCTGCCTCTGGCGGGGACCCTGGTCCCCATCACGCGGCGCCCACCTGTACCTTAGGGTCCAGGGCGAACAAAAGTCCGACGGCCAGGGCGGCGCTTTGTTTTAGAAGGACCGAGGGTCGTTTTGTTCACGCCGATTTCGCCTTTCCTGTCGAAGAAGCACATCCTGCGGGAGAAGGCGAAGGCGGAACGGCGGCGGGCGGGCGAGCAGCGCCCCGATGCGGCGCGCCATGCGGCGCGCATCTTTCTCGACAGCGTGCCCCTGCCGGACGGCGCCGTCGTCTCGCTCTATTATCCGCTGACGGACGAACTCGACACCGGCCCGCTCGCCGAAGCGCTGACCGAAAGAGGCGTCGCGCTGGCGCTGCCGGTCGCCGAGCGCAAGAATGCGCCGCTGACGTTCCGCCGCTGGGCGCCGGGCGATCCGCTCGTGAAAGGCCGCCACAAAGCGATGACGCCGGATGCCGGCGCCGAAGCGGTAGAGCCCGACATCATCGTGACGCCGCTTCTCGCCTTCACGCGCGACGGGGGCCGGCTCGGCTATGGCGGCGGTTATTACGACCGCACGATTGAGGCGCTGCGCGCCAGAAAGGCGATCCTCGCCGTCGGTTACGCCTTCGGGGCGCAGCAAGTTGACGCCCTCCCCCTCGCCCCCCTAGATCAGCCCCTCGACTGGATCGTCACCGAGCGCGGAGCGCTCAAAGTTTAATTTTTGGGCGCGGCGCGGTCCGAGCGACAGCAGCCGGCGAGAAATAGGAACGGGATGCGGATAGCGGCGTTCGGCGACATTATGGGCCG
This sequence comes from Amphiplicatus sp., assembly GCA_040216495.1. GTDB lineage: Bacteria > Pseudomonadota > Alphaproteobacteria > Caulobacterales > Parvularculaceae > Amphiplicatus. The sequence goes on along the minus strand of JAVJPA010000056.1, from coordinate 1,101 downwards.
CTCCGGGCGGCTCGCGCTTCTCGAAGCGCTGCCGAAACTGCGGCGCAAGCTGGCGCTCGATTTCGTCGTCGTCAACGCCGAGAATTCCGCCGGCGGATTCGGCGTCACGGCGCGCATCTGCGACGAGATTTTCGAGGCCGGGGCCGACGTCATCACCACCGGCAATCACGCCTTCGACCAGCGCGAGGAGCTGTCGCTGTTCGACAGCGAGCCGCGCATCCTGCGCCCGCTGAATTTTCCGCCGTCAAATCCCGGGCGCGGCGCCGGGCTCTACAAGGCCAAAGGCGGCGGCGATGTTCTGGTCCTCCATGCGCAGGGCCAGCGCGGCATGGCTCCGATCGACGACCCGTTCGCGGCGGTCGATGCGGCGCTTGAAAATCTCAAGCTCGGGCGCGAGGCGGACGCGATCATCGTCGATTTCCACGGCGAGGCGACCAGCGAGAAATACGGCATGGGCCACCATCTCGACGGCCGGGCCAGCCTCGTCTTCGGCACCCACACCCATGTTCCGACAGCGGACGATCAAATTTTGCCGGGCGGCACCGCCTACATGACCGATCTCGGCATGTGCGGCGACTATGACAGCGTCATCGGCATGGAGAAATCCGAACCGCTGTTGCGTTTCATTACGAAGATGGGCTCGGGGCGCATGCAGCCCGCTTCCGGCGAAGCGACGCTTTGCGGGATCGTGGCGGAGACGGACGCCAAGACCGGGCTCGCGGTTTCGGTCGATGCGATCCGGCTCGGCGGCCGGCTGAGGGAGCGGATGCCGGGGTAAGAATGAGCTTGGCTCCATCCTTCAGACGATGACGCCTCGAAAAACCTCCGTCTCCGGATCGAAGAAAACACGATCCTGCTACGGACAATGACGGACGTTAACCATCCATCCTTTTGAAACGCCGCCGCGTTCGCCTTTGGGATGTATTTCATCCACCCCCTTTGCGGCCCCTCTTATGATGATCCCCGTCCTTCGCGCCGGAGAGGCGTTGTAGCTACCGTTCTATGGCGGCGGAGGATGCGGCGAGCGGGAGAGGAGAAGGCGTTACGGATTTCTCCGCATTCCGGCCGGTCGACCCGTCGGGCCATTCGGCCGAGGGTCTC
>JAVJPA010000055.1:0-3896 GCA_040216495.1 Amphiplicatus sp. | reverse complement strand
GTCGGGACAATCGAGGCCGACCTCGATCTGCACGGTCGTTTCGGTGATGCCGTAACTCTGTTCGAGGAAGCTCTTGATCCGGTCGAGCGTCGCGGTCGCCGCCGCCGCATCGGCGATGCGCGCATGAAGGGTCAGGCGCGTATGTTCGGGCGTAAGCTGCCAGATATAAACGTCGTGCACATCGACCACGTTCGGCGCAGCGCCCTTGACGCCGTCGATGAGCGAGGCGACGTCGATATGCTGCGGCGCGCCTTCCAGCAGGATGTGGCTGGTCTCGCGGAGCAGCCGCATCGCCGAGCGGCCGATCAGCGCGGCGACAACGAGCGACAGGATCGGGTCGATGCGCGTCCAGTCGGTCGCCATGATGACGAGCGCCGCGATGACGGCGGCGACGGAGCCGAGCATGTCGCTCACCACATGCAGCATCGCGCCGCGGATGTTGATGTCGCGCGACGAGGCGCCGTGCAGCACATAGAAAGCGACCGCATTAGCGCCGAGGCCGATGATCGCGATGACCAGCATCGGCCGCCATTCGACTTCGATCGGATTGAGCAGGCGCTGGATCGCTTCGTAGACGATCCAGCAGAGCAGCGCCGCGAGGAAGAGGCCGTTGACGAAAGCGGCGAGAACTTGGGTGCGGGTGTAGCCGAAATGCAGCCGGTCGTCGGCGGGACGGCGCGACCACCAGTGAGCGGTGGCGGCGAGACCGAGGGCGAAAGCGTCGGTCAGCATGTGGACGGCGTCGGCGACAAGCGCCAGCGAGCCGGCGAGAATCCCGCCGACCGCCTCGACGACCATGAAAACAGAGATGACCGCAAATGCGACTAACAGCCGCCGGGTCCCTTGTCCCTGGTCGTGATGATGGTTATCGCAATGCGTCACGCGCCTGCCTGTTCAGACTCGTCCGAGTTTCGCCCGCCGCCCAGAAGAAGTGTGCTTCCGCGGCGACAATACGCTTGCTGCGCGCAGCAGGGCAAGCGCGCAGGGCTATTCTAGGACTGCGTATCGGATCAAAATGATATGATAGCCAAAAGTTATAACAGTCGCGCGCGAAGTAAGGTGACGTGATAACATTTTGGCTGCTAATGTCAGGGTCGAAGACCTGATGCAGCCGCCCGGCCGGGCGGCGGTTTCGTGTTAGGGTACGGTGAGAGGGGATTTTCGCCGGCGTGCTGGGTGATGTGCATATATCGGGCGGCCTGCTTGCGGCTGTGATCGCGGCTGGCGTGAGCACGGCCGGATTGCTGTCCATGGCCGCGCTCGGCGATTGGGGCCGGCGCAACAGCCCGTATTTCTCCGCTTTCGCGATCGGGGTGCTGCTCGTTGCGGTGATGTTCCACCTGACGCCGGAAGCGCTCAGCTATTCGCTCGACGCGTGGCTGTGGATTCTCATCGGCCTCGGCGGCATGGCGGTGATCGGCCTCACGCTAAGGACCTTCACCGACCGGCGCGTCAACGGCGCGAACCTCGCCTTCGGCTACGCTTCAATCATCGCGCTCGGCACCCATTCGCTGCTCGACGGCGTCATTTACCAAACCTCGTTCCACGATGAAGCGTTCACCGGCTGGCTCGCGACCTTCGGCCTCCTGCTTCACGAATTTCCCGAGGGTGTGATCGCGTTTTTCCTGCTGCGGGAAGCGGGCATGAGCAACGGGCGCGCCGGATTCTGGGCGTTCGTCGCGGCCTCGCTGACGACCATCGTCGGCGCCCTCGCCTCGGCCTACTTCATCGACCTCGTTCCGAAACTTCCGTACGCGGCTCTTTTAGGCGGCACGGCGGGGGCTCTGATCTACATTATGGTGTTCCATCTCGGCCCGCATGCTTTCCTCACGCCGAACAGGCGCGGCTACATGATGGCGAGCGTCGGCATCGTCATCGGCATCGCCGCCATGGTTCTGCGGCACAGCATGCATTGACGAAAAACGGCAGGCTCAGCTTCGGCACCCGGCGATGCCCGCCGCCGGCGATACGGCTTTCCAGCCGTCCGGCGAAGCCACGGAGACGAGGCCGCGTTCGAGATAGCTGCCGCCGTCGAAGCCGAAGCTGAACCGGCTTTCGACCTTCACCGTCAGCCCGTCAGGCCCTGAAAATGCCTGGCGTTCAAACACGCCAAAGCCCGTCGCGCCCGAGCCTTCGATGCGGGCGAGCGAGATCGTCCGCCCGGCGATGGCGATCTCGGCGGTCTTGCCGGCGATATAGCGGAACACCGGGGCCGGCCGGCTTTCATCCAGCGTCCACAGGATCATGCCGCACTCGTCTGCCGGAAGGCTGGCGTTGGCGAGAGGCCCCAACGCAACCGCCGCTTCGGCGCTGGGAGGGATCGCCGCTGTCGACACGGCCGGCGCCGGTTTGGCGGCGCAGCTCGCCAGCAGCAAAATCGCAAATAAATGAACTCCTCTGAGCGCGCTCATGAGCCCGCCGTCCGGATCGCGCCTGTCGATGCGTAGGTCAAAACGCCATTCTCCCGCTGAAAGCCCATATAGACGAGCGCTTCTTCAAGCTCTGCGCGAACCGGCTGGGCCGACGCCTCCAGAGTATAGGTCAAACCCGGCTTGAGTCGCATCGCCAGTCTTCCCCCCCCTTCGGCGCCCTGCCCGGACAGATCGACCACGAGATCTCGCCCCTCGCAGCGCGCTTCGCCGTCGAGATCGAACCCCTCGCCGTTCAGCCGCCGCGCCGGGGCGTTCAGCGCATCGGTCCAGATCGTCGCCGCCGCCGCACGGCAGCCTTTCCCGGACAAGGCCAGCCTGTCGATTTTGGCGCGCGCGCGCCCTTCGAGCGGCGCGCCCATAAACCCGTACCTGCGGACCGCGCCAAGATCGATCGCAAGATCAGCATCCTGAAGAAAGTACCCGCCGAACCCCGCGCCAGCCGATCCGCGCCCGGTCACGGCGCCGCCGCGTACGTCAATGTCGGCGGCGAGCCTGCCCGTCAGCAGCGCCAGAGGACGGACACGGAAAGAAATATCGCCCATCGGCGTCCCGTTGACGACTGCGCCTTCGACGGCGCCATTCCATATCGTGCCCTCAGCGCTTGTATAAGAAAAAGCCGGCGAGGAAATCGGGGCGACCAGCAGAGAAGCGGGCGCGTTGGCGATCAGGGTCGCGATAAAGACGGCGCCTCCGAGCGCGGTGAGCAGTTTCGGCGAAGTGGCGGACGGCGCGGTCATCATTTTCCTATCGCGCGAACGTCAGCTGGGCGCGCACGGCGCCTTCATTGTCGCTCAGCCGGGCGATGTCGGCGCTGACGACGCGCACGCCGTATTGCTGCTCTAGGGTCGCGAGCATGCCGAACAGCTGGTCCGGCGGCGCGTTGGCCGCCTGGGTCTCGACAACGCCGTCGGCGCGCTCATTGATGAAGTTCAGAATAATGCTGTGCGTCGAGGCGGCTTCGCGGACAGCGGTCCGAACCGGCGTCGCCTGGTTGGCGCCCTTGGCCGGTCCGCGCTGCTGTCCGAGCGCCGCCGCTTCGACGACCAGCCGGTAATTCGTCTCGGCCGTGCGGGCGCGTCGTTCGGCGTCGCCGCGCCAGCCGCCGAGCGGGGCGATGACGAGCTGCAAGAGCGCGAACAGCCCGGCGACGGCGCCCAGCGCGTAAAGCGCCAGCCGTTCGCGCGGCGAAAGATTGTCCCACCAGGCTTTCATCGCGTCACCGCCGCCAGTTCCCCGATCCAGTGAGCGCCGGAGCGGCGGTAGCCGCCATTGTCGCGCGCCGCGACGCCGCGTTCGGCGAGGCGGGTTTTCAGCGCCTCAATGTCCACATCGGAATTGCTCCGGACGCTGACCACGATTTCCCCGCGCGCCGCATCGAAGCTGACGCGGTCGATCTGCACTTTGTTGTCGACTTCGACAGACTCCGCAAAACGCGCGGCGAGTTCAAGAAAAGACCCGCCCCCG
>JAVJPA010000054.1:0-23105 GCA_040216495.1 Amphiplicatus sp. | reverse complement strand
TCCGTCAGCGGTCAAAAGACTAATGTGTGAAACCGACTCTCACTCGCGTAAAAAGTTTGACGCGAGTAATTCTGCGCAGTGCGACGCATTCTCTTTTGCGAAAGTTTGTTCGTTCGCCGCCCAGGTTATTCAGCGGCGAGGATCGGCCCGCCCTCAAGCCGGCGCGCGTCTTCAATCATCTGCGCGACGTCCGGCAGGCACTTGCCGCATTGCGGACGGCGTCCACAGCGGCGGAACACGTCGGCGACGGAACGCGCGTCAGCGCTTGCGGCGGCGGCGAGATCCTTGTCGCGAAGAGCGTTGCAGATACACACGTACATAGAGGAGCAGTCATCCTTGGCGAGGCCGCGCCGTTCCGGGCGCGCCTCCTAGATGCTGCAAGTAAGAATGATTGTCAATCACATGAGAAAAAGCCGCCTCCGCTGGCGCACAGGACGGCGTTGAGAGGGCCGGGAAATTCCGGCATCTTCGTCCTCGGCGCCCCCTTTGTGGCGTCGGGGGAGAAGCGGCCGTCATGACAAGGCTGGAGGGCGCCTGCCGGGCGCGGATGGCGTGAAGATCGCAGCGATTATCGCGTGGGCGGGATGGGGCGTGCTGCTGGCCGCTTTGCTCGCCGGCATGGTCATAGCGATTTTTGAGCGCCACCATTCGCCGGAGGTCTCGCCGGGAATGGGGCCGCTCGTCATCGGAATATTGCTTGTCGTTCTGCTCTCCGCAGGCGGGCTGCTTTACTGGTTCGCGCAGAAGCGATGGATGGCGGGCGTCATTGTGATGGCGGTGCTGTTCTGGTGGCCGGGGCTGCTGATGGCGGCGAGGCCCATCGTCCTCGCCTTCAATGATTGGCGCTGGGCGCGCGAAGACGCCCGCGAAGCGGCGGCTCAGGCGGCCGAGCCAGCATCGCCCGACAGCGAAGAGGCGACGCCCGATGACTGACAAGCCGCCGCCAGTCGGCGTTTCGCCGGTGGAGCGCTTTCGCGCGAGCATGATGATGGATCATGAAAAATGGCGCGACGGGATCGGGTACGATCTTCAAGCGCTGCGCGACGCAAGCCCCGCCGAACGCAGCGCTATTGAACAGCTCGTCCTCGACCATCACCCCCGCGATTGGCGCGATGTCGAGGCGCTTGCTGTTTTGGAAACGCCCGCCGCCCTTGCCGCCCTGCGCGAGGCTGCTGAAGACGGCGATCCGCAGACGTGCATGGCGGTTACGCGCCATGCGCCGGGGCTCGTCGCCGACAAGAAACGCACCGCGTCTCTGGTGCGCGCTATCCGCGCAGCGCAGCCTTTCGAGGGACTGTCGGAAATCGTCGATGAAGCGGAGGCTTTTCATCCGCCGGCCGTCATCGACGCGATGCTGCTGGCGACCCTCAAGGGCGACGGCGAGGCGGCCGTCAGCTTCGCCGCCCTCCTCTATTACCTGCATGGCAAGGCGGAGAGCGCATTCGATTGGGCGCATCGCCCGTTCTTCCTGCGCTTCAACACCGGCGATCGCGCCGAGCGCGAGGCGGCGTTTCGCGAGCTGAGCGCGCAAATCGGAAAGAATCCGGACGCGATCATCGATCGCGGCGCTTGACCTCTACTCGCCGGAGGCCGCCGCGTCAGCTTGAAGAGGCGCAAGCGTCAGTTGCGGATCGACGAGCCGGCCCGCCCATTTGATGCTCCAGTGAAGATGCGGGCCGGTGACCCGCCCGGTCGCCCCCACCGCGCCGATCACCTCACCTTTTTCAATATGCTGGCCGGGCGCGACATCGATTCGCGACATGTGCAGGAAAGCGCTTTCGAGCCAGTGCCCGTGGTCGAGCAGCACGAGCCCGCCTTCGAAATACATGTCGGGATCGGCGAGACGAACGGTTCCCGCCGCCGGGGCCTTGATCGGCGTTCCTGTCGGCGCCGCGATGTCCAGCCCCGAATGGGGCGTTTTCGGTTCGCCGTTCAAAATCCTCTGCGACCCGAACACGCCGCTGATGCGTCCGGTCACCGGCCAGTCGAACCCGCCGGCCCAGTCGGCGGCTTTTTGCGTCTCGGCTCGCGCGGCGCTCTTCTTTTCCTTGTCGACGGCGATCTTCTCCAACTGTTCCTCCGTGAAGCCCGAGACTTTCGACTGGTCCAGCCCGTCTATGCGCTGCACGGGGAATTCGCGGTCCTCGATTTCGAGCGCGATGCGTTCGATCGAGCCATCCGGGAGCGTCACCGCGAGCAGCGCGCTCGGCGCGCTGTCGCGTCCGAAACCGATGACGAAACGGCCGTCGTCGCCGATCATCACATCTTCGCCGTCGAGGCGCACGGTCGCGCCGGGCGCCGTCTCGCCGAAGACAAGACCGCCCTGCGCCATCTTCCCAGAGAGCGTCACCGCCGGCGAGGATCGCTCGAAAACCAGTTGCCGCACGGCGACTTTCTGCATGGCTTCGGAAAAGTTCGCCTGCACCGCGAGTGGCGACAGGATTGCGTCGTCTTCCGCCTCCGCGTGCGGCGCGGGGGCTTCGGGCGCAGGAAGTTCTTCGTCTAGCGCGACTGGCTGAGCGGCGAAAAGCGCGGCGGCGAGCGCAGCGAGCATCATGCGTTCTTTCCCGATGCTTTTTTCGTCAGGCCGAAGCCTTCCACAGCGGCGACGGCGTCGACATAGGCTTCCTGCTTGTCGACGTTCCAGTATTTCAGCGCCTGCAGCGGGATCTTCGCCCCCGTGACCGCGCAGCGCACGAACGCGCCGGGCTTCAGGATCGCAAATTCGGAGTCGCGATAGTCGAGCACCGCTTCCCCGCCGCTCGGTTCGTGGATGTTCATGGCTTTCTTTCCGCCTGCATCGGCGCCTGTCCTGCGCACCTATAGTATCGCGGCTCGGGCGGGGCGCGTCAAAGGCTGAGCGGGATCAGTCGAACAGGCCTTTTTGCACGGGCCGTTTTGGCTTTTCCGTCGGGGAGCGCGGCTTGGCGGTCCCGGTTTCCGGGGCGGACGGCGCGCTGTCCGCCACCGCCCCGCGCGCGCCATCGGCGAACACCAGCGACAGGCGCGCGCCGGCGGCGACCTCGCCGGCGCGGTGAATGAGCGCCCCGCTTTCGGCTTTCACCAGCGCAAACCCGCGTTCGAGAACGCTCTGGTGCGACAGTGTCTTCAGCAGACCTGTAGCTCCCGCCAGTTTCTGCTCCGGTTTTTCCAGCAGTCTGAGGCGCAGGGCGCCGAGCCGCGCTTCGAAACGCGCGAGCGCCTTTCGTCCGTCAGCGGAGGAGCGACGGAGCGCAGCGCCCGACAACCGCAAGCCGGAAAACGCCCGCCATTTGCGTTCCACCGCCCGCGTCGCCGCATGGCGCAGACGGTCGGCGACGCGGGCGATCTTCGCTTCGCGCGCACCAACAGAGGCGGCGAGCAGCGGGCGCCCGAACCGCGCCGCGACCCTGAGATAGCGGGTCGAGGCTTCATCGCGCCTTGCGCGCAACCCCGAACGCAACAGGTCGCTCGCGCGGTCGAGCCGCTGCTGCGCTGGACCGAGCGCGCCTTCCGGCCGGCCGAGCCCGCGCGACGCCGACACCAGCGCGGCGCGGCGCGCCTCGAACAGCCTCCCTTGCGCGCCGACGAACCGGCGCTCCTTGTTCAAAAGCTCCGACAAAAGCTCCGAGCGCATCGGCACGGCGAACTCCGCCGCCGCGGTCGGGGTCGGCGCGCGCCGGTCGGCGACGAAATCGATAAGCGTCGTGTCGGTCTCGTGCCCGACTGCGGAGATCAGCGGAATTTTCGACGCGGCGGCGGCGCGCGCGACAATCTCTTCGTTGAAGCACCATAGATCTTCAAGCGAGCCGCCGCCGCGCGCGACAATGAGAACGTCCGGCCGCGGAATGTCGCCGCCTTCTTCCAGCGCATTGAAGCCGTTGATCGCCGCCGCGATCTTCGCTTCCGCGCCTTTACCCTGCACCACGGTCGGCCAGACGATGACATGGCGCGGAAAGCGCTCGCGCAGTCGATGCAGAATGTCGCGGATGACGGCGCCCGACGGCGAGGTGACGACGCCGATCACCGAAGGGAGAAACGGCAGCGCGCGCTTTCGTTCGGCCGCGAACAGGCCTTCGGCCTCGAGCTTCTTCTTTCGCTCCTCGAACAGCGCCATCAGCGCGCCGACGCCGGCGGGCTCCAAATGGTCGATGACGAGCTGGTAGCGCGACTGGCCGGGGAATGTGGTCATCTTGCCGGTGGCGATCACCTCCATGCCCTGCTCCGGCGCGAATCGGATGCGGTCGGCGTTGCCTTTCCAGATGACGCTCGACAGGACCGCGCGGTCGTCCTTGAGGTCGAGATAGACATGGCCCGAGGCGGCGCGGGTGACGCGCCCCAACTCGCCCCTTACCCGCACAAAGCCGAACTCCTCCTCGATCGAGCGCTTCACCGCGCCGGCGAGTTCCGAGACAGTGTATTCGTGGACATTGCCAAAGGTCGGGTCGGCCATGGCGGGGTTACAGCATGTTTCAGCGCCGCGGGTAAGCGGTTCGTCGCGGTTTCACTATCGACTGATCGACGCTACTGTAAGCCGGCATTGAGACTGGAGCGGTCACGCGCCACGTAGCGGCCCTTGATCATACAACCGCCTCAGATCCGTCAACGGGGAGAGACATCATGAACGCCAAAATCATTCTCGCATCCGGCGCCGCCATCGCCGCGCTCGCCGGCATCGGCATTGAAATGCGCGAGGACGCCGGGCGCGTCCCTTTCGTCAATCCTTTGCTGCTTGCGAACTCGGTCTGCGGCGACAGCGCCGGCGGCCCCGGCGCGACGCGCGCCTATTTCCTGCGCGCCGGGCGCGCCGCCGCCGCGATGCAGGATGCGCCGGCGATCGATACATCGATCACGCCGATGCAGGTCGGTAAGATCGCCTATGACATCACCACGTCGAACCCGCTCGCGCAGGCGCATTTCAACGCCGGCGTCGCGCATATGTGGAACTTCAACCACGGCGCGGCGGTAAACTCGTTCAAGGCGGCGCAGCAGGCCGACGGCGACTGCGCTCTATGCTACTGGGGCGAAGCCCTCGCCTACGGTCCCAACATTAATGCGCCGATGTTCGACGAAGCGGTTGCGCCGGCGTGGGATGCGCTGAAGGCGGCGCAAGCGCGCAGAGAGGGCGCCAGCGAAAAGGAGAAGGCGCTCATCAACGCGCTCTCCTATCGCTATGCGGCGGCGCAGCCCAAAGACCGCGCCAAGCTCGACAACGCCTTCGCCGACGCCATGGACGAGGTCGCGCTAAAATATCCCGACGACGATTTCATCGCCGCACTGTCTGCAGAAGCCAATATGGACACGCAGGCCTGGGATTACTGGGAAAGCGACGGCCGCACGCCCAAGGGCCGCACGGCGCGGACCTTGTCGTTGCTCGAAGCCGTGCTCGCGCGCAACCCGGACTATATTCCGGCGATCCACCTCTACATCCACACGACGGAGAACACGGACAATCCGTACCGGGCGACCCGCTACGCCGACCGGCTTGCGGCTTTATCGCCGGGGCTCGGACACCTCATCCACATGCCCTCGCACACCTATTACCGCATCGGCCGCTTCAAAGAATCGCTCGACGTGAATATCGCCGCCGTCGAAGCTGACGAAGTCGAACTCGCCAAGGGGCCGGCGCATCCGATGTATGAATTCGGCTATTACGTGCACAACATCCACTTCGTGCTGACCTCCGCGCAGATGGCCGGCGACGGCGCTACGGCGCTCAAGATGGCTGAAAAGCTCGATGAGAAACTTCCCGCCCAGTTCGTCGCCGAAGTTCCTTTCGCTGCGCCCATCAAGGCCGCGCCTTATTTCGCCATGGCGCAATTCGCCGACCCCGCCGCGATCCTCGCGCTCGACGATCCGGGCAAGGAGCTTTTCATCCTTCAGGCTGCGTGGCGTTACGCGCGCGGCGAGGCTCAGGCGCGTCTCGGCGACGCCGCCGCGACCCGCGCCGAAGCCGACGCGATCGCAACGCTTATAGGCGAGGCGGACTTCTCAGTGATGGAGGCCAACCGCATCCCGGCGCGCGACATTCTCGACATTGCGCGCCTCACAGTGCTTGCGCGCGCCGCCTCGCTGGAGGGGAATCTTGACGGCGCCGTCGAGGCGATGAGCGAAGCCGTCGCGCTTCAGGATGCGCTTAACTACACCGAGCCTCCCTATTGGTACTATCCCGCAAAACAAACGCTTGCGGCGCTGGTCCTCAAGAATGGCGACGCCGAACGCGCCGAGCAGCTTTTCCTCGAAACCCTGGTCGAGTCGCCGAACAATGGGTGGGCGCTTTACGGCCTTTCGCAAGCATACAAGGCGCAAGGCGACAAGAATGGCGCGAAATACGCCGGCGGCCTGTTCAAGGATGCTTGGGCTGGCGACGGCAAGGCGCTGACGCTCGACCGGCTCTAGGAAGGCGCCCGTTACGGAACAAGCCCGCGCAGAATATATTTTGCGCGGGCTGGACGCGCTGCCGGCGAAGGGCCATCTCACCGGCTTCGTTGCGCTTCAAAATGTGTATGGACTTTCTAGACGCCGAATGGCTTGCGCCTTTTGCGCAGGTGGTTCTGATCGACCTGACGCTCGCCGGCGACAACGCGGTCGTCATCGGCCTTGCGGCCGCGGGACTTCCCGCCCGGCAACGCGCCCGCGCCATCGCTATCGGCATTCTCGCCGCCACCGTCATGCGCATCGCCTTCTCGCTGGTGGCGACCCAACTTCTTCAGATTGTCGGCCTCTTGCTGGCGGGCGGCGTTTTGCTGCTCTGGGTGTCGTGGAAAATGTGGCGCGAACTCCGCGCCCATCGCGGCGGGACCGCCGCCGATCATGAAGGGACGCCGCAACCCGGTGCGGACGCCTCTCGGAAAACCCTCGGCCAGGCGGTCGCCCAGATCATCCTCGCCGACCTGTCGATGTCATTGGACAATGTGCTCGCCGTCGCCGGGGCGGCTCGCGAACACCCGGCGGTGCTGATTTTCGGCCTCGCCCTCTCGATCGTGCTGATGGGCGTCGCCGCCACTTTCATTGCGCGGCTCCTGCAAAAACATCGCTGGATCGCCTATGTGGGCCTTACGATCATCCTCTTCGTCGCGGCTGAGATGATCTGGCGGGGGGCGGAGGACGTGCTGCGCGAGCCGGCGGTGCAGGAGGCTATAGAGGACGGCCTCGACGCCTTCGAGAACGACGACGCTCCGGCTTCGCTCGATTGATCCCCACGGGAATCAATCCCCGTCCAGCCGGTAATGATTGATGGCGTCGTCTTTCGCCGTGAATGGGTCGCGTTCCCTCTTGCGCGCCCCAGCGCCCGCGTTATTTGTCTCGCCTGCGAAACTCTTCGCAGCGCGCATGATATCGCGCGCCCTGTCCAGCAACGGAGCATGCGCATGAGCGCGCGGAGCGTGATTATCGCCGCAATCGTCCTGGCGGCTGTCGCCGGCGGCGGCGGCTACTATCTGATGAGCAAGCCGGCCGACGGTGAAGCGGCGGCCAAAGCGGCGCCGGCCGCTGCGGACGCTGGCGGCGGGATGGCTACAGACGAAGCCGAGACGATCGTTGACGCTTACGCGGTCGAAGACGAGGAAGCGTTCGACGCCGACATGGCCGACGACGAAACCATAGACGAGACTATCGACGAAACACTGGGCGAACTGGTCGAAGGCGCTGAAATCGCGGCGGAAGAAGAGATGGAAACAGGCGAGGAATTTGTCGACGTTTATGAAAGCGCCGGCGAGACTTTCAGCGCCGAGGCGCCGCCTGCTGAGGAATTCGCTGAGGACGCCGAGACGATGGAAGAAACAATCGAAGAACCGCAGCAGTAAAGCGGCGGCTTTTCAAGGCTTGTCTATCCGCCGCCTCGGCGAACCTCGGTATGGGCGGAGATAAATCCACCATGCCCGTCAGTTGTTCGGATCGTTCTTCCGCGCCGCCTCTTCTAGCGCTTTTTCTAGCTTGCGCAGATCTTCCTGCGACACGTTCGGATCGGCGGGCAGCGTCCAGGTCGGCTCGAACTCTTTCGGCCCGATATCCGGCCGGCCGAGCGTCGAGTCGAGATTGCCTGACGCCGCGCCCGCCGGGTCGTTGATGCCTATGCCGCGGCGGCCGAATTCGAGATCCTGCTGGCGCTGGCGTTCTTCGAGCCGCCGCGCGATCTCGGGACCGAACACGGCCGCCGGATCGTCGCCTGTCTCGCCGCGCTCGCGCGACTGACGCAACAGCCGCGCCGCTTCTGACCAGTCCTCGCCGCTCGCGCCCGGGCGCCAGCCGGAACGGATTTCCGTGCGGCCGGCGCATTCGGCGGCCTTGTCTTCGTTCTCGAATTCTTCAGGGCAGAAGATCGCCACGACGCCGGACGCGCCGGGCGTCGCCGACGCCTCGCCCTCAGGGAGGTTGACCTGCGGCAGTTGCAACACGGAGCGCGCGCCTAAGGCGGGCTCTTCGTCGAACATGTCGTCGTTCGCCGCCGGTTCTTCGGTCTCCTCTTCGATAGCCCCGGCGATTTCCGCCGGCGCCTGTTCGCCCTCATCGGTTCTCTCGGTCACTTCGAGGCCGGTGTCGGGCTGCGGCGAGGACTCCTCTTCCAGCAGGGGGGGCGCCTCTTCCGCCGGCGCCTGCTGATCCTCAAGCGACGGGTCGGGCGGGGCTTGTTCAAGGTCCGGCCCTTCCTGTTCGGTTAGGGTCAGGGGACCGGGCTCTTGTTCGAGCCCCGGATCCGCCTCGGGCACGAAAATGTCGGGCTCGGCCTCGGAAAGCGGCGCGAACACCGGGTCCGGCGTCAGGTCGATGACCGGCTCGGGCTCGGGTTCAGGTTCAGGTTCAGGCTCCGGTTCCGGCGCGACTTGCGGCTCAGGCTCCTCGACCGGCGCGGGGGCTGGCTCGGGTTCGAGAACGGGTTCTTCGACAATTTCGGGCTCGGGTTCGGGCTCTTCTTCCTCCGGCTCCGGTTCGGGCTCAGGAACGACTTCCGGGTCGCGCAATTCCGGCAGGACGGTTTCGGTCGGCAGCTCGACCATAACCACCGAAATGCTGTGCTCGCCCGGAGTCGAGGGAATCCAGATGCGGATCGTGCCGTAGACCGCCATCAGCGACAGCACGACGATGTTCAGCGCGATCGCCAGAACCAGCGAGGCGCCGCGGCGGCGGGAATCGTCAACCGCCACATAATCGAGGAACCGCGCGCTCGCCGCGCCATAGCCGGAGAGCGCGCGCCGGACGCCCGCCAGCGGCCGGCGCTTTGAAGGCCGCTCGCCTGCGCCCGGCTTGCCGCCGTTCTTGCGCGGTTCAGTGTCAGGCGGCATTGATCCCATCCGGCGCGACGCCTAAACGCGGGTTGACGCGGAACGCGCAAACGCTGCGCAGGCCGCCGAAACGCCAGTCGCCGGGCGCAGGCTTAACGACGGCCGGGGCAGGTTTCGTGACAGGTCGGCCACGAAAGAGAAGTGAGGAAGGAAAGCCAAGTGAAGGTCCTGCTCATCGGCGGCGGCGGACGCGAGCATGCGCTGGGCTGGAAAATTGCGCAAAGCCCGGTTTTGTCGACGCTATATCTGGCGCCGGGAAGCCCGGGACTCAAGCCGCTTGGCGTCACTCTTCCTATCGGCGCCGACGATAGTGACGCAATCGTCGCTGCGGCGCGGGAGAAAAAAATCGATCTCGTCGTGGTCGGGCCGGAAGCCCCGCTCGCCGCCGGTCTTGCGGACCGGCTCGCCGAAGCGGGCGTTGCGTGTTTCGGCCCGTCGGCCGCCGCGGCGCAGCTCGAAGCCTCCAAAGCCTTCATGAAAGAGGTCTGCGCCGCCGCCGGCGCGCCGACCGCCGCCTATGGACGCTTCCGCGATGTCAAAAGCGCCAAAGCGTTCCTCAGAACGCAGACCGCGCCTTACGTCATCAAGGCGGACGGGCTCGCCGCGGGCATGTGCGTCGTCCTCGCCGCCGCTCTCGCCGAAGCCGCCGCGGCGGTCGACGACTTTCTCGGCGGGCGCTTCGGGGCGGCGAGCGCCGAAATCGTCATCGAGGAATTCATGTACGGGGAGGAAGCGAGCTTCTTCGCCATCAGCGACGGGACTCGCGCCCTGCCGATGATCGCCGCGCAGGACCACAAGCGCGCCTTCGACGGCGACGCGGGTCCGAACACCGGCGGCATGGGCGCCTATTCGCCGGCGCCTGTTTTCACCGACGACATCCTTCACGCGACGATGACGCGCCTCATCGAGCCCGTCATCGCCGAGATGGCGCGACGCGGAACCCCGTATCGCGGCGTGCTCTACGCCGGTCTGATGATCGAAGAAGACGGCCCGCGGCTTGTCGAATTCAACGCGCGTTTCGGCGACCCGGAATGCCAGGTGCTGATGCGCCGGTTGAAGAGCGATATCCTTCCCGTTCTCTACGCCGCCGCGAAAGGCGATCTTTCCGGCCAGGCTCTCGACTGGTCGAACGACGCCTGCGCGCTCGTGGTGCTCGCCGCGAAAGGCTATCCGGGGCCGTACAAAAAAGGCTCGCCCATCGGCGGGATCGACGCGGCGGAAAAACTTCCCGGCGTCGCCGTCTTTCATGCGGGCACGGAGGAACGCGGCGGCGCTCTGCTCGCGAATGGCGGGCGCGTGCTCAATGTGACGGCGACCGGCGCGACGATCAAACAGGCCGTCGCGCGCGCTTACAAGGGCGTCGCCGCCATCGACTGGCCGGACGGATTCTGCCGGCGCGACATCGGCTGGCGGGCGCTGGAGCGGCGCGCATGAAAAATCTCGCCGAGTGGCGCAAGGAAGCGCGCTTTTTCAGCGCCGGCGGCGCGCGCCTCGCCTACTGGACGAGCGAAGAAACGAACGAAGACAAGCCGTGGCTGCTGCTTCTTCACGGCTACCCGACCTCGTCCTGGGACTGGACCGCCGTGTGGCCGGCGCTCGCCGCGCGCTTCCGCCTCGCTGCGCTCGACATGCTCGGCTTCGGCCTTTCCGATAAGCCGCTTCGCCACGCCTATTCGATTTTCGAGCAGGCCGATTTGCAGGAAGCCCT
The DNA here is from genome assembly GCA_040216495.1 of Amphiplicatus sp. Taxonomy (GTDB): domain Bacteria; phylum Pseudomonadota; class Alphaproteobacteria; order Caulobacterales; family Parvularculaceae; genus Amphiplicatus. Next base: position 12,137 of record JAVJPA010000054.1, on the reverse strand, counting down.
GCTTGAGCATCTCGGCGTCGGCGAGGCGCATGTCTTCGCGCACGATTATGGAAACACGGTCGCGCAGGAATTGATCGCCCGCCGCAATGAAGGCGGCTTAAGCTTCTCGCTGAAATCGGTCGTTTTCCTCAATGGCGGCCTCTTTCCCGAACAGCATCGCGCGCGGCCGATCCAGAAGCTCGGCCTGACGCCGTTCGGGCCGCTGCTCGGCTTGATGATGTCGCGCGCGCGACTGCGCAAAACCTTCGACGGAATTTTCGGCCCCGACACCAAAGCCTCCGACGCGGAAATCGACGGCCACTTTGCGCTGATGCGCGAAGGCGGCGGCGCGCGCATCCTGCACCGCCTGCTTCACTATATTCCCGAACGCGCCGCCAACCGCGAACGCTGGGTCGGCGCGCTCCAAGATACGGTCATCCCGCTGCGACTCATCGATGGCGGCGCCGATCCCGTCTCGGGCGCGCATCTTTACTACTACTATCTTGAGCAGATTCCGAACGCCGACGCCGTGCTGTTCGAGAATATCGGCCATTATCCGCATACGGAAGCGCCGGACGCAGTCGCGAGCGCTTTCCTCGACTTCCATAAGGCACAAGGAACAGTCGACGCATGAGCGCCTTTCTGACCATCTTCTTTTCGGTTTTCCTCGCCGAGCTCGGCGACAAGACGCAGCTTGCGACGGTGCTGTTCGCTTCCGACGGCGAGCGCTCCAAGCTCCTGGTCTTTGTAGCGGCGGCCACCGCGTTGATCGCTTCCACCGGACTTGCAGTGCTTCTCGGCGCGGCGGCGGAGCGCTATCTCGCGGCGCTGCCGCTGAAGCTGATCGCCGGCGCCGGCTTCATCGTCATCGGCGCCTTGCTGGTCGGCGAACATTTCATGCGGGCGAACTAGGAGGCGGCGATGACGGATGCGATCGCAAAAGAATTCTCCGGCGTCGGCGAGACGCCCGATCACCTGAAAATCGATTCGGGCGCGCTCGACCGCTACATGCGAGCGCATGTGGCCGGTTATGCCGGGCCGCCGGCGGTCGAGAAGTTCAAGGGCGGGCAATCGAACCCGACCTATCTCATCACCACGCCTGCAAGGAAATACGTTCTGCGCCGCAAGCCGCCCGGCAAGCTCCTGCCGTCGGCCCATGCGGTCGAGCGCGAATACAAGGTGATGACGGCGCTCAGCGCCGTAGGCTTCCCGGCGCCGAAAACTTACGCGCTGTGCGAGGACCCGGACATTATCGGCACGGCGTTCTTCATCATGGATTTCGTCGAAGGGCGGATCTTCTGGGACGCGAGCCTGCCCGATGTCGCGAAAGAGGCGCGCGCGCCCTTGTTCCATGCGCTGATCGACACGCTCGCCGATCTGCACCTCGTCGATTACGAAAAAATCGTCCTCGGCGACTACGGCAAGCCCGGCAATTATTTCGAACGCCAGATCGGGCGCTGGTCGAAACAGTACAAGGCGGCCGAAACGGAAGCGATCCCGGAGATGGACGCCCTCATCGCCTGGCTGCCGACGGCGCTCCCTTCGGACGATGCGACGACGATCGTTCACGGCGATTTGCGGTTCGACAATGTCATCATGCATCCGAGCGAGCCGAAAGCGCTCGCCGTGCTCGACTGGGAGCTGTCGACGCTCGGCCATCCGCTGGCGGACTTCACTTATCTCCTGATGGTCTGGCATTTTCCGCCGAGCGTGCGGGGCGGTCTCGCCGGCCTCGATCTCGACGCGCTCGGCATCCCTAGCCTCGACGATGCGGTTGCGCGCTATTGCAAACGCACCGGGCGCCAAAGCCTTCCCGATCTCGACTTCTGTCTCGCCTACAACATGTTCCGCCTCGGCTCGATCGCGCAGGGCGTTTACGCGCGGGCGCTGCAAGGGAACGCTTCATCTGAACGCGCGATAAGCCTCGGCGCGCAGGTCAGGCCGCTTGCGACGCTCGCCTGGAGCTATGCGAAGAAAGCCGGCGCATAAGCGGCATTAGAGCCCGCGGATGAAGTCAGGATCGATTCCCGTCGTCAGCTTCACCGCTTTTTTCGACTGCATTGCGCCGAGGCGTCCCTTGGCGACGCTGACGGGACCGGCGTCGGTGATCGCCGAAATGTCGAGCGCGCTTAAGGCTTCCGGATCGAGATCGATGGTCTGGCCCACAGACAGCCGCGACAACTCGCCGATGTTCGTTGCGAAACTGTCGATGATGACGGCGAGCGGAATCTCGCAGGCGAGCACGTTGCGCTTCAGGCGCGCCGACCAGTCGCTCCCGGCGTTTTTGGCGACAGCGGAAGGTTTCACGTCGCCGCCGAGGCCCAGCCGGTCGACAAAGGATTGCGCGAACAGAATTTCCACCGCGCCCTTCGCCTCTTTTTCGCCGTAGGAGAAATCGAGCGTAACCGCGCAAACCGGAAGCGCTTCAACGTCAAGCATCGCCTGCGCCTTCGCGCGCGCGCCGCGTTTGCCTCGCAGCGACGGCGCGGAACGGGCGTCCGTCAGTTTGGCGAAAATCGCGCTGAGCGCCGGCGCCGCAACGTCGATCAGCGCGGACGCCATGTCGAAAATGAGGATCGAGGGTTCGGCTTCCGCGGCGGGCGCCGTCAGCTCGCCGCCAAGCAGCCGCTCGGTCATCGACGCGGCGAAGGCGGGCTCGATCGCGAACAACGCGGCTGGCGCGCCGCTCTCGTCGTTGACCCAGTAATAGACGCCGGAGTCTGGCTTTGTCTGAAGCTTTTCGGCGAGCGGCGCCGACGAACACGCCGCAACGCTGGTCTCGATCTCGCTCGACAGCAGCGCGGCGCTCGCGGTCTTCACCGCTTTGGCGACGGCGGCGGCGAAGGCGCCGAGATCGGAAGAGGACGCCGTTGCGGGCCGCGAATCGCCGGCCATGCGGGCGAGCACCGAGAGCGTTGCATCCGACATTGAGTGTTGAGCCTCCGGCGACGCGCGTCGGTCCTGTATGAAACGGATTGGTTGACGGATCGCTAACCATGCCGGTTGTAACGGAACCCTTAAGAGAATATTTGGCTCGCCGCCTTATGCACGACCGGTCATCGCAACCCTCGTTCCGGGCGCATAATTGGGCACTACACCGCATACGGTCATCATCAAGCGGGTGAAAAAGGTGTCGGGCGACGGCCATCATGGCGGCGCCTGGAAGGTCGCCTATGCCGACTTCGTCACCGCGATGATGGCGTTCTTCCTGCTGATGTGGCTGCTCAACGCGACCACCGAAGACCAGCGCAAAGGCATCGCCGACTACTTCAACCCCTCGATCCCGATCAGCCAGGTGTCGGGCGGCGGCGCCGACGTGCTCGAAGGCGAGACCGTCTTCGTCGACGACGAACTGGTCCGGCAGGGACACGGGGGCAGACAGACCATGCCAGAGCCGGCGCCCGTGCAAGCGGACAAGAAAACCGAAGCCGAGGAGCGCGCCGAGGAAAGCGAGTTGAAATCCGTCAGTCAGGATCTTCTCAAACGCGCCATGGAGGCGCAGGGCGACATCCTGGCGCGTCATATCCAGACCCGCCTGACGCCGGACGGGCTCGTCATCGAGCTGGTCGAGGTCGACGGCAGCCCGCTGTTCGAGCTCGGCTCGTCGCGTCCTTCGCCGACCATGGTCAAGCTGCTGCAGGTCGTCGCCGGCGCGGTGACGCAGGTCGCCAACGATGTCGCGATTGTGGGGCATACGGACAGCCGCCCTTACGCCGGCGGGCGCGATTACACCAACTGGGAGCTGTCGACGGACCGCGCCAACACGGCGCGCCGGTTGATGGTGTCGAGCGGCATGAACGGACGCCAGATCGCGGAAGTTTCGGGCAAGGCCGACACCGAACCGCTTACTCCCAATCCGCTGGCGCCGCAGAACCGGCGCATCTCGATCACGCTGCTGCGCGATTAAGCGTTTCTTGCTTATCACTCTTTTAATCGTTCCCCTCAATACTCACGCTGCGAGTAAAACTTTCAGAAACGTTAACATCGGGTTGCGCACATGGGTCTCTCCTCTGCAATGAACGCCGGCGTCATGGGCCTTTCGGTCAACGCCACCAAGCTTTCGACGATTTCCGACAACATCGCGAACTCGGAAACCTACGGGTACAAGCGCGTTCAGACAGACTTCACCAATATGGTCCTTGAACAGACGAGAGGCGATTACAACGCCGGCGGCGTCAGAGCCGCGACGTTCAAGGACGTGGCGGCGCAGGGCTCGCTGATATCGACCAGCAACGCGACTGACATTTCCGTCGCGGGCCGCGGCCTCCTGCCGACGACCAATGTGGCGGGCCTCACCAGCGCGCCGGGCGACCGTCCGCTGATGCTGACTGCGACCGGCTCCTTCGCGCCAGACGAGAACGGTTATCTGCGCACGTCGAGCGGCCTCTTCCTGATGGGCTGGCCGGCGGACCCCGACGGAAACGTGACAGTGCCGAGCCGCGACAGCGCCATGGGCCTCGAGCCGGTGCAGGTTTCGCGCAACCAGTTCCTCGCTGCGCCGACGACCGAAATGTCGCTCGGCGTCAACCTCCCCGCCTCCTCGACGCAGGCGGGCGCGGACGGCGCGCCGTTCGACCTGCCGGTCGAATATTTCGACAATCTCGGCCGCTCGCAGACTTTGACCATCACCTTCACGCCGACCGTTCCGGCGACCGGCTCGAGCAACGAGTGGACCGCGACGGTGTTCGATTCCGCCGGCGACCCGGCGACGCCGATCGCGACCTTCACCATCGCGTTCGACGCCACGGCGGCGCAAGGCGGCTCCATCGCCTCGGTGACCCCGGGCGGCGGCGCAGCCTGGGATGCGGCGACTGGCACAGTTCAAGTCAATGTCGCCTCCGGCCCGATCGACATTTTCGTCGGCGAGCCGGGCGAGGGCACGGCGCTGACCCAGCTTTCCGCCAACTTCTCCCCGACCGGCGTCACCAAGAACGGCGCGCCTATCGGCTCCCTGAGCGGCGTCGAGATCAACGATTCCGGCATGCTGGAGGCGATCTACGACAACGGCTTCCGGCGCACCATTTATCAAATTCCGGTCGCGGACGTACCGAATCTCAACGGCCTGACCGCCCTCGACAACCAGGCGTTCGCCATCTCGCAGCGCAGCGGCGATCTCTACTTCTGGGACGCGGGCTCGGGGCCTGTCGGCACTACGGTTGGTTTCTCGCTGATGGAATCGACCACCGACATCGCCAACGAGCTGACCGACCTGATCCAGACCCAGCGCGCCTATTCGTCGAACGCCAAGATCATCCAGACGGTCGACGAGATGCTTCAGGAAACCACCAATCTGAAGCGCTAACGCGCGAACAGGCGAGTAGATAATGTCGATCACCGGCGCCATCGTTAATGCGAACTCCGGCCTTGCGGCGGCGCAACGGCGCGCCGATGTGGTCTCGAACAACATCGCCAATGCGCTGACGCCGGGGTACGCGCGCCGCGACCTCAGCGTCAGCGAACATGGCGCTGGGGGCGTCAAGGTCGACGGCGTCGTGCGCGTTACGGATCCGGTTCTGACGCGCGAGCGGCGCGTCGCCGACGGCCTCGCCGCGCGCGACCAGGCGGTCGCGTCGGCGTATGCGAGCCTCAACGCCTCGCTCGGCGAGCCTGACGATCCGTTCAGCCTCGTCGGCCAATACAGCAATCTGGAAGCGGCGTTACGCGCGCTCGGCGAGTCGCCGGAATCCATGCCGCAACAGGCGCAGACGCTCGATGCGGCGCGCGCCGTCGCCACGACGCTGAACCGCCTCTCCGACGAAACGCAACAGACCCGCGAAAACGCCGACGCCTCGATCGCCAAAGCCGTGGAGCGGGTCAACGCCGCCCTGAAACAGATCGAGCGGCTCAACGGCGATATCGCCAAGGCGGCGGCGGGGGGGCGCGACATCGCCGCCCTCGAAGACCAGCGCAAGCAGCTGATCGATGAAGTCGCCGAAATCATTCCGGTCCGCGAGATCCAGCGCGAACGCGGCGCCGTCGATCTGATAACGGAGGAAGGGGTCTTCCTCATTGCGGGCAGCGCCCGTGAAATCGAGTTCACGCCGTCGAGCATCATCACGCCCGACCTCTCGTATAATGGCGGCCTCGGCGCGCTGTCGGGCCTCACGGTGGACGGCATCAATATAACGCCGGGCGGAGGCAGCCAGTCGATCCGCAACGGATCGATGGCGGGCCTCTTCGCGACTCGCGACGATATCGCGCCGAAATTCCAGGCGCAGCTCGACGGACTCGCCCGCGACCTGATCGAGCGCTTCAGCGGCATCGATGCGACGCTGGCGCCCGGAGAGCCCGGCCTTTTCACCGATGCAGGCGGCGCCTTCGATCCGTTGACAGAACAAGGGCTCGCCAGCCGCCTCGCGGTCAATACGGCCGTCGATCCGGACGCCGGCGGCGCGCTGTGGCGCTTGCGCGACGGTCTCGGCGCAGTCACGCAAGGCCCCGCCGGCGCAGACGGATTCATCCGCGCCATGCTCGACAGTTTCACTGAAAAACTGGCGGCGCCGGCTGGCGTCGCGCTTGCAGGCGTCCATTCCGCGACCGAAGCGGCCGCAGGCGTCAACTCGTCTATCGGCTCGGCCCGCGTCGCGGCGGAAGCTCGCCTCGCCGGCTCGAACGCGCGCGCCGTCGCGGTCGCCGAAGCCGAACTCGCCGTCACCGGCGTCGATACGGACGCAGAAATGCAGAAACTCCTGCTGGTCGAACAGGCTTTCGCCGCCAATGCAAGAGTGATCCAGGCGGCGAAAGACATGATCGAACGATTGATGGAGCTGTAGGCATGAGCGGCGGCATCCCGGACGTTCTCGCCCATTCGCGCCTCGCGCGGATTATCGCCGACATGAAGTCGCGCGCCGACACGGCGCGCACTGAAGCGGTCACCGGGCGTTATGAAGACATCACCAAGGCGGTCAACGGCGACATCGGCGGCGCGCATCTTGTGCTGAAAGCCATCGACGACGCCAAATCCTATCAGACGATGCTGTCGCTCGCCGAATCGCGCGCCGCGCAGACGCAGGCGACGCTCGTCAACCTGACCGATCAAAGCCGCACTATTTCCACCGATGCGCTGTCGTTCCTCAATCGCGGCGACAACGACAGCATGAAGACGATCGCCGCCGACGCCAACGCATCGCTGTCGGTGATCTTCTCCAGCCTCTCTGTAAGCGTCGGCGGACGCTCCCTGTTCGGCGGCGATGCGGTCGACCGGGCGCCGCTTGGCGACGTCGAGGACCTGATCGCCGATGTCGGCGCCATTCTCGCCGGCGCCGCTGACGCAGCGACCGCCGACGCGGCGCTCGACTTTTATTTCAACGATCCGACCGGCGGCTTCGCCACGACGATCTATCAGGGCGGCTCCGGAAACGCGCCGATGACCGAGATCGCGCCGGGGGTTCGCATTTCCGCTTCTGTAAAAGCCGACAACCAGGCGATCAAGGACGTGATGCGGGGCTTCGCCGTGCTCGCCAATTTCGATCAGATGCCCGGCGGATCGGCGGCGGAGCGTCAGGCGGCCATGGTCAGCGCCGCCGAACTGGTGATCGACGCCGAAGGCGATCTCGTCAACATTCGCGCCGCGATCGGCGTCGCCGAGCAGCGCATCAGCGGCAGCAAGTCCCGCTACGAAGCCGAAGAAACCGTTCTCACCAACGTCTACAACCAGAAGACTGCCAAGGACGAATTCGAGGCGGCGTCGGCGCTGACGGCGCTCGAGACGCAGCTTGAGGCCTCCTACATCATGACCGCGCGCCTGTCGCAACTGAACCTCGCCAACTTCCTCCGGTAAGAACATGAACCGTCTCGTCATCGCTTTCGCGCTCTCACTCGCCCCGCTCGCCGGCGCGGCCGAGGCAGAAGTGCGCCTCAAGGACCTCATCGAGGTCGAAGGCGTGCGCGGCAATGATCTCGTCGGCTACGGCCTCGTCGTCGGCCTCAACGGCACGGGCGACGGCCTTCGCAATTCGCCTTACACGGAAGAAGCCCTGTCGAGCCTGCTCGAACGGCTCGGCATCAACGTGCAGGGCGAGGATTTCCGCCCGAAGAACGTCGCCGCGGTGCTGGTCACCTCGACCCTTCCGCCGTTCGCGCGCGCGGGGATGCAGATCGACGTCACGGTTTCCGCCATCGGCGACGCGAAGAGCCTGATGGGCGGCACGCTGATCATGACCCCGCTCAACGCCGCCGACGGGCAGATCTACGCCGTCGCGCAAGGTCCCATCCTTGTCAGCGGCTTTTCCGCCGAAGGCGCCGGAGGCTCGGTGACGGAAGGCGTGCCGACCGCCGGCACCGTTCCGAACGGGGCGCGCGTCGAACGCGAACTGCCGTTCGACTTCTCCGATCTGGGCAAGATCAAGCTGTCGCTTCGCTCGCCGGACTTCACCACGGCCTCGCGCATCGAACTGGCTGTCAATAACGCCGTCGGGCGGCCGATCGCGACGATGCTCGACGCGACCGCGGTCGAGCTCGATGTCGACAAGGAGTTCCGTTCCCCGGCGCACATGATGAGCGCCATTGAAAATGTCGAAATATCGCCCGCCCAGAAAGCGCGCGTCGTCGTCGACCAGCGCTCGGGCACGATCGTTCTCGGCGCCGATGTGCGCATCACGTCTGTGGCCGTGGCGCAAGGCAATCTTGCGATCCGCATCAACGAAACACCGCAGGCCTCGCAGCCGAACCCGTTTTCGCGCGAAGGCGACACGGTCGTCCTGCCGCGCACCGACATCGCCGTCGACGACAATCCTGACCGCAAGGTGGCGCTGATCAACGAGAACGTCACGCTCTCCGATCTCGTGTCCGGCCTCAACGCCCTTGGCGTCAGCCCGCGCGAGATGATCGACATCCTGAAGTCGATCAAGTCCGCCGGCGCGCTGCACGCGGAACTGGTCGTTCAGTAGCGGTCTCGCTGTTTCGTCCGGCATCCGATCCTTCTCCGTCACCTTCAATCCGCACGCGGCTTCCCTGCGCCGCGCGGTAACGCGCGACGGCAAGCGGGCCGCATCCCTGGCGCTGAGGACCGGCGACGCCGCGTCCTTTCGCTGGGACGCCATCATCATAAGGAGGGCCGCAAAGGAGGTGGATGAAATACATCCCTGAGGCGAAAGCGCTGGAAATTCAGCGCGATAAATGATTAACGTCCGCCATGATCCGTAGCAGGATCGTGTTTTCTTCGATCCGAAGGCGGAGTTTTTTCGGCGACGCGCCTCTATTCCGCTCATCCCGGCGAAAGCCGGGACCCAGTTTCAACGTTGCTGCCTGGATCCCGGCTTTCGCCGGGATGAGCGGGCGGACAGGGAAGCCTCTCAAAAGCGAGCGGCAGCGGTTAGACGTAAACCTCTTCGTCGACCTCGCCTGTGTCGATCTTGTTGAGCTCGAACTCGCCGGCGGCGACAAGGCGGCGGAGCGCCGTCATGATCTGGGCCTGCGCGGCTTCCGCTTCTGCGAGCGTGAAGGGCTTCATCTCTCCCATCTGCTCTTCATACTGCTGGCCCATGCGCTGGGAGATGTTCTTGAAGATGAACTCGACGGCCTCCGGCGCGTTCTGTTTGCCGTACTTCGCCGCTTTGAGAAATACGTCGACCTCGACCTCGCGCACCACTTTGGCGATGGCGTTCGCTGGAACGCGCTCCGGAATGTCCTTGAAGGTGAGGATGAAGGCTTTCACATCGTTCAACACTTCGGGCGACTCGGCGGCGATGAATTCCAGCATCGCCGCGCGCTTTTCCTCGGAGAGATTGTTCAGCATCGCGCCGATCATCTGGCCCGGCTTCGACGCCTTGGCGGCAGCGCGAATGGGCGCGAGAAAATCCCGCTCGACCGATTCTTCAAGAACCTTGAGCGCTTCGCGGCGCACCGGCATGGGCTTGGCGAGACGGACCACGACTTTTTTCGCGAGATCGGGATCGATGAATCCGAGCACGGTGGAGGCGAGGTCGGAATCGAGGCGCGTCATGACGACGGCGACGGTCTGCGGATGCTGGCCGTTGAGCCAGGCGGCGAAGGCTTTCGGGTCGGCGCGCTCAAGCTTCTGCCAGACCGTGCGCCCGCCCGGCGCGTTGACTTCGTCGAGAAGCCGCGTCGTGTCTTCCGCGCTTTTCACCTGGCTGATGAGATCGCGCGCCTCGTCGAAGCCGCCTTTCAGGGCGCCCTCGTCGGCGCCGAGATGGCCGATGAATTCCGACGCGACGGCGAGCAGGTCCCGGCGCGGGATGTTTTTCATGTGAGCGTAGGCTTCCGCGAACGCCTGAAGGTGCTTTTCGCCGACGCGCTCGATCACGGGCTTGGCGGCCTCCGGCCCGAGCGCGGCGAGGATCAGCGCGGCTTTCTGCGGCGCGGTGAAGCCGCCCGCCGAGGCGAGCGTCAATTCTGTTTTGCGAGCGGCGTCCGCGGTCATGTTCCGTATCCCTTAACCACAGCGCCGGCGATTTCGATCCAGCCGTTCGCCAGCACGAAGAAAGCGAGCTTGAACGGCAGCGACACGATCGCCGGCGGCACCATCATCATCCCCATCGCCATCAGCACGGAAGCGATAATGAGATCGATCACCAGAAACGGCAGAAAGATGACAAATCCGATTTCAAAAGCGTGCTGAATTTCAGAAAGCATGAAAGCAGGGATTAAGATTGACAGGGGCGTCGCCCCGTCAGCGGCGACGCGCGCCGGCGCAACTTCTGTCAGGGCCTCTATGGCGACCGGCGAGACGCGCCCGTTCATGAACGCCTCGAACGGCGCGAGCGCGCGCTCGAACGCCTGCGCTTCGGTGATGTCCTGATCGAGCAGGGGCTGCACGCCCATCCGCCACGCTTCGGAGAAGACCGGCTCCATCACAAAGTAGGTCAAGAACAGCGCGAGGCTCATGATCAGCATGTTAGGCGGGGCCTGTTGCAGGCCGATCGCCTGACGCAGAATCGAGAATACGATCACCATGAACGGCAGGCAGGTGATCATCATGGCGATTCCCGGCGCCATGCTCAGCACCGTAACCATCAGGAAAAGCTGCACGACCCGCATGCTCAGCCCGGACTCGGCGACAACCGCCGAAGCCTCCTGCGCAGAGGCGGCGCCGCACAGAATGAGCGTGAAGAGAAACGCGCCGGCGAGGACCGCGAGCGTTCTCGAAAGCGGGTTCATCACAGGATCTCTGAAATATCGACGATTTCCGTCAGGCGCACGGCGAGCTGGCCGCGCCCTTCTTCCGACTGGGTCAGTTCCCCGCGCGCGATGACGCGGTCCTTGACCCGAAGCTCGACCGGATCGTTCAGCGCGCTGTCCAGCGGCAGGAGGTGGTCGCGCTCCATTTTCAAAAGATCGCCGATCAGCGGCCTGGCGGTGCCGACCGTCACCACGACTTCGATCGGCACGCTGAAAATCGCGCGCTTCAGCTTGTTCACAGGGGCGCCGTCGCGGCGCTCGAGTTCGGGCGCGTCAACGCTATCGGCTTCGGTCGGGACGCTTTCGGCGGGGTCGTTGGCGCTCATGATGTCTTCTCGCTTGAAAGGGCGTTGAGGGCTTTTTCAAAGGCGTTGAGGCAGCCGCTTGTCGCCGCCTCCAGATCGAGTTCGACGCCGCCGCCGGACCAGGCGGCTCGCGCGCGCGCGCCGCTCATCTCGGGATCGGCGCGCACCGAAAAGTCGGCGCCCGGGGCGAGCGCGGTCAGCATTTTCTCTATCGCCGCCGCATGTTGCTTCGGCGCGGCGATTTCGAGCGCGCCGCGCGACGGCGAGACCGAGCCAGCGAAGACGGCTGCGGCTTCGGCGGCGAACCCTTGCGCCGAAAGCGCCGGGAAGATCGCTTCAAGCAAGGTTTTCAAGGCCCCGCCCGCTTCCGTCGCGGCGCGCGCAGGCGCAGAGGCGATGTCGGTTTCGACAGCGCGGGCGAGCGCGGCGGCAAGCTGGTTATGATCGTCGGCGCGCCCGGAAACGGCGGCCTGCCCTGCGGCGTAACCTTCAGCATAAGCTTCGGCGCGCGCGCGCTGCATCAGGACGCTTTCGCCTTGTTCCGACGACGCGCCTGCATAACCGTCCGGCTGCGGATCGAACCGTTCAAGTTTCAGCGCCACCGCATTCATGCTGCGTTCTCGGCGTTTTCAAGCCACGACTTGATCAGCGTCGCTGTCTCGTCGGTTTTTGACGTGGCGATCTGCTTCAGCGTGACGATAGGATCGGCGG
>JAVJPA010000053.1:0-2260 GCA_040216495.1 Amphiplicatus sp. | reverse complement strand
GATGATCGACATGTTCGGCGGCAGGATGTCGGCGGAAACGCGCCGCAACTCCGTGATGGCGTCGCCCAGGGGGAACCCTTGATCAAGCTGCGCGGTGGCGGGCACGGCGCGGCGGCGCTCCTCGCGCGACAGGCGCGCGGCGACGGCGACCTCCTCGACGCTGGTCATCAGCGACAGCGGCACAAATTGCCCGGTGTTGGTTTTGACGAAGAGGTTGGAAAGGTCGCTCGGGTCGTCGATCGGGTCGCCGCCCGGCGATAGAAGCACGTCGAGAATGCGGTCGCCGACAAAAATTTCAGCGGCGCGGTACTCATCCGACATGGCGCTGATCAGCGTGGTGATCGATGTGACGTCGACGCCGAGTCGCGCTGCGGCGTCCCGGTCGATCTCGACATTAAGCTGCGGTTGAGAGGTTTCGAAGTTCAACGCAGCGCGCGGGATGCGCGGATGTTCTTCTAGTTTGGCGGAGATCGCCTCGGCCACATCGGCGGCGGCGTCATAATCGTCGGCGGCGACCGCGAACTGCAAGCCCTGACCCGCGCCGCGAATGCCGAGACTGTTGCCGCCGCGAACCGAGACCTGCACGCCCGGTATGCTGGAGACGAGCGGCATGATCTCGGCCTGGATCTCCTGCTGCGAACGCTTTCGTTCGTTCCAGTCCTTGAGCATGACGATGATGAAGCCGCTGCCCGACCCGCCGGCGCCGGCGAAAGAGAGAACCCCGGTCGCTTCGCCACTGTCGATGAGCGGCTGAACCTTGCGTTCGACTTCAAGCACTTTCGCCGCAAGATAGTCGAAGTTCGCACTCTGCTGCACGCGCGCCTGCATAAAGACCCGACCGCGATCTTCAGGCGGCGTCAGTTCCTTCGGGACGAGATGGAACGAGAGGACCGCGCCGAGGGCGAACAGGACAGATGCGCCGAAGGGGATCACGGGCGCGCCAAGGCAGAATTTCAGAAGCGCTTTATATCCGCCAGTCGCCTTGCGGGCGAAGCGGTCGACAGGGCCTTCGCGGCGTTTCTCCTGCGCGCGCTTCAGCGCTTCGTCGCTGCGCCCGAGCTTGGCCGTGAGCATGGGGCACAAGGTCAGCGCCACGAAGGATGAAATCAGCACCGAGAACGCCATGACGAAGCCGAATTCAGAAAACAGCCGGCCCGCCTGACCGGGCAGGAACGAGATAGGGATGAAGACAGCGGCGAGCGTCGCGGTGGTGGCGATGACGGCGAGAATGATTTCGCGCGTTCCAAGCAACGCCGCCGCGCGCTTGCCGTAGCCCATCGCGCGCCAGCGCTCGACATTCTCGGTCACGACGATGGCGTCGTCGACAACAAGGCCGGTCGCCATGACAAGCGCCAGGAGAGTGAGAATATTGATGGAGAACCCGGCGAGATAAATCGCGGCGACAACGCCGATCAAAGAAATCGGGATCGCGACCGTCGGGATCAAGGTGGTGCGCGGAGAACGCAGGAACGCGAAGATGACGCAGATGACGATGAAGACCGAGATCACCAGCGTAGTGATGACTTCCTCAATCGCACGCTTGATGAAGATCGAATCGTCAGAGGTGATTTCCAGGCTGACATTATCCGGCAGCGTGCGTTCAAGATCGCGCACAGCCGCGCGCACGCCGTCGGCCACGGCCACTGTGTTCGACTGCGCCTGCCGCAGAATGCCCATACCGGCTGCTTGAACGCCGTTGGACCGCGCGCGTCTCGTTTCGCGTTCGAGATCCCATTCCACAAGCGCGACATCGGAAAGCAGCGTCAGCGGATCGAGGCGCAGCGCGCCGATCTGCTCCGGCGTGACCGAGGGCGCTTCTGCGCGGATGAGAAGCTCCTGCTGTCCGCTTTTCAACGTGCCTGATGGCGCGCTGACGGTCGAGCGTGCGACCAGCGAGGCGATGTCGTCGACGGAGATGCCGCGCGACGCGAGCTGCACCGGGTTGAGGCGAACCCGGATCACCCGGTTGCGCACGCCATAATCATCGACGGAAGCGACGCCTTCCACGGACTGGATGCGCGGAATGATGATGCGGTCGATAAGGTCGCCGAGATCGCCTTGCGACATGCCGTCGGCGAGGATCGCAACGCGCATGATAGGCGAGCCGTCGGAGTCGGCTTTTACGACGCTCGGCTCCTCGACATCTTCAGGAAGGTCCCGCTGAATCGCGGAAACGGCGTTTTTGACGTCGGTTGCGGCGATATTGATGTCGATGTTCGGCGAGAATTCGATGACGACATTGCTTGAGGCGAACTGCGAG
>JAVJPA010000052.1:0-15084 GCA_040216495.1 Amphiplicatus sp. | reverse complement strand
GTTGCCCGAGTGGAAGCAGGTCGAGTATCCAAAGTTCCGCACCCAGATCGAAAGCGCGCAGGCCTCGATCGAAACGGCGTCCGCGGCAGTTCCCGCGCATGTGCGCGGCGAGGCGGCGCCGGTTAACGACGGCAATCTCTGCAAGTAGGCGCCTTCATCCTGAGGAGCGATCCGAAGGATCGCGTCTCGAAGGATGGGCCGCAAGCTCAACACGTAAAAAAACCCGCGCTCTCGGCGCGGGTTTTTTCACGTCGAAGCATTTAAGCGCTCACGCTTTCGCCAGATTCTCGTTGGCGAAGTCCCAGTTCACCAGCTTGTCGAGGAAAGTGGTGATATAGGCCGGACGCTTGTTCTGATAATCGAGATAATAGGCGTGCTCCCAGACATCCATGGTGAGAAGTGGCGTCGCGCCTTTTTCCGTCAACGGAAGCTCCGCATTCGACGTTTTCCTGACTTCCAGCTTGCCGCCCTTGACGACGAGCCAAGCCCAGCCTGAGCCGAACTGCGTCGCGCCTGCTTGCGAGAAAGCTTCCTTGAAGCCGTCATAACCGCCGAGATCCTTGTCGATCGCCTTGGCGATGTCGCCCGACGGCGCGCCGCCGCCGTTCGGCTTCATGGAGCTCCAGTAGAAAGTGTGATTCCACACTTGCGCGGCGTTGTTGAAAACGCCCTGCTTGGCGCTGTCGCCGGCCGCATCGAGGATGATCTCCTCCAGCGGGGCCTTATCGAGCTTCCCGCCGTCGATCAGTTTGTTGAGGTTGTCGACATAGGCCTGATGGTGCTTGCCATAATGAAAGTCGAGCGTCTGCTCCGAAACATGCGGGGCGAGGGCGTTGCGGGCGTAGGGCAGGGGAGGAAGCGTAACGGCCATGATCGATCCTTACTCTCGGTTGCGTGCGGTGAAGGCAGGCTTTAGGTAGCGCGCAAGGCGGACTCGTCAACCGGTTGGCGCTGTGACACGAACAGCAGAAGTCTCGGATTCGTTGCGTTATTGCGACGATCTAATAAAAGCCGGCGATGAGGATCGCTGGCTGACGGCGCGATTTGCGCCGGAGGCGCTGCGTGCGCGGCTTCTGGCGCTGTTCGCCTTTCACGCCGAGATCGAACGCATCCCTCATGCGGTGAGCGAGCCGCCGCTAGGTGAGATTCGTTTGCAATGGTGGCGCGAAGCCATTGACGAGATCGTGAATGCGAAACAACCGCGCGCCCATCCCGTGGTTCAGGCGATGGCGGCGACCGGGGCGTGCGAAAACGACGCCGCGCCGCTGATGCTGGGCATGATCGAGGCGCGGGCGCGGCTTCTCTATGACGACGCCTTCGGCTCGATCGAGGAGCTGGCGCGCTGGTGCGAGGAGACGGAAGGCGCGCTCGCAGTGGTCGCGGCGCGCTCTTATGCGGTGCCTTCCGCCGTCGCCGTATCGCGCGCCGGCGCCGCCTACGGTCTCGCCCGGCATGGCGGCGCGCTGGCGCCGGCGCTCGCCGCCGACATAAAGCCGTATGCGGAGGAAGCGCTGCGCGAGGCGTCCTCGTCCCTGGCCGGCCTTCAGGAACCGGCGGCCTCGTCTCTTCTGTATATAGCGCTGGCGCGGCGCTATCTCGGCAAAGCCCGCGCGCCGTCGCCCCTGTCTAAACGGCTCCGCCTGTTCCGAGCCGCCGCCACAGGCCGGCTCGTCGGCTGAGTTCCTCCTGAGCGGGGGGCGGATATTGCGGGAGCCTTCCCGCGATATGTTTAACTGTTTTGCGCCGTTTAACGCCGGCTTCATCCCGACATGGGACAACGCTCCTTTAATTGCCGAGAAAAAGGGGCGAGCCTTGACCTCTGCGACCCGCACGAGCGCGACCGGCGCCGACGACCGTTTCAGCGACAAGATTGATCCGACCCGCGCGGCTGCGGGCGTGGCGCGCTGGCGGCGCGCGCTGGCCGAGGCCCTCGGCGAAGATCCGGGCGC
Source organism: Amphiplicatus sp. (assembly GCA_040216495.1). GTDB lineage: Bacteria > Pseudomonadota > Alphaproteobacteria > Caulobacterales > Parvularculaceae > Amphiplicatus. The sequence continues at coordinate 13,135 of JAVJPA010000052.1, read as the reverse complement.
GCGTCTCGACCGGCCCGACCGCCTGCTGACCATGCTGCGGATTTTCGGCTCGACCCGCCGGCTCGCCGATCTGTGTCTCAAGCATCCGGTCGCCGCCGCAGACGCCTTGACCGAGGGCGCGTCGAGCGTGCTCGCCCAGACCGCCCGCGATCTCACCCCGCTCTCCAACGGCGTCGGCGCAGCGGATGCTTTGTATGGCGCGCTTTCGCCGCTGAAGAACCGCGCCGACATCGCCATCGGCATCGCCGAAATTTCCGGCGCATGGACCGCGCGCAAGGCGACGGCGGCCCGCGCCGACTTCGCCGAACGGCTGGTCGAAACGGCGCTCGCCTGGCTTGTGCGCGCCGCGATCAATCGCGGCGAACTCGCCGCCTCGCAGGAAGAGGGGCCGGTCTCTGGCGTCTTTGCGCTGGCCGGCGGCGATTTCGCGCATGAAGACCTTGCGCCATACGGGCCGGTCGAAGTCGCGATCCTTTACAATGAGACCCTGTTCGCCGGCGCCGCCGCGCGCATGGCCGAGCGCGCATTCGTGCGTCTCGGCGCGGAACTGCGCGAAGCCTTCGAGGGCAAGCCCGGCGACTACCCGATCTTCGCGCTGAAAACCCCCTTCGGGTCGGGCGTCAACGGCGCCGGTATTGTCGAATCGCAGGTGCGCGCGGTCGCCAATCTCGCCGCGCCGACGCAGGGCGCGCTGCGCGCCTGGATCGCGACGGCGCGCGTCGTCGCCGGCGATCGCCGCGCCGGCGGCGCGTTCCTTGAAGCCAACGAAGAAACCGCCTGGAAAGGCCTTGGCGCCATCGACGACGAAACCCGCGCGACCCTGCGACGCGAAAGCGACGATCCGCGCTCGGCGTTCCGCGCGATTGCGACGCTCCTGCGCTGGAGCTTCGGCGGCGCGCGGCCGATCTTCCGCACGGCGTCCGCCTACGAAGTGTTCGATCTCGCCGCCAAGTCTGGCGCGCTGCCCATGGATGTGGCGGCGCGGCTGCGCGGCGGCAACGAGTTCGCGCAGATGCTGGTCGCCCATGCGCAGATGATGAAAGGCGCCGCCGCATTCGGCGCGGGCCAGCCCGACGAAGAGGCAGCGCTCGCGAGCCTTTGCGGTTTTTCAACGCCAGCAGGTCTTCGCGCCACGCTCGGCGGCGTCGTCGCCGATGCGCGCAATACGCTGCAACGGCTGAGCGACGCGCCGCTCGCTGAATTCGAGCGCTATCGCCCGGCCGGCGACAAGCCTGACGATGTGGACAAGCTTGAGGATCTCGGTTTCGAGGACGGCGCGCAGCTTTCCGGCGTCGTCGATCAGTGGGCGAGCCTTGCCGGGGCTGAAGCGGACGCCGGGCGCTTCGCCTCGCTCGCGCCGGGGCTTCTCACCTCGTTCGGCGAAACGCAGCACCCGGACGCGGCGGTCCGTCTGTTCGACGCGCTGATCCGAAACGCCGAAAAGGGCGCCGGCGTCGTCGCGCGGTTCAGCGAGACGAGCGACGCGCGCGAAGGCGTCGTCAATGCACTCGGCTGTTTCGATGAAGCCGTCGCGCCGCTCGCCGAATCGAAAGCCCTTGCCGGCGCGTTCTTTGAAGAGCGCGGAGCCGAGACGCCGAAATCCGGCGCTGAGTGGGTGTCGCGTTTCGCGCCGCCGCCGCCGGGCGCGAAGATCGAGGACATCGCCGACTGGCGCCGCGAGCAAATCGCGCGCATTGCGCTGTGCGCAGCGTCCGGCGACATCTCCTTCGATTGCGCGTCGTCGGCGCTTGAGTCTGTCGGCAATTCAACCCTGGCGCAAACCATGGCGTCTGTGGTGAAGCAGGAGAAGGGCGGCGAAGGCGTCGCGCTGCATGTGTTCGACGGTCCCGCGCGCGGCCTTCCCGGCGCGCCCGCCCTCTTCGGTTTCATTGCTTCCGCCGGCGAAGCGGAAAAGCGCGAGGCGTTCGCGCGCGCGTTCATGGATGCGGTCGACGCGCTCGGAACCGGGTTCTTCGCCGTCGCGCCGGATGTGTCGCACCGGCCGGGCGGCGTCGCGGGCGGCCTCGCGCCGGATGTGGCGGCGTTCAAGGCCTATGTGCAGTCGGAAGCGGTCGCTTACGATCAGATCCTGTTGTCGCGCGCCCGCCTCATCGCCGGGAGCGAGGCGGCGCAAAAGGCGTCGAAAACCGCGCTCAGGGCCGCCGTCTCCAACCCGCGCCGCGCCGACATCCTGTTCCGCGATCTCGACCGCGCCCGCGCGCAGCGCCTGCGCCGCGACAAGGCCTGCGAATGGGATCTCGAACAGGCCGAGGGCGGGCTGCACGATGTGGAGCTTATCATCAGCACCCTGATCTATCGCCACGCCGCGGCGCAGCCTGCGATTCAGGAAACGGATATCGACAGCGCCCTCGATACGCTGGCGCGCGCCGGCCTCGTACCGCAGAGCGTCGTCGAGACGCTGAAATCGGCGCGCGCCTTCTGGGCGCGCCTTGCAACCGCCCGCGCGCTCGCGCGCTGGAGCGACCCGCAGCGCGAGCCGGTGCGCCCGCGCTTTGCGACGCTTCTCGCGCGCGCCGCCGAAGTCGAACGGTTCGCGCAGGTCCGCCCGATGATGCGGGGCTATGCGGAAGAAGTCAGCCGGCTCTACGCGCAGCTCGTGCTTGGCCGGCCCTCTCTCAGCCTCGTCGCAAACGCCTAGATTAGGCTTTGCGCGTTTTCGAGAATGAACACCCGGAGCGCCGAGGCGAGGCCCGGCGGCGGGGTTTTCCCTAACCGCTCGCGGTCCACTTGCGAGATCAGTTGCGGCAGGCTGATCGCGCGGGCGGCGGCGATGGCCTCCAACCGCGTCCAGAATTCAGGCTCCAGGGAAATGCTGGTCCGGTGCCCCTTGATGGAAATCGAGCGCTTGCGCATCGCGTCCTTTTTTAGGATTGCGCGCTTGCGATCAAGAGCGGGAGAGGGTTAGCCCTTGGTCCAGTTGTCGAGGCCGTGCGCGCGGATTTTGCCCGTGGCGAGCGTGATCCCGTCGATGATCCCCGCCATATGCGACACCGCTTCATTGTCGCTCGCGGCGAGATCGGCCCCGAGCGCCTTGTAGAGCGTCTCGACATCGAGGTCGTGCGCGAACAGGAACTGCGCGAGGAGGAGCCGCGTCTGGCTCGGCGATTTCGGATCGGACATGTGTAACCCCGTTCTACCCTGACTGAACCAGTCCCGTTACGGGACGCCTGGCGGCGCGGCTGCGCCCAATACTGCGGACTGGGGAGCAAGATTTAGTCCAGAAAGGCGGTGGGGGACAGGGCGGGCGATTGGCCGGAAGCGCTTCCTTGCCTATGAGGAATGCGCAGCGATTACCGGACCCGTCTATGAAAAGCTTCCGCATCGGCCTTCTCGGCGCCGCCAAGATCGCGCCCAAGGCGATCATCGCCCCCGCGGCGTCGATTCCCTCAGCCGTGATCGCCGGCGTCGCCGCGCGCGACCCAGCCCGCGCCGAATCCTTCGCGAAACGGCATGGCGTCGCCGCCGCATTCGGCGATTACGCCGCGCTGATCGCCTCGCCGGACATCGATCTGATCTATAACGGCCTGCCGATCAGCGGACACGCGGCATGGACCATCAAGGCGCTCGAAGCCGGCAAGCATGTGCTCTGCGAAAAACCGCTGGCGATGAACGCGGAAGAGGCGCGGGCGATGATCGGCGCCGCGTCCGCTTCCGGCGCGCGGCTGATCGAAGCGGTGCATTGCCGTTATCACAAGACCTACATCGCCTTTCTCGACCGTCTGAAGGACATCGGCGACATCCGCTCGATGAAAGCGCATTTCAACGTCGCCATCGCCGACAACGGAACCGAGATTCGCCATCGTCCCGAACATGGCGGCGGAGCGATGATGGATCTCGGCTGCTATCCGCTCGGCTGGGCGCTGAACGTCTTCGACGCCGCGCCGGAGAAGGTTGAAGCGAAGGCGACGCTGACGAAATCGGGAGTCGACGAAAGCATGGAGACGGCGCTGACTTTCGCTGGCGGCGCCGTCGCGCATCTCTCGACGTCGATGGCGGCGGGCGAGGAATTCTCCGCGTCGATTGAAGTCGTCGGCAGCAACGGGCGCATAGAATTCGAAAATCCGATTCATCCCCACCAGCCGGGCCGTCCCGCAAGTCTGAAAGTCGTCGCTGACGGGCGCGAGGAATTACTGCCCATCGGCCGCGTCAGCACCTACGTCTATCAGCTAGAAGCGGCGCTCGACGCGCTCGTCACGGGCGAGAAGCTGCCGACCGAAGGCGCGCCGATGCTGCGCCAGCAGGAAACGCTGGATGCGGTTTATGCGGCGGCGGGGCTCGGCCATTTGCGGGTGCGCGCCTGACGGCGGCGGCTTACTCCGGCGCGATCATCTTCTCGGGACGGACGATGGCGTCGAAATCCTCCGCCGGGATGCCGTCCTTGATCGCTTCCTCGCGCAAGGTCGTGCCGTTCTTGTGGGCGGTCTTGGCGATCTTGGCGGCGCGGTCGTAGCCGTATTTTTCCTTGAGCGGCGTCACCAGCATCAGCGATTGCTCGAGGCCGCGCTTGATGTTGTCGAGGCGCGGTTCGATGCCGACGACGCAATTGTCAGTGAACGAGACGGCGGCGTCCGCCATCAGCCTGACCGATTGCAGAAAATTGTAGGCCATCATCGGGTTGAAGACGTTCAGTTCGAAATGCCCCTGGCTGCCGGCGAAAACGATGGCGGCGTTGTTTCCCATGATATGCGCGCACACCTGCGTCAGCGCCTCGCACTGGGTGGGGTTCACCTTGCCCGGCATGATCGACGAGCCGGGTTCGTTTTCGGGGAGCGACAATTCGCCAAGGCCAGAGCGCGGCCCTGATCCGAGGAAACGGATGTCGTTGGCGATTTTGAAGAGGGAAGCGGCGACGGTCGTGATGGCGCCGTGGCTCATCACCATCGCGTCATGCGCGGCGAGCGCCTCGAACTTGTTCGGCGCTGAGGTGAACGGCATCTGCGTGATCTGCGCGATCTTGTCGGCGACCATCTTGTCGAACCCTTTGGGGCTCGCGAGCCCGGTGCCGACGGCGGTGCCGCCCTGCGCCAATTCCATCAGCGCGGGCATGGTTTGCTCGATGCGCTTCAGACCGTTTTCGACCTGCTTGGCGTAGCCGGAGAACTCCTGCCCGAGCGTCAGCGGCGTCGCGTCCTGCGTATGGGTGCGGCCGATCTTGATGATGTCTTTCCACGCCTGCGCCTTGTCGTTGAGCGCATTGCCGAGTTTTTGCAGGGCGGGGACGAGGCGATGACGGATTTCCTCCGCACACGCCACATGCATCGCTGTCGGGAACGTGTCGTTCGACGACTGGCTCATGTTCACATGGTCGTTCGGATGAACCGGCTTCTTCGAGCCCATCTCGCCGCCAAGCATTTCAATCGCGCGGTTCGAGATCACCTCGTTGGCGTTCATGTTCGACTGGGTGCCCGAGCCCGTCTGCCACACGACAAGAGGGAAATTGTCGTCGAGTTTGCCCTCGATCACTTCCTGCGCCGCCTTGACGATGGCGCCGCCGAGCTTCGCGTCGAGCTTGCCGAGCGCCATGTTGGTCTCTGCGGCGGCCCGTTTGACAATCCCGAGCGCGCGCACAATGGGCGCGGGCTGCTTCTCCCAGCCGATCTTGAAATTCCCGAGCGAACGCTCGGCCTGCGCGCCCCAATAGCGGGAGGCGTCGACCTCGATGGGGCCGAACGTGTCGGATTCTGTGCGGGTTTTGGTCATGGGGTCTCGCCTCGGCGTTGTCGCAGTCGCGTCGCTTTAGCTCCCGGGGAGCACAGCGACAAGCGCTGACGGCGGGGCGCTACTTCTTCCGGAACTGATCGAGGCTGACGACCTGGCCCGATTCCGCCGGTTTTTCCGGTTCGGTTTTGGTCTCGTCGGCTTTCTCGGCTTTCGTCGACGCGGCCGGCTTTGCGCCGGTCTGCTCCAGCGGTTCGGCGAAGCGGAGGCCGAACTGCACGCTCGGGTCGGCGAAGCTGGTGACCGCTTCGAACGGAATGGTGAGGCGCGACTCGATCCCCTTGAACCACAGCGTCAGCGCAAACTCTTCGTCGCGCACCACGAGGTTTTCGAACTGGTGCTGCACGACGATGGTCATCCGCTCGGGATAGGTCTCGATCAACTCGTCAGGAATAATGACGCCCGGCGCCTGGGTCGCGAATTCGATGTAGAAATGATGCTCGCCCGGCGTCGCGCCGATCTCGGCGGTCATTTCCAGAACGTCCTTCACGACCTGACGCAAGGCGCGCTGGGTCAGGTAGTCGTAATCGAATTCAACGTCGCTCACGGCGTATCCATTTCAAAGCGCGATCGGCGCGCAGTGTACGATTGAAAGCGCACTTTGTCAGGTTTCGGTCGCTGCGGCCAATGCGGGCGAGGAAAGAGGAAATAAGTCCCCGGCTTCTGTCGCCAGGCGCCGGCCCGGCGGCGAAGGCCGCAAGCTCGACAAATCGAGGCTCTAGCCGCCAGCCGATAAAAAGTGGGAGCTTCTGTTGCCAGGTGCTCCCGAACCCCGCCTAGCCCTGGAAGAGGACTAGGACTTCAAAGTCGAGGCTACTCAGCCGCATTACGCAGCGAGAGCGACCTCATTCCGATAGTTGTCATTGGCAACTATGCGATTTGGCCAAATAACGGAGGCCAACCGGGCGAAAAGCATCGTCTTTAGACACTCGTCGATCCTATTTCGGCCCCGCCGCAAGCCCCTTCCGAGATCGTGGGAAGGGCCTCCGGTGGAGCCGCCGGGTACCGCCCCCGGGTCCGATGCGCTTATTACACGCGCCGTTTATCGCCATATCTGGCTTGCGCCAGCGCCCCCTATGTAGCCTCTAACCGGTTAATTTTGAAGGGGACCTGACAATTCTTTCGGACTGTCAAACGTTTGTAACACCCATGCATTAAGTGCGCTGACGACGCTAACGGAAGCCAGAATCCATGATGGGGCAGGGAATGGAACCCGGCGACTTCAAGAAGTGGCGGAAAACGCTGAAGCTGTCCCAAAAGGAAGCGGCCCACGCGCTGGGGCTCAAGCGTCGGATGATCCAGTATTACGAGAAGGGCGAACGCGAAGGGGAAAAGGTGGTCATTCCGCTCTCCGTCCGGCTCGCCTGTTATGCGATCGCCCACGGCGTCGCCGACTACAACGGCCCGTCCCGGAAAATCCAGAAGCGCGACTGACGCTTAGGACGGCTCGTTCGCTGCGGGCGGATCGGGCTCGGGCTCATCGCCGTCAGGATTGAATTCAAGCTCATTGAGACCGGGCGCCTTAGGCTCATCCGCCGGCGCTTCAGTCGGCTCGCCGTTTTCAAATGTCAGCGGGCTTCTCGCCGACAGCGCATGAGTTGCGCCGGTGCGGATGGCGAGCGAAGCGGGATGGCTCTCGGGCGTTTTCGCGAGCTTTTCAAGTTCGCGTTGTCCGGGCGCTCCGAGCTTGAAGCGCAGATACGAAAAGTCGAACGCGTCGGGCGCGACCTTGCCGGAGAGCAGCCGCGCCGACTGGTCCTTGGCGCTCATCGCCCACGGGTTGGCGAGCGGCGTCGCCAGCGCGATCAGCACGAGGACCCACAGCGCCGCCATCGCCGTGTTGAAGGGCGCGACGAGGGGCATCCACTTTTTGCCGCGCCAGTTGATTTCGGTGAGAAGCCCCGCAAGGCAGACAAGGCTGTAGAGCGCCGCGAGCCCGTTCATGGCGAGGCCGATGACGCGCGGCGGCGTCAGGCCGTAATCGCCGATGCGGATCCAGAAGGCGGACGCGGCGAGCAGCGCATAAACGGGAAACGTCGCGAGCGCCGCGATGGTCGCAATGCGCAGCCATGTGGGCGGCGGACCGCCTTCGCCGTTCTGGTAGACGCCGTTGAAAATCAGCATGCCGGCGAAAGCGAGCGCGAGCATGATCGCGCCGGGATAGGGGCGCGAGAAGATCGCGTCGGTCCCGTTCATCAAAAGCACGACAATGAGCGTCAGCGAGAACACGGCGGTGATCGGCATCGCGATCCGGCAGAACAGGAGCAGCACGAAGCGCAAGGCGCCGAGCGCCGAATCGAGACCGCGGATCATCGCGATCGACAGACCGCCGACAGCGCCGACAAAGGGCAGGATGAACCACGGCTCCTGAAAAAGTTTGTGGAAAAAATCGACATCCATCGACCGCAGCAACCCCGCCCAAGTGTACAGCAGCACCATCGAGAGGGCGGCGAACAACCACGCCCCTCCGGCGATCAGCGGCAAGGTCAGGCCGTGAAAGAAAAGACCGGGATAGGCCGGGGGAATGCGATCCAGAAGGGCGGCTTTCGCCAGCGACGTCATCAGGTAGGCGGAGAGGGGGCCGCCGATGGCGAACCAGAAAATAACGGGAAACTGATCGAGCGGCGCGTCGCCGTTGGCGGCGCGCGCGATGAAATAGGTTGGAACGGCGAGCGTCGCGCCGATCAAGAGCGCGGCGGGAACGGCCCGCACAGCGGCCCCGCGCTCAGAGAGCAACAGGAAGGCGGCGGCGGAAGCCGCGATGAAGATGAGGGCCGTTTGGGCGAGCGTCTCGTCGGGAGCCCGGTCCGCCCAGAAGTCGATGATTGCGTAGGCCGCAAGCCCTGTCGCCAGCCCGACGAGAAGGCCGACAAGGGCGAACGTCCCGCCCTGCTTTCGCCCGCTGTCCGCCGCCATGCCCGCCGCCCCTTGCCTTGCCGCCTTTTGCGATCTGGGGAAAATCTAGCACCTTCGCTGGCGTCCGCCGAGGGGTGACCCGGCTGGCGCAGGCGCTAAGATCGCCTTTCGCCCCGGAGATTCGCCAACCCTTGCGGCCCGCCCGCACCTGAACGGCGCCCTATGAAACAGTATCTCGATCTTCTCGCCCGCGCTCTCGAAGAGGGCGACGACCGCCCCGAGCGCACCGGCACCGGCGCGCGCGCCGTCTTCGGCCATCAGATGCGCTTCAATCTCGCCGACGGGTTTCCGCTGACAACGACCAAGAAGCTGCACCTGAAATCCATCGTGCACGAACTTTTGTGGTTTCTGGCCGGCGACACCAATGTCGCCTACCTCAAGGACAACGGCGTTTCGATCTGGAACGAGTGGGCGGACGAGAATGGCGAGCTCGGCCCGGTTTACGGCAAGCAGTGGCGATCATGGGCGGCGCCGGACGGGCGCGTCATCGATCAGATGGCGTGGGTCGTGAGCGAGATAAAGCGCAACCCGACTTCGCGCCGGCTTATCGTCTCGGCGTGGAACCCCGCCGACGTGGAGCGCATGGCGCTGCCGCCATGTCATTGCCTGTTCCAGTTCTTCGTCGCGCGCGGGCGGCTTTCATGCCAGCTCTACCAGCGCTCCGGCGATATCTTCCTCGGCGTGCCGTTCAACATCGCCTCCTACGCGCTGCTGACGCACATGGTCGCGCAGGCGACAGGGCTTGAGGCGGGCGATTTCGTGCACACGCTCGGCGACGCGCATATCTATCATAATCATTTCGAACAGGCGCGGCTGCAATTGCAAAGGGCGCCCGGGCCGCTGCCGCGCCTGAAGCTCAATCCTTCCGTGCGCGATCTCTTCGCCTTCCGGTATGACGACATCGAGATCGAAGGCTACGAAGCGCAGGCGCATATCAAAGCGGCGGTGGCCGTATGAGCCTCGTCATTCGCGAAGGCGGCGCGGCCGACGCAGGGTTGGTCTTTTCTCTGGTGATGGCGCTCGCGGAGTATGAAAAGCTCGCGCACGAAGTCACAGCGAAGGAAGACGATTTCGCCGCCGCCATCGGGAACGGCCATGCGCAGGCGCTGATCGCCGAATGGGAAGGCGAGGCGTGCGGGCTGGCGCTTTATTTTCACAACTTCTCCACGTTCCTCGGCAGGCGCGGGATTTACCTCGAAGATCTGTTCGTGAAGGAAAGCCATCGCGGCAAGGGGATCGGCAAGGCGCTCCTCGAAAAACTCGCGCAGATCGCGACCGCGAATAATTTCGGGCGGCTCGAATGGGCGGTGCTCGACTGGAACGCGCCGTCGATCGCGTTCTACGATTCGCTCGGCGCGCGGCCGATGAAGGAGTGGATCGTTTATCGCCTTACGGGCGAAGCGCTGCGTTCGGTCGCGGCGGCGGGGAAGTGATGCTCATCGCGCTCGTCGTCGCGGTCGCCGAAAACGGCGTCATCGGATCGGGCGGCGGCCTCGCCTGGAAAATTTCCGACGATCTCAAATGGTTCAAGAAAGTCACGCTCGGCAAGCCGATCGTCATGGGACGGAAGACATTCGACAGCATCGGCAGGGCGCTCCCCGGCCGCGCCAATATCGTCGTCACCCGAAGCCGTGATTTCGCCGCTGAAGGCGTGACGGCCGCGCCGTCGCTCGATGCGGCGCTGGCCGCGGCGGAAACGGCGGCGAAGGAGGCCGGCGTCGAAGAGATTTGCGTCATCGGCGGCGGCGAGATTTATCGGCAGGCGCTTCCCCGCGCCGGCCGGATTTACCTCACGCGGGTCGAGGCGCGCGTCGAAGGGGATACCTTCTTTCCGCCGATCGATCCCGCGCAGTGGCGGGAGACCGCGGCCGGCGGCTGCGAACAGGACGAAAAAAACCAGCATTCTTGCCGATTTTTCATCCTCGACCGCGCTGTTTTGCAACGCAACAGAAGTAAGGGAACAGCGGCCAACGCTTCGTAATGCGGCAAGAGCCTGTTAACTTGAGCGAGCCGACACTGACCCGGATGGCAGGACATGCCCTCCGGAAATGGAATAGGGGGACATATGAGACTTTTCACAATAGGCGCAAGCCTGTGCGCGCTCGCGTTAACGCCTGCGCTGGCCGATGAAACATGCGCGCGCGGCGAAGATGTGCGCGTCATCGAAGTGCTGACGCCGGGCGAAGTCGGCGCAGCGTGCGACCTTCGCTATACGCGCGACGGAGGGAGCAACGTTTCGGTTCCTTACCACGCCGACAATTCGAGCGACTTTTGCGGCGAACGCGCCCGCGCGCTGGTCGCCTCGCTGGTCGATGCGGGCTTCGTCTGCACGCAACAAGAGGCGCCCCCGGCGCTGCGGGAAGTGCAGGAGCGCGAGTTCGACATCGAGGACATTCTCGCTGACGCTGAAACTGCTCCGGGAGCGGATGAAGCGCAAGCGCGGCTTGCCGTCGCTGCGCCGCCCGCTGTTGAAAGCGCCGCTGCGGAACAGGAAAGCTTCGCCGTACAAATTCCCGCCCAGCCGGTTCTAGAGCAGCCGGCTTATGCTCAAGCGGAGCCGGCGGCGCAGGCTCTCGCTGTCCCCGCAATCGCGCAACGCGGGCCGACGGCGCTCGCCCCGGCCAATGTTTCGTCAGGCGGCGCAGATGCGCTGAACCGGCAGGCCGCCTCCGTCGGCAGGCTTGTCGGCGCAAGCCCTGATGCGCCGCCGCTGACGAGCAGCGTCGCCGTTCAGCAGGAAGTCCCGGCAGCGCCGGCGTCCATCGAACCTGCGCAAATGGTTGAACCGGCGCCGGCGACCGCCGCTTCAGGCGAGGCCAAGCCGGCCGCGCCGCAGCCGGCGACTCCGATGAAAACGCGCCCCGCGCCGGACCTCATCCGCGCCGTTCTCGCCGCGCAGGCCGCCGCCTGGAACGACGGCGACCTTGACGATTTCATGGCCGGCTACTGGAAGAGTCCCAATCTGCGCTTCGTCTCCGGCGCGTCCGTGACGAAAGGCTGGGAGCCGACGATGAAGCGCTACCGCGACCAGTACGGCACGGGCGCGGCGCTCGGACGTCTCAGCTTCGAGAATATCGACGTGCAGATGCTGAACACCGATGTCGCGGTCGTGGTCGGCCGATTCAACCTCGTGCGCGCCGACAAGCGCGACAGCGGCGCCTTCACGCTGGTGATGCAGCGCTTCGACGGACTGTGGCGGATCGTGCACGACCACACGGTCGAGGACGCGCCGCCTTCGGCTATCGCGCAAGCTTCTCAATAAGGCGGTCGGCGAGCGCGCTGATCGCTTTCGCCGCCGGCGAGTCGGGGGCGGAGGCGACGAGCGGCGCTCCGGCGTCGCTCGCCTCTCGCAAGTCCTGAAATAGCGGCACCGCGCCGAGGAACGGCGCGCCGAGTTCTTTCGCCGCGCGTTCGGCGCCGCCTTCGCCGAAAACATATTGCTTCCCGCCGCCGGGAAGCTCGATCCACGCCATGTTCTCGATCACGCCGTAGATCGGAACCTTCATGGTGCGGAACAGTTCGACGCCGCGTCTGACGTCGGCGAGCGCCATTTCCTGCGGCGTCGACACGATGACGGCGCCGGTGAGTTTTTTCGATTGCGCCAAGGTCAGATGCACGTCGCCGGTGCCGGGCGGCGTGTCGATGACCATCACGTCGAGCGGCCCCCAGTCGACATCGTTCATCAACTGGCGCGTCGCGCCCATCACCATCGGGCCGCGCCAGGCGAGAGCCTTGTTCTGATCGACGAGAAGCCCGATCGACATGGCGCGAACGCCGAATGCGTCGATTGGGATGACTTTCCCCTCGCGCACCGTCGGCCGATCTTTCAGCCCGAACAGGGTGGGCAGCGACGGGCCGTAAATGTCTGCGTCGAGAAGCCCGGTGGATAACCCTTTCCGCGCGAACGCGACGGCGAGATTGGCGGCGATGGTCGACTTGCCGACGCCGCCCTTGCCCGACGCGACGACGATGATGTTGCGCACGCCCGGAAGGCTGTCGGCTGCTTCTGCGATTCGCGCCTTTTTCTGAATTCCCATCGGATTGTCGTGGCCGCCGCCGCCGCGGGGGGCGGACGCGTCATGGTGGGCCGTGCCGAAGGCGGCGACCCGGGCGACGCCCTCGACGGCCCCCGCCTCGCGGCGCGCCGCTTCGAGCAGCGCCTCGGCGGCTTCGGGAGGGCTCCTGCCGGCGTCGAGGGTGAACCGCACGACGCCCGCTTCCGTGGCGGAGAGGCCCTGCACCATGCCCTCGGCGACGATATTGCGGCCTGTGGCCGGATTGACCACCCGGGCGAGGGCGGCGCGCACTCTCATCGTTAGCGGTTCATTACTCATCGATCGGCGGTCCGAACTAAAGCCAAAAAGCGGCGCGCGCGCATTGCGCCCGCTGAAATCAATGACATATATGGGGCCATAGCGGCTGGCGAGGGCGTGCGACGTATTCTCTCCGGCTGCATGACGCCCCGCTCAGCGGGCGCCAG
>JAVJPA010000051.1:0-3060 GCA_040216495.1 Amphiplicatus sp. | reverse complement strand
GACGACGCCGACCGTGAGGATCTCGCGCTCTTTCGCGGCGCGCGCGATGACGGGCGCGGCGCCCGTCCCCGTGCCGCCGCCCATGCCGGCGGTGACGAACAGCATGTGCGCGTTGCCCACGTGCTCGAGGATTTCATCGAGGGACTCTTCCGCCGCGCCGCGGCCGATGTCGGGGAGCGCGCCCGCGCCGAGCCCTTGCGTCGTCTTCACGCCGAGCTGGATGCGCTTTTGCGCTTTCGACAGGCCGAGCGCCTGCGCGTCCGTGTTGGCGACGACGAAATCCACGCCCTCGAGCGCGCTTTCGATCATGTTGTTCACAGCATTGCCGCCGGCGCCGCCGACGCCGATGACCGTGATGCGCGGTTTCAGTTCGGTGAGTTCAGGCACGCTGAGGTTCAATGGCATCGATCGCTCCGGAAAGGTCGCCCCAAAAGATGGTGAATATGACGTTAAAGGTTCGTTCAGAACTCTTACCAAAGGGTTAACGCGCCCTTAACGCGCCGCGTTTGACCGCGATTTTTCGCAAGATTCACCTGTCAGGAATCCTTCTGCCGCTTCGCGCCGCCTGTCGACCGGATTGCGGCCCTATCCTGAAATTATTGTCCGGCTTCGTCCCGCTTTGGCGCGCGCTCAGAAATTATCGCGCAGCCACGCGCCGACTCCGGCGAAGACGCCGCCCGAGGCGGCGCGCGGCGCGCGGAGATCGATGGGCGCCTCGCGCCCTTGCGCGCGCGCTTTTGCGGCGAGCTGGATCGCGCCGGCGCAGGCGGAAAATTGCGGCGCGGTCGCGGCCTCCGGCGCCCCGGCGAGCGAGACCGGCCGCCCGAGCCTCGTCTTCATGCCGAGAATGCGCTCGCCCGCTTCGCGAGCGCCGACGAGGAGGCTGCCGCCGCCGGTCAGCACCGCGCGGCGAAGCCCGTGCCGCGCGCGCGCGCTCGACGGCAGGCGTTCGAGCGTCAGTTCAAGTATTTCCTCCAGCCGCGGCGTGATCACGGCCGAAAGTTCGGCGCGCGAGATGCGCGCGTTCTCGCCGCCCTCGCCGAGAAGGCGCATCTCGACCAGGCGATGTTCGTCGCCCGGCCCGATGAGCGCCGCGCCGTGCAGCGTTTTCAGCCGTTCGGCCTCGCGCAACGGCGCGCCGAAAATCTGGGCGATGTCGCGGGTGATGTGACCGGATCCGAGCGGCGCGCCGCCGACATCCACCAATGCGCCCGCTTCATAGACCGCGTAGCCCGTTCCGCCCTCGCCGATATCGATGAGGACGACGCCGAGATCCTTCTCGTCTTCGAGCAGCACCGCCTCGCCCGCCGCATAGGGCGCGGCGACAATGTCTTCGAGGCCGAGATTGCAGCGTTCGAGCATCGCCTCGACATTCGCCGCGTGCGCCGAACGCGCGCCGACGCCGAGGACTTCGGCGGTGAGCGTCGAACCGGCGAGACCGCGCGGGTCGCGCCCCGCATCCTCGCCGTCGATCGAGTAACCGATGGGAAGCGCATGAATGGCGAGACACGCCTCGCCCGCCGCCGCCGCCGCGCCTTCGCGCAAACAGTCGCTCATGTCCTCTTCGGTGACGCGCCCGCCCTCGATTTCGAGATCGACGCCGATGCGCCTTGTGACGATGCGCCGCCCGCTAATGGCGACGGTCGCGGAGCGCACGCGCTCGCCGGCCATGCGCTCGGCCGCCTCGACCGCAGCGCGCAGACTCATTTCCGCGCCGGCCGACCTGCCGCCGGCCAGCCTCTCTCCTGCATGCTGCGACGCCGCGCCCTGCATGCCGACGCCGATGATCTCCGGCGTTCTTGTTCCGTCGGGACCATCGACGAGATAGGCGATCAGGCACAGGGATTTCGACGCGCCGATATCCACGGCGGCGACGATGTCGCTCTCCTTCACCGATCTCGGGCTTCTCGCCCGCCGCTCTCGCATTCTTGCAGGTCCGTCTTTCAGATAGGTCCGGCGCTACTGCGCCGGCTCGTCCGCCGCTTCGCCGCGCCGCCGGATCACCATCCGCTCCGGGTCGCGAAGGTCGATATATTCGAGCTTCTGGTCAAGCGTTCCGTGCGCGTCGTGTAGCGCGGCGAGCTTGTCGAGCGCATCGACATACCCGCTTTCGGGAAGCTTCACGTCGATTTCGTTGCGCAGCCGCATGTTCCAGCGCCGTTCGCTGACGCGCACCAGCGCCGCCGTCATGTCTTTCAGGGCAGGATGCGCGCCTAGCGCCTGCAGCACGCCGGCTGCGGCCTCAGGCGCGCCGCTGCCGACGATCAGCGGCAGGTTGGAATATTCGTAAGCGCCGATCTCGCGGATCGCGGCGCCGGACTCGTCGATGAGATGCAGCGCGCCCGCGACCTGCCACACGGCGGAAGGGTTACGCTCACGGATCGAGATTTGCACCGTATCGGGAAGAAGCCTCGAAACGGCGGCGGCGCGCACCCAGCCGAGCTCCTCAATGCGCGCGCGCGCCGAATGGGCGTCGAAATGCAGGAGCGAGGCGCCGACGACCGGCCCGAGCGCGTCCAGCAATTCGTCGTTCGCGGTTTGCGTCCGGCCTTTCAGCGTCACGCGCCGGATCTCGAATCCGGCGGCGACCGCGCCTTCGTCAATCGCGCGGTTCATCTTCTCGCCGACAAGCCCGACATAGCCGCCCGCCCACAGGACGCCGGCGGCGATAGCGAGAATGATGGCGACGCCGGCGACGCCGGCCAGCGCGTAATTCTGCGAGATGTCGCCGAGGCGCTCGAAGAGCGTTGGGCCGGCGGGCTCTTTCGCGCGCGCTTTCGCCGCCGGCTTCTTCGGCGCGGCTTTCGCTTTGGGTTTGCTTCTTTTATATGCCTTGCTCGCCATCACCGCCCCGTTGAAGCGTCTTCGACCAGCCACGCGCACAGGTCGGGAAACGAAATGCCGCAATGCTGCGCCTGCTCCGGCGTCAGCGACGTGCCGGTCATGCCGGGCTGCGTGTTGATCTCAAGAAAGAAAAGCTGCTCGCCCTTCGCGCTTTCATCGTAACGGAAGTCCGAGCGCGAAACGCCGCGACAGCCGAGCGCCTGATGCGCCTTGAGC
>JAVJPA010000050.1:0-2368 GCA_040216495.1 Amphiplicatus sp. | reverse complement strand
CGAGGCTGCATACCGCCGGTGGGGACTTTCACCCCGCCCCGAAGATCCTGTCTCGCGGATTATTCCGCAGTTGCTATATAGCGCACGGTCCGAGGCGGTTCAATAACGCCCGGCAGCACTATCGGAAGGACGATCGCCATGCTCACCCCCCGCCGCCAGCCGGCCGAATGGACGCCGCACGAGTCCGTCTGGATCGGCTGGCCGAGCGCCGCCGACCTCTGGGAGGACAATCTTGGGGCCGCCCAGGAAGAAGTGGGCGAGTTCGTCCGCGCTATCCTGCTGCCCGACCCGGACGACGAAATGGGCGCCCAAACCCGGGGGGAGAAGGTCAACCTCGTCTATCGCGGCGACGAGGCGCGGGTCGCCGCCGAGGCGCTGCGGCTCGGCCTGCCTGACCCGCGGCTGGTGCGACTCGTGGAAGCGCCTATCGGCGACGTGTGGCTGCGCGATACCGGCCCCATCTTCGCTTTCGCCGAGGGCGGCGAGAGCGTCGCCAGCGCTTTCCGCTTCAACGGCTGGGGCGGAAAGTATGAACTGCCTGAAGACGACCGCATCGCCGATATCCTCGCCGGCGAGGCGAATGTCCGTCTGCGACGGTTCGACGGCCTGGTCGCCGAGGGCGGCGCGCTGGAGCCGGACGGGGAGGGCACTGTAATCACGACGCGGCAATGCCTGCTCAATCCGAACAGGAACCCGTCAATGTCGGAACGCGACATCGAGGATGTTCTGCGCCTTGCGATGGGCGCTGAAAAAGTCATCTGGCTCGACGACGGTCTTGTCGGCGATCACACGGACGGCCATGTGGACAACCTCGCGCGCTTCATCGCGCCGGGAAAAGTCGTGTGCATGCGTCCCGTCGGCGACAATGATCCGAACACGGACATCTTGAACGCTATTCGCCGCACGCTGGAATCGCAAACAGATGCGGCGGGCCGGAAACTGGAAGTGATCGCCATTCCTTCGCCGGGACTGACCTTGCTGGACGACGAAGTCGTCCCGGCGAGCCACATGAACTTTTACATATCCAACCACGCGCTGATCATGCCGTCTTACGCCGGGCTGACCGGGCGCGATGATGAAGCCGCCGAGGCGCTGGAGATTTTGGAGAACGCAGTGGACCGCAAGCACTTCTACGCGATCGATTCCTCGGCGCTGTTGTCGGGCGGCGGCTCGTTCCACTGCATTTCACAGCAGCAGCCTCGGCGATAAAGCCTTATCCGAAGCGATCCTACGCTGGCAAAAGAGGCTTTGGCTCGGCTTTTGCGCAAGCATCGGCGCTTGCGAGCAGCTCGGCAAGGCGCGCCATCGCCGGCTGAACCGCCTCCCTGTACCGCTGGAGAATTGCATCTCTTTCGGGCGTAGGCTGCATTGTCGCGCGCGCGATCATGGCCGAGAACCTGTCGAGACGCGCCTTGATCAGCCAGCTTTGTATCTCGCCGGATTTGCTCCACCGGTGACGATTTTTCGCATCCTGCACATGCATTCGCAACCAGTCGCGCGGCGCGTCCGGAACCGGAATAGGCCCGCAGAGAGCATTCTTTTCCGCGTCGTCCGAAAGAGTCGCTTCCAGGTGAGCGATGAAGGCGCCGCTGAAAGTCGGCGAGCAGCGGCGCACATACTGAAGCAGGATGCGGTTGCGCTGGAATATAGGCTGCGGCGGTTTGGGAGGTATGCCATCGGCCGTGCAGTTGATGTGAATATGATTGAACGAGGTGGGGATAACCCCGTGATCGAGAACGATCCGGTCGGTTTCGATAGCTGTCACGCGCCCCATCCGGATGACTTTGGTGATGCGGCGCATCTCAGCCAGTTCGGCGTCGCTGACGATGGCGCACCTGTACATGGTCGGCTTCACGGCTGGATCGATCCGCCTTAACAGGTCCGCCGTCTCAAGGCGCCTGAAAAGATCGTCGATGGATGACGCGTCGCGCGCCGCCTCCAGCTCCGCGGCGAGCGCGCCGACCGTGTCCGGAAAGAAGTCGAAACTCGGCTGCTGGTTCTTTCGGTTGAGCAGCCATGCATCCCGGGGTCTGATCCATGTAATCCTCTTCGGGTCCGCGCCTTGTTCGAGCAGCCACACCGCCGTGTCCATTGAGGTTTTTCCGGCGCCGATGATCACAAAATCGGCGTCCGGCTCATAGAGGTCCGGCAAGGCGTTGGGAGCGATGCACAGCGCCCCGCGCGCCACATCGAATGTCGGCGGATGCGTCGCGGGAACGCGCGTCTCGGCGTATGTCGCATCGACGATTCTCTTGCTGGCGGTCACATGCGTGCGGGCGCCGTCATGGAGAGAGGTTACAACGCCGTCCTCGCGCCAGTCGCACATGGGCAAATAAGTCACGCGGCCGCTCGGACGAAACCGACGGCG
>JAVJPA010000049.1:0-4776 GCA_040216495.1 Amphiplicatus sp. | reverse complement strand
GCCATCGAACTCGCCGAGAAACTTAAAGAACTCGCGCCGGTTCCGGTCGGCAAGGTTTTCTTCGGCTGCTCAGGCTCAGACGCCAACGACACCCAGATCAAGCTGCAACGCTATTACAACAACGCCATCGGCCGTCCGCGGAAAAAGAAAATCCTCTCGCGCAAGCGGGGCTATCACGGCGTCACTATCGGCAGCGGCAGCCTGACGGGGCTTCCGGTCAACCACGCGCTGTTCGACCTGCCAATCGAAGGCGTCATGCATGTGTCTCCGCCCTACGCTTACCGCGAGGCGCAGCCCGGCGAGACGGACTCCGATTACGCAGCTCGCCTGATCGATGAAATCGAAAGCGTTATCGAACGCGAAGGACCGGAAACGATCGCGGCCTTTGTCGCCGAACCTGTAATGGGCGTCGGCGGCGTGCTTATTCCCCCCGCCGACTATTTCCCGAAACTGCGCCCGCTTCTCTCGGCGCACGACATCATGCTGATCGACGACGAGGTGATCTGCGGGTTCTGGCGCACCGGCAAGCGCTTCGGCGCCGAGACGGTCGGCATGGAGCCCGACACGATGACGCTCGCCAAAGCGCTCTCCTCCGCCTACCTCCCGATCAGCGCCGTTCTGGTTCCCGACGCGATGTACGACGCGATGATCGAACCGAGCGGCGCCAATGGCGCGTTCGGCCACGGCTTCACCTATGGCGGCCATCCGGTCTCCTGCGCCGTGGCGCTGAAAACGCTGGAGTTGATGGAGCGCTGGAAAATCGGCGAGCACGTCGCTAAAGTCGGCGCGCATTTCCAAAAGAAACTGCGCGCTTTTGCCGATCATCCTTTCGTCGGCGACATCAGAGGGCTTGGCCTGCTCGGCGCCGTCGAACTGGTCAGCGACAAGAAAACAAAAACCGGTTTCGGCGCGCCGGGCGTCGCGGGTCTTCTCCTTGAACGGCTCGCACGCGAAAACGGACTCATCATCCGCCCGCTTGGCGACACGATCGCCTTCTGTCCGCCGCTGGTCATCACGGAAGCGGAAACTGATGAGATGTTCCGCCGGTTCTCCCTGGCGCTGGACGCGGCGACGGATGAACTTCACCGCTCCGCATAGAGAGGGGAACACGCCGAATGCTTCTTATGCGCCCGCTGCTTGCCTCCGCCTTCCTCTCAAACGCCGCCCTGGCGCAAGAGGCGACGCTCCTGACGCTGGACGATGTTCATCGCATTGCGGATCTGTCGGAACCTATTTTCTCGCCGGACGGCGGCGCCGTTTACTACACTCTCTCGACGCACAATCTCGAAACGGACGAAACCGTCAGCGACGTCTGGCGCGTCGCATGGAGCGGCGGCGCACCTGTCAACGTCACCAACACGGATGACGCCAGCGAATGGCGCGCGCAACTCTCCGCCGATGGCGCTACCCTCGCCTATCTCAGCGACGCTGGCGACGAAGAGGAAACGCAAGTCTGGGTAAGGTCCGTCAAAGGCGGCAAGCCCCGAAAGGCGACATCGATAGCAGGCGGCGTCAGCGATTTCTCGCTTTCTCCGGACGGCAAGCGTCTTGTTATCGTGGCGGAAACGGGAAGCGGCGTCGGCGTTGCCGAGGATAAGACCGCGCCTCCCATCGTCATCGACCGCTTCAAGTTCAAGGAAGACGGGCGAGGCTATCTCGGCGATAACCGGCGGCATCTGTTTCTTGTCGATGTTAAAGGCGGAGAGCCCGCACAGCTCACGCAGGGCGCTTTCGATCACTGGATGCCGCAATGGTCGCCGGACGGCTCGCTGATCTCGTTCGTTTCCAAACGCCGCGCCGACCCAGACCGAAACAACGATTACGATGTGTTCGTGATGTTCCCGGAAGCCGGCGCAGCGCCGCGCCGGCTTGGCGACTATGAAGGCGCGGACAATGACGCCGACTTCGAATCGCGTCCCGCCTGGTCGCCGGATTCAAAACGCCTCGCCTGGTTGCGCTCGCGCGAGGACAAGTGGATTTACTATTCGCCCTCCGGACTCGTCATCGGCGATGTCGAGACCGGCGTTGCGCGCGATGTTGCGCGCATCGACCGCTGGTTCTATGCGCCGCGCTGGTCCGCCGACGGGAAAGCGCTCTACGCGCTGGTCGAAGGCGACAGCGTGATGCATGTCGCGCGCATCGATCCTGATACGGACGCCGTAGAGTATCTCACCGAGGGCGCCCGCTTCGCCTATGACTACGCTGTCGGTCCCGCTGATGAAATCGCCGTGCTCGACGGCGATCCGACGCGCCCCTATGAGCTGCGCGCCGTTTCGCCCGAAACGCGCGCGCTCACCCGTCACAATGCCTGGCTGGATGGCCGGCGTCTTGGCCGCACGCAAACCGTGAGCGCGAAAAGCGGCGGGGTCGACATTCGTGGCCTGCTTGTAACGCCGCCGGACTATGACGGGACAGCGCCGCTGCCGCTCATCGTTCGCGTGCATGGCGGGCCGGTCTATCAGTTCTCGCACGAGTTCATGGCCGACTGGCAGTATTTCGCCGCCCACGGCTACGCGGTGCTCGGCGTCAATCCGCGCGGCTCCTCGGGGCGGGGCTTCGACTTCGCCCGCGCCATTTACGCCGACTGGGGAAAGAAGGATGTGAAGGACGTGCTTGCGGTCATCGACGCCGTCGTCGAAAGCGGCGTCGCGGACGGAAATCGCATCGGCGTCGGCGGCTGGAGTTATGGCGGCATCCTCACCGACTATCTCATCGCCAGCGATACGCGCTTCAAGGCGGCTGTCAGCGGCGCCGGCATGGCGAACTTTCTCGGCGGCTATGGCGCCGACCAATATGCGCGCGAATATGAATTCGAGCTCGGCGTTCCTTGGCGCGATTTCAAGACATGGCGCCGCGTCAGCTATCCGTTCTACGAGGCGGACCGCATCGAGACGCCGACCCTGTTCCTGTGCGCCAGCGCAGACCTCAACGTGCCCTGCCTCGGGTCAGAACAGATGTATCAGGCGCTGCGCTCCCTCGGCGTCGAAACGCAGCTCGTGATCTACCCGGACGAAAATCACGGCCTTACTGTTCCGAGCTATCTCGCCGACCGTCTGCGGCGCTCGCTTGACTGGTACGACAACCGCCTCAAGGCGCCCTAGGGACGGTTTACTCGCTGGCGGGTTCGATGAGGCGGTTATACTTTTTCAAAACGTCGCGCAACGCATCGTGGTCGATCGCCTTCACGACATGCCCCTGATCGCCTTTCATGTCGCGCGCGGCGACCAGCGCGTTGACGATCGCTTCTTCCGTCGCCTCGACAACGCTCAGGAACACCCGGTCGAGCGCGTCGTTGACCAGATAGGACGCGCTCGCGACCCCCGGCGACGCCTTGCTTCTTTCCGCTGTCGAGAAGGCGATGAAAATGTCGCCGGAGCCGTTTCCTGCGAAACTTCCCATACGCCCGAGCGCGAGAGGCGCGCGGCGCGCAAGGCGCTTCAACTGGTGAGGAAGCAGCGGCGCGTCGGTTGCGATCACGACGATGATCGAACCGGTATCGCCCTCGGGAGCGTCCGCTTCAGGTTTCTTGTCGCCGAGATGCTTGCCGACCGGCGCGCCAGCTATCGTCAGAAGACTCTGCGCGCCGTAATTAGCCTGCACCAGGACCCCTAGCGTATAATCTTTGTCGGCGATGCTCATGCGCCGCGACGCCGTTCCAATGCCGCATTTGAATCCATGGCACATCATCCCTGTGCCGCCGCCGACATTGCCTTCGGCGACAGGGCCGGATTTTGCGGCCTCAAGGGCTTTCGCTGCATCTTCGGGGCGAACATGAAAACCGTTGATATCGTTCAGATGCCCGTCCCATGTCTCGGCGACGAGCGGCAGCGACCACCAGTAGCCGCTCTCGTCGGCCTCATCCGCCGCGACCCGCCAGCGGATGACGCCTTCATGGACGGCGCCGACGCTGTGCGTGTTGGTGAGCATCACCGGCCCTTCGAGCGTCCCGGATTCCTCGACCCAATGCGACCCGGTCATTTCGCCGTTGCCGTTAAGCGCGAAGACACCCGCAAAGACGGGATTTTGGCCTGAAATTTCCCCGCGCGGCAGAATGGCCGTGACGCCGGTGCGCACCGCCTTTCCGCCCTTGAGATCCTTGACGATGGTCCGATGTCCGACCGTGACGCCGGGCACATCCGTGATGGCGTTGAGCGGACCGGGCGCGCCGGCGAAAGGAACGCCGAGATCGCGCGCGCGGGGCGCGGCCTCTTCCGCCGACGCAAGCGGCGCCATCGCCGAGAACGCCGCCGCAACGATCAGATAACGCATCAGTCCGTCTCCTTTTCGGGCGCCTTGACCACGGTGCCGCCTTTCATGACGCCTATAACGTTTGACAGCGCCGAAACATCCGCCAGCGGGTCGCCTTCGACGGCGATCATGTCCGCGTATTTGCCCGGGCTGACAGCGCCGACATCCTCGCTCCAGTCGAGAAGCGCCGCGGGGCTCGTCGTCGCCGCCTGAATAGCCTGCATCGGCGTCATGCCGTATTTCACCATGTAGGGAAACTGCTTCGCATTATCCCCGTGCGGATAAACCCCTGAATCGGTGCCGTAGGCGATCTTGACGCCCATTTTCACGGCGCGGCGGAAAACATCGCGCTGCGTTTCGGTCGTCTCGCGGTTCTTGCGGAGCGTTTCTTCGGGCCATCCGTCCCGCGTTCCGACTTCGTCGATGTAATCGCCGTTGTAAATGTCGGCGACGAGCCAGACCCCCTTCGTCTTCATCATCCGAAGGGCTTCGTCGTCCAGCAAGGAGCCGTGTTCGATAGAGCGCACG
>JAVJPA010000048.1:0-9129 GCA_040216495.1 Amphiplicatus sp. | reverse complement strand
CACTCGGGCAACTCGTCGGCGACGGCAAGCCGCGCCTCGATGATCGAGCGCGCCTGCTCGACGGCGAAACGGGCGCGGTTCAAATCCTGCGGGAAGCCCCAGCCCTGCGCGTACATCAGGGCGAGATGGAAATAAGAGACCGGGTCGGCTTTCAGCGTCGCCGCATCGCAGACGAGCTTTCTCGCTTCCTCATGCGACAGCCAGCGCGTCGGCTCGGCGCCGTAATAGGCCTGGGCCTGCTTCGCCGCTTCGATGGTCGAGGGGCCGTAGTCATTATCCGGGCCGTTGACGAATTCGGAGAAGCCCATCGCTTCAAGCGCATATTGAACGGCGGTCGTCAGCGAGCGGCGCGGACTATCTGCATCCGCTTCCTGCGTGTGCGCGAGCGCCATGCGTCCCAGCCGCCCGAGCGCGGCCTGTTCTTCAAGCCGCGCGATCGTCGCCGGCGCGGTTTTCAGGAGCGACGCCTTTTCGAGCTCGGCTGCGCGCCGGTCTTTCGGCGACAGCGCGGCAAGACGCTTGTCGCTTTCCGCGGCGATGCTCCAGTCCTTCTCGACGCTGTGACCGTAGACCTGCGAGGCGGCGGAAGCGTTCCACGCTTCCGCGGTCGCCGCCCATGACGCCGCGGCGAAGGTCGGGCTCGCGCCGAAATTCTTGCAGGAGGAAAGCTCGCTGAGGCGCAGCAGGCCGAGCGGCCCGAGACGGGAGAACTGGTCGGCGAGCGCGTCCCGCGCTTTGGCGCGGTCGACATCGCTGACCCGCGCCTGCAACGCCTGATAGCGATCTTCGAGTTTGTCGTAGCGATAATCCCGGAACTCCAGGAACCGCTTCTCCCGGCGATTGAGCTTTTCTTCCTCGGTCAGCCCGCCGAAGCGCCGGAACGAGAGATTCGCGTCTTCCTTCAGCTTGCGGGTCATGCGGTCGCGCTCGGCGACATCTTCCGTGCCGCTGGCGTCGCAGGTGGCGAGAATCGTCCATTTGAGGGCGTAAAGCCGCTCCTGCTCCGTGAGGTCGCCCGCCCCGTCCGGAAAGGCGCACTGCGCCACTGCGAACTGCGCATGCGGATCCCCGCCGAGCGCGGCCCATTCAAGAATGAGCTGTTCTTCGAGCGTGTATTGCTGCGCGCATTTGATCTCTTCGCCGGCCGAGGCCGCCGCCGAAATTCCCGCCCAGAACAACGCACTCAACGCAAAAAGCCGCAACAGACGCATCGGCGCTGGCCCCCATTATTCCTTCCCGCTCTGTGATGAAGGATATGTGCGAAGCATTTGCGACGCAACGCCGGAAAAATTCCCGCAAGCCGCGGAAATTCTGGCTTCCAGTCTGTCCGACTTGTGCGGGAAAGCTCCCGCGGCGGCTATCCGGCTTAAGGGGTTTGCGCGGCGGCCTGCGCCCCGGCCCCGGCGTCTCGCTTGACTCCGGTAAGGAGCAGGAACGGCGAGGCGACGAACAGCGACGAGTAGGTGCCGATAATGATCCCGAGCGTGATCATGATGGCGAAGCCGCGCAGCACCTCGCCGCCGAAGAACACCAGCGCGAGGAGCGTGATCAGCGTGGTGCCGCCGGTGACGATCGTGCGGGTCAGCGTCTCGTTGAGCGACAAGTCGATCAGCTCGGCGAGCGGCATCTTCTTGTACTTTTGCAAATTCTCGCGGATCCGGTCGTAGAAGACGACCGTATCGTTCACCGAATAGCCGATAACCGTGAGGATCGCGGCGATGGTCGCGAGATTGAACTCAAGCTGCAGCAGCGCATAGATGCCGACGGTGATGATGCTGTCATGCACGACGCCCATGACGGCGCCGACGCCCCACTGCCACTGGAAGCGGATCCAGATGTAAACCAGCATCAGTCCCGTGGCGAAGACCACCGCCATGACGCCGCGATTGACAAGTTCGCCCGACACTGTCGGGCCGACCACCGACCGGTTACGGAAGGTGATGTCCTCGCCGAGGGTCTGGCGCAGCGCGTCCTGCACCTGCGTCGAAGCCGCCTGAAGCGCCTCATCGGCTTCCGAGCCCGCTTCCTCGCCTGCGCCGCCTTGCGCATTCACGATGTTGGCGGGGTCGACGATCACGACGATGATGTTGGGCGCGCCGAATTCCTGCACCTTGTAACTGCCGAGATTAAGCGCGCCGATGGCGCCGCGCACCTGTCCCAGATCGACCGGAGCCGTGTCCTCGACTTCGATCGTAATGCCGCCGCGGAAGTCGACGCCGAGATTGAGTCCGGGCTTCACGAGCAGGGCGATAGCGACGACGAACGAGATCGCGGTCAGCGCGAGCGCATGCCAGCGATACTTCGTGAACGGAACAGTCGTCTTGTCGGGGATGATCTTCAAAAGTTTCATGACCGTTGCGCCCTCGCGCCCCTTAAAGATTTATCGAGGCGGGCCGCTTCTTCAAAAGCCAGCCGCCGGCCAGAAGCCGCGTGATCAGAATGGCGCTGAACACAGAGGAGCACACGCCGACGGCGAGCGTCACGGCGAACCCTCGCACCGGCCCGACGCCGAGCATCAGCATGACGAACGCTGCGCCGAACGTGGTGAAATTGGAGTCGAGGATCGCGCTGAACGCTTTCGAAAACCCGAGCTCTGTCGCCTGGATCGGCGCCTTCCCGGCGGCGAGTTCCTCTCGGATGCGCTCGAAGATCAGCACGTTGGCGTCGACCGCCATGCCGATGACGAGCACGATGCCGGCGATGCCGGGCAGGGTCAGCGTCGCGTTGATGACCGACAGGAAGCCGGCGATGATGATGATGTTGCAGAACAGGGCGATGTTCGCATAAACGCCGAAGCGGCCGTAGGTCAGCACCATGAAGACGATGACGGCGGCGAAACCCGAAAGCAAAGCGATCGTTCCTGCGCGCACTGAGTCCGCGCCGAGGTCTGCGCCGACCGAGCGCTGGTCCTGAACCGTGAGCGGCGCCGGGAGCGCGCCCGAACGGATCAACGTTGCGATGCGGCTCGCTTCTTCCGGCGTGAAATTGCCGGTGATGCGCCCCGAACCGCCGGTGATCGGCGACTGGATGCGCGGCGCGGAGATGATTTCATTGTCGAGGACGATGGCGAAAATCTCGCCCACATTCTCGCGCGTGTAATCGGAGAACCGCCGCGCGCCGCGGCTGTCGAAGGTGAAGTTGATCTGGAAGCCGGCGCCGTCCGAGTTGAGGCCCGCTGACGCCTGTTCGACCATGTCGCCGGTGACTTCGGCTTCTTCGTAAAGCACCATAGCGCCGCCGCCCTCGCTCGCCGCCATCGGCACGAGCATGCGGTTCGGCGGCAGAAGGCCGGCTTCGGCTTCCGCCGGATTGACGCTCAGATCGGCGCGATGAAAGCTGAGCTGGCCAGTGCGATTGATGAGCTGCTTGAGCGCTTCGGGATCGTTGTCGCCCGGCACCTGCACGATGATGCGGTCGACGCCCTGCGGCTGGATCGAGACTTCCTTGGTCCCGCTCGGGTCGATCCGCCGGCGGACGACTTCAATCGAATCGCCGAGCGCTTCTGTCGCGTAAGTGCGCTTCGCCTCCGGCGTCATCTCCACCTGAATGCGCTCGCCGTTGACGCTCACAGTATACGGGCGGGCCGTCGCCGCCAGCACGCCGCCGCGAGTGATGTCGCGCACGCGCTTGGCCGCCTCTTCCACATCGGCGGCGTCGCGCACCCGCACCGTGATCACGCCTTCGGCGTTCAACGACGGCTGGCCTTCAAGGACGATGCGCTCGCGATTGCCGGAAGGACGCATGGCGCGCTGGATTTCCTGACGGATCGAGGTCAGCCGGTCGGTGATGACCTTTTCCGTGTCGACGCCGAGGCGCAGGTATGAACCGCCCTGAAGGTCGAGGCCGAGATTGATGTGGGTCTTCGGCACGAACCCCGGCAGGGTCGCCAGCTTTTCCTTGGAGACGATGTTGGGCGCGGCGAAAATCGCGCCAAGCACGACGACGCCGAGAATCAGGAACAGCTGCCACGGTCTGAATTGAAGCATGGGCGAATCACGACCGGGCGAAACGCCGGCCCCCTCGGCTTGCGTCTATTGATCGTTGGCGGCGGGCTGGGTCTTGGATTTCACGTCCGAGAGCGTCGCCTTGACGACTTTCACTGTCGTGTTCTCCGCGATCTCAACCATGACCTTGTCGGCGTCGTCGCCTTCGAGAACCTTCGTAACCTTGCCGACGATGCCGCCGGAGGTGACGACAATGTCGCCGCGCCGGACGTTCGAGACCATTTCCTGATGCTTCTTGCGCGCATTTTGTTGCGGGCGGATCAGCAGGAAGTAGAAAATCACAAAAATGAAGATCATCGGCGCGAGCGAAATCAACGGATTCGGCGCGGCCGTCTCGGCGGCCTGCGCGAAAGCGGGCGAAATCAGCATGGCAGGCGTTTCTCCTCTGACGGGAGCTTCTCGTTGAAGCGCCAAGGGAAATCCGGGCGGAACCCCTCCGGATCAAGGTTGGCGGATATATAACGATCCCCGGCGCGGTTGCAACGCGGGGGCTTTTATTCTCCCCCGCTTACAGGGGAGGAAAAGCGCTACGCCGCCCGCATCGCCTCTTCGAGGGCGAGGAGCGTCTTCTTGCGGGGGACGCCCCAGCGGTAATTGTGGATCGCCCCGGAGGCGAGAATCACCCGGTGGCAGGGGATGAGGAGCGAGATCATGTTCGCCCCGACCGCCGCCCCGACCGCCCGCTGGGCGGAGGGCGCGCCGATCCGGCAGGCGACGTCCCCGTAGGTCGCGGTCTCGCCGAGCGGGATCATCAACAAAGCCTCCCAGACCTTGAGCTGAAAATTCGTGCCCTGAACGTGGAGGCCGAGCGGGCGGTCCAGCGCGAGGCCGCGGGCGAAGGCGAAAGCCTGTTCGGCGAGCGGGCCTATGAACGCCGGGTCCTCCACGAACGACGCCGCCGGCCAGTCGCCCTTCATTTCCTCTATGGAGTGTTTGAGACCGGCGCCGACGATGAAACTCAGCCAGCAAATCCCCTTGTTCGTGGCGCCGATCAGCGCCGCGCCGAACGGACCGTCGGCCTGCGCGTAACGGATGGTTTCGCCCGCCCCTTTCTTGCGAAAGGCGCCGGGCGTCATCGCTTCGGCGACGAGAAAAAGATCGTGGAGCCGGGACGGCCCCGAAAGGCCCGCGGAGAGCGAGGCGCCCAGCACGCTCTCCCCGCGCTCCATCGCCTGCCGCGCCTCGCGGGCGGCGAGGAATTGCAGGAAACGTTTCGGCGAAACGCCCGCGCCCGCCTTGAACACCCGCTGGAAATGGGTCGGGCTCATGCCGACTTCCGCCGCCGCATCTTCGAGGCTCGGCTTGTCTTCGAAATGGCTGACAAGGAAATCGATCGCCCGGCCGACCGGCGCGTATCCATCGGCGCGCAAGCTCAGGGGATCGGCTTTCAGAAGGTCTGCGGCGGCTGTCATGGGTCTTCGGCTCATCGTTGCGGCCCGCCCTGTCTATGAAGGCTTAGGCCCTCTCTCCACCCGTTTCTTGCGCGCAAAACCCGCGGATTTGCTGACTTCGCCGGCATTTACCGCCTCTTAACCATGATGAGGCGTTAATCTGCGCGAAGGAGACGGGCCATGAAAGACCTCGACTATATCGTTTCGCTCGGCTTTTCCGGCGCCGACGTGTGGCGGGCGATCATTATCGCGTTTTTCCTCGCCATGATCATGGGCAAGAGAGCCACGGTCTGGCAGATCGGCTTCGTCGCGCTGTTCATCGACCGGCTCGTCTGGCCGATCACGGGCCAGGCTGTTTCCGGCGCCGACATTCAGTCGATTTACGCCTCTATCGGGGCGCTGTTCGAGACCTTCTTCGACGATATCGGCATCTACGTGGTGCGCTATATCGGCCTGACGATCATGATCGCCGCGTTCATGGGCATCCGCCGGCGCATTCACCAGATGGCGCCGTCGAAAAAGGGCAAGCCCGCAACAGCTTAAACCCGCTTGAACGCCAGCACTGCGTTCAATCCTCCGAACGCGAACGAGTTCGACAGCGCTACATCGACTCGGCGGCGTTGCGCTTCGTTCGGACAATAATCGAGATCGCAGGCCGGGTCCGGCTCGTCGAGATTGATCGTCGGCGGAATGACGCCTTCATTCAGCGCCATCAGGGCTGCAATCGCCTCGACGCCGCCGGCGGCGCCGAGCAAATGTCCATGCATGGATTTGGTGGAGGACACGATGAGCCTGTCCGCATCGGCGCCGAAGACCTCGCGGATGGCTTTGGTCTCGGTCGGATCGTTCATCAGCGTGCCGGTGCCGTGGGCGTTGATATAGACGTTCGCCGCATCGCCAATGTCGAGGGTCTTTATCGCCTCGCGCATGGCGCCCGTCGCGCCTTCGACCGCCGGGTTGATCATGTCCTTGCCGTCGGCGTTCATGCCGAAGCCGGCTAGCTCGGCGTAAATTTTCGCGCCGCGCGCCTTCGCGCGCTCATACTCTTCGAGCACGAGAATGCCGGCTCCTTCGCCGATAATGAGCCCCTTGCGGTTCTTCGAGAACGGCCGGCAAAGCTCGTCCGACATGATGTGCATCGCGCGCCACGCTTCGAGCGGGCCGTAGGAAAGAACCGCCTCGCTGGCGCCGGCGAGACCGACTTCCGCCGCGCCGGCGCGGATCATGTCGGCGCAGACGCCGATGGCGTGCGCGCCGGAGGCGCAGGCGCTTGAAATCGCGAATGCGGGGCCGCGCAGGCCGAACCGGATCGACAGATGGCTCGCGGGCGCGTTGGGGATGATCCGGAGGATCGTCAATGGATGCGGCCTGCGCCCCTGTTGGAGCATCGCCATATAGGCCTGATCCTGCGAGCCAGCGCCGCCGATGCCGGTGCCGATGATGGCGGCGGCTTTCGGCGCCAGCGCCTCATCGATCTCAAGCCCGGAGTCTGCGACCGCCTCGTCCGCAGCGGCGACGGCGAACTGGGTGAAACGATCCGTGCGCGCAATATCGCGTCCGAGCGCGGCGGCGCGTTCCTCGAACCCCTCGACAGGCGCTACGGAGACAGTCGCCGACAGGCCGTCGCCCGGCGCAAAGGTTTTCTTTTTTATCCCGCAGACGCCGGCTTCGAGATTGCGCCGGAACTCGGGAGCGGTCGCGCCGCTGGCGCACACCGCGCCGACCCCTGTTACAACGACCCGGCGCGCCATCTGTTCCCGCTAGCTCTGCTTCATCAGCGACTGAACCGCATCGAGCAGGTCGCCGACGGTTTTCATCTCGCCGAACGGGTTCTGGTTGGCGTTGAAGGGGATCTCGACGCCGAGCTTTTCCTCAACCTCATAGACGATCTCGACAATCGCGAAACTGTCGATGCCAAGATCGGCGACCGGCGTGTCGCGGGTCAGATCGCCCGACACGCCGACCGCATGGTTCTTGATGATCGCCAGCAATTCCTGTTCGTGCTCGGCCATTGGATATCCCCATTTTGACCCGGGTTTATCGCAAGCGCCCGGCCCTGTCCACGCGAGGCCCGCTCTCTGAATCGCCCGGCTTGTCCAAGCCGCGGGGAAAGTTATCCCCGTGTTTCGCGCAGGGCTTAATCTCGCGCCATGATGAGAAAACCGGAAAAATTTCCGCCTGAAAGCCCGTGGACGATGTCGCCGCGCGCGCCGGCAAGTCGCGCCTTCCGCTCGGAAGGGGTTTCGCGCGAAACCCCGCTGCGCCCGGCGGAAACGCTCAAAGAGGCGACGCGCCGAAAGCGTCATTTCGCGCGAAAGCCGGGTCGCCGGTCAGTCGCGGAAATTCTTGAACTGGAAGGGCTGCTCGATCTTCAGCCCTTTCACGAAGGCGATCACTTCCTGAAGATCGTCGCGCTTCTTCCCGGTGACGCGCAGCTCCTCGCCCTGGATCGCGACCTGCACCTTGAACTTGCCGTCCTTGATCTCCTTGACGAGCTTCTTGGCGAGCTCCTTGTCGATCCCCTGCTTCAGCTTCACCACCTGACGCACCGACTGTCCGGCGGCGGGCTCCTCCTTCTGGTAGTCGAGCGAACCTGGCGCGATGCCGCGTTTTTGCATATTTCCCTGCAAAATCTCGTGCATCTGCTTCATTTTCAGCGTGTCGTCGGCGAACAGCGTTATGACGCCGTCCTTCATCTCTATGGTGGATTTGGAGCCCTTGAAGTCGTAGCGCGTGCCGATCTCGCGCTTGACGTTCTGGACGGCGTTGTCAGCCTCGGCCAGATCGATTTCGGAAACGACGTCGAAAGAGGGCATAGCAGGTTCCTTTCAGTTCGCCGGCTTGTAGGCGTCGATAAATTCAGCGGGCATCCGCGCCGGCTTGCCGGTCTTCATGTCTATGGTGACGAATTTCGTCCGCCCCCGGAAGAGGACGGCGCCGTCCGCCGCGCGGCGCATTTCGAAGGCGCGCACCATGGTCACGCGCCGGTCGTTCTCGACGAACCAGGTGGCGATATCGACCGCCTCGCCTTCGAGCACGGGGGCGAGATAATCGAACTCGTGCCGCCAGACGACGCAGCCGACGCCGATGCGCTCATAGTCGGCGAACGACAGGCCCAGCGCCTTCGAATGCGCCCACGCCACGTCGAGAGCCCACGCGATATAGCGCACATTGTTGACGTGGCCGAACTCGTCGATGTCGCCGGCGTCCGCGACGCGGCGCTGCACGAACGGGTCGGCGACGGGCCAGGTATTGCTCATCGGCGTCGATCAGAGCTTTCCATCGGGGTCCATGCTTTGGTGAAGTACGCGGACAAGTTCAATCCAGTCGTCGTGAACGCGGTAGAATATGAGATGATGGCCGGCGGTAAAGCGCCTCATCCCTTTCGTGAGCCAGTCGCAATCGACTCCAATGAAGGGATGATTGGCGACGCTCGCCAGCGCCGACTCTATCCTGTCCATATAAGCGTCCGCCTGAGACTCGCCCCATGTCTCGCATGTGTATCGCCAGATATCGACAAGATCGATTTTCGCCCGGGCGCGCGTGATGACCCGCATCGTCAGGGAGCGGATTTTGCTTTTCGACCGACCGACTCTCTGCCGAGGCGCTTGATTTCATTGATGTCGACAGGGCCGGCGAGAGCGCTTTCTTCACCTTCCGCAAGCGCGGCTCTTAACGCCTCGATTTTCAGTTCGCGCTGTTCCAGCAGCCGCAGAGACTCCCGGACGAGTTCG
>JAVJPA010000047.1:0-23562 GCA_040216495.1 Amphiplicatus sp. | reverse complement strand
CGGCGCGCCGCGCTCCATCGCGATCCTCAACGGGACGCTGGCCGGGGCCGTGGGCCTCGGCCTGCGCCTCTGGCTGGTCGGACTGCTCATCTGGGCCGTCGGCCATTTCGCGGCGGTCTGGGCGGCCAAGCGCGACCCGCTCTTCGTCGAGGTCGGGCGCCGCCATCTGCGCATCCCCGGCCACCTCGCGGTCTGAAGGAGGCGCACCCCATGATGAACCTCGCCGAATATCGCCGCTCGGCCTCGCGCCTTGCCGACTATCTGCCCTGGGTCGCGCTCGCCGCCGAAGGCGTCGTGCTCAACAAGGACGGCAGCTTCCAGCGCACCGCGCGCTTTCGCGGTCCCGATCTCGACAGCGCCGTCGCCGCCGAGCTGGTCGCCGTCGCCGGCCGCATCAACAATGCCTTCCGCCGTCTCGGCTCGGGCTGGTCGATCTTCGTCGAGGCGCAGCGCCACGAGGCCGCGACCTATCCCGACAGCGAGCTTCCCGATGCGGCGTCCGGCCTGGTCGACGCCGAGCGCAAGGCCGATTTCGAGGAAGCCGGCGCGCATTTCGTGTCGGGCTATTATCTGACCTTCCTCTATCTGCCGCCGGCCGAGGAAGCCGCCCGCGCCGAAACCTGGCTCTACGAGGGCCGCGAGCGCAGCGGCGTCGATCCCCAAGAAATCCTGCGCACCTTCACCGACCGCACCGGCCGCGTGCTGGCGCTGCTCGACGGCTTCATGCCCGAATGCGCGTGGCTCGATGACAGCGAGACGCTGACCTATCTGCACTCGACCGTCTCGACCAACTGGCACCGCGTCCGCGTGCCCGAGACGCCGATCTATCTCGATGCGCTGCTCGCCGATCAGCCGCTGACCGGCGGCCTCGAACCGCGCCTCGGCAACGAGCATCTGCGCATCCTCACCATCATCGGCTTTCCGACCGCGACGACGCCCGGCCTGCTCGACGATCTCAACCGGCTCGCCTTCCCGTATCGCTGGTCCACCCGCGCGATCCTGCTCGACAAGACCGACGCGACCAAGCTGCTGACCAAAATCCGCCGCCAATGGTTCGCCAAGCGCAAGTCGATCGCCGCGATCCTCAAAGAAGTCCTGACCAACGAGGCGTCGGCGCTGGTCGATACCGATGCGTCGAACAAGGCGGCCGACGCCGACATGGCCTTGCAGGAACTCGGCGCCGATGTCGCCGGCATGGCCTATGTCACGGCGACGATCACGGTCTGGGACGCCGACCCGCGCATCGCCGACGAGAAATTGCGCCTGGTCGAGAAGGTCATTCAGGGCCGCGATTTCACGGCCATGACCGAGACCGTGAATGCGGTCGATGCCTGGCTCGGTAGCTTGCCCGGCCACGCCTACGCCAATGTCCGCCAGCCTCCCATCAGCACTTTGAATCTCGCCCACATGATCCCGCTTTCAGCGGTGTGGGCGGGGCCGGAACGGGACGAGCATTTCGGTGCGCCCCCCTTGCTTTACGGCAAGACCGAAGGCTCGACCCCGTTCCGGTTTTCCCTTCACGTCGGCGACGTCGGCCACACGCTCGTCGTCGGGCCGACCGGCGCGGGCAAGTCCGTGCTGCTCGCCCTCATGGCCTTGCAGTTCCGCCGCTACGAGCGCTCCCAAGTCTTCGCCTTCGACTTCGGCGGTTCGATCCGCGCCGCAGCACTCGCCATGGGCGGCGACTGGCACGATCTCGGCGGCGGCCTCACCGAAGGCTCCGACGCATCCGTCTCGCTTCAGCCGCTCGCCCGCATCCACGATTCCTATGAACGCGCATGGGCGGCCGACTGGATCGTGGCGATCCTGATGCGCGAAGCGATCCAGATCACGCCCGAGGTGAAGGAGCATATCTGGACGGCGCTGACCTCGCTCGCGTCCGCGCCGGTCGAAGAACGCACCATCACCGGCTTCGCCGTCCTGCTCCAGTCGAACGACATCAAGCAGGCGCTCCGGCCGTATTGCGTTGGCGGGGCCTATGGTCGGCTGCTCGATGCCGAAGCCGAGCATCTGGGCAGCGCCGCCGTGCAGGCGTTCGAGATCGAAGGGCTGGTCGGCACGGGGGCCGCGCCCGCCGTGCTCGCCTATCTCTTCCACCGCATCGGCGACCGGCTCGATGGCAGCCCGACGCTGCTCATCATCGACGAAGGCTGGCTCGCGCTCGACGACGATGGCTTCGCCGGCCAGCTCCGCGAATGGCTGAAGACGCTGCGCAAGAAGAACGCATCGGTCATCTTCGCCACGCAGTCGCTCAGCGACATCGACAATTCGAGCATCGCACCGGCCATCATCGAAAGCTGCCCGACGCGGCTCTTACTGCCGAACGAACGCGCGATCGAGCCGCAGATCACGGCGATCTATCGCCGCTTCGGGCTCAATGATCGCCAGATCGAGATCCTGGCGCGGGCGACGCCCAAGCGGGACTATTACTGCCAGTCGCGGCGCGGCAACCGCCTGTTCGAGCTGGGCCTGTCCGAAGTCGGCCTCGCGCTCTGCGCCGCCTCCTCGAAATCCGACCAGACGCTGATCGCCAACCTCGTCGCCGAACATGGCCGCGAAGGCTTCCTCGCCGCGTGGCTGCACGCCCGCGACGCAGGATGGGCGGCCGACCTCATCCCGACTTTCCCGATCCCCCAAGCAGCAAAGGAGTCCTGACATGATTACCCGTTTCCGCTCGCGCGCCATGGCGCTCGCCGCAACCCTGCTCGCCGGGCCACTCGCCGTTTCGCCGATGGTGGCGACGCCGGCTCATGCCCAATTCGGCTTCGGTGGCATCGTCTATGATCCGTCCAACTACGCGCAAAACGTCCTCACAGCCGCGCGCACGCTGCAACAGATCAACAACCAGATCACCTCGCTTCAGAATGAAGCGACCATGCTCATCAATCAGGCGAAGAACCTGGCGAGCTTGCCGTATTCGGCGCTTCAGACGTTGCAGCAGAACGTCCAGCAGACTCAGGCGCTCTTGCAGCAGGCAAAGGGCATCGCCTTCAACGTCCAGCAGATCGACCAGATGTTCACCCAGAAATATGGGAACGTCTCGATGTCGACGACCGACCGGCAAATGGTCGCCGACGCGCGCTCGCGCTGGCAGAACACCGTCGGCAGTTTGCAGGACGCGATGCGCGTGCAGGCCGGTGTCGTCGGCAACATCGACACCAACCGGACGCAGATGTCGGCGCTTGTCAGCCAGAGCCAGGGCGCGAGCGGTGCATTGCAGGCGGCCCAGGCCGGCAATCAGATCCTCGCGCTCCAGTCGCAGCAGCTCTCCGATCTCGTCGCGCTTCTCGCCTCCAACGGTCGCGCCAGCGCGCTCACCGACGCCGAGCGGGCCGCAGCAGCCGAACAGGGGCGCGAGCAGCGCCGCCGCTTCCTGACGCCCGGCTCCACCTACCAGCCCGGCAACGCGCAGATGTTCAACCGCGGCAACTGATCGTCAGAAGGAGCACCCTCATGGACGGCAAGATGCTGGCCCGCCTCGGCGCTATCGTGTTCGTCGCTGTCGCCGTCACGGCAACGGCGATCGAGATGACCCGCAAGGAGGACGCGCCGGCATCTTCGCCGGCGGCCCTTCGCCAACCCGACCGCGATCCGCTACGCGAAGGCCAGCGCCGATGCCAGAGGCTCGGCCAGAAAGCGGCCGACGACGCCGATTGCTTGCGCGTCTGGTCCGAGACCCGCGACCGCTTCCTTGGCCGTGCGCCCGCGCCGGCCGCACCGGAAGGAAGGTGAGCCATGGGCGGCGCAGGCGTCATCGACAACTTCCTCGGAACCTTCACCCGCTACATCGACTCAGGGTTCGGCCTCCTGTCCGGCGAAGTGGCCTTCATCGCCACGACGCTGATCGTCATCGACGTGACCCTGGCCGCGCTCTTCTGGTCCTGGGCCGCCGATGACGACATCATGGCGCGGCTCGTCAAGAAGACGCTGTTCGTCGGCGTCTTCGCCTATCTGATCGGCAACTGGAACAACCTGGCGAAGATCGTCTTCGAGAGCTTCGCCGGCCTCGGCCTGAAGGCCAGCGGCACCGGCTTTTCGACCGCCGACCTTCTCCGTCCCGGCAAAGTTGCACAGACCGGCCTCGACGCAGCGCGCCCGCTGCTCGAATCCATCTCCGACCTGATGGGCTGGGTCGCCTTCTTCGAGAACTTCATCCAGATCGCGTGCCTGCTCTTCGCCTGGGCGCTGGTGATCCTCGCCTTCTTCATCCTCGCCATCCAGCTCTTCGTCACCCTGATCGAGTTCAAACTGGCGACGCTGGCCGGCTTCGTGCTGATCCCGTTCGGCCTGTTCGGCAAGACCTCCTTCATGGCCGAAAAGGTGCTCGGCAACGTCATCTCCAGCGGTATCAAGGTTCTGGTGCTCGCCGTCATCATCGGCATCGGCTCCACGCTGTTCGGCGAGTTCACCAAGGGCTTCGGTGGCACCACTCCGAGCATCGACGACGCCATGGCCGTCGTGCTCGCCGCGCTTTCGTTGGTCGGTCTCGGCATCTTCGGCCCTGGCATCGCCAATGGCCTCGTCTCCGGCGGCCCTCAGCTCGGCGCGGGCGCAGCGGTCGGCACCGGCCTTGCGGTCGGCGGCGCCGCCATGGCCGCCGGCGGCGGTGCGATGCTCGCCGCCAAGGGTGGCACGGCAATGCTGTCCGGTGGCGCGGCAGCAGCACGCGGCGGCGCGACCGCGGCGGGCGCTGCATCCGCCGCCTACAGCCTCGGCTCGCTCGGCAAGTCCGGCGCAGCCGGCGTCGCATCGGGCCTCGGCGGCGTCGGACGCGCAGCCGGCAGTGCCGCAGGCAACGCGGCCATGTCACCGCTTCGCCGTGCGGCCTCCAGCCTCAAATCCAGCTTCAGCGATGGCGCGAAGGCCGGCTTCGGCGCGACCGGCGGCTCTTCGACCATGGGAACGGTCGGCGGCGAAGCTGCCGACGCCACGCCCACGCCAGCGGCCACCTCGGACGGAACGCCGCCCGATTGGGCCAAGCGCATGAAGCGCGGCCAGACGGTCAGCCACCGCGTCAGCGCCGCCGCTCATGCCGTCCGCTCCGGCGACAGCCACGGCTCCGGTTCTTCCATCAACCTTTCTGAAAGCGACCGCTCATGAACCTCTTCAAAAGACCCGCCGCGCATTACGGCAAGACCGTCCAACCCGAGACGCCCTATCAGAAGGCCGGCCAGGTCTGGGACGAACGCATCGGTTCCGCCCGCGTGCAGGCCAAAAACTGGCGCTACATGGCCTTCGGCTCGCTGATCCTCTCGGCGGGCTTCGCCGGGGCGCTGGTCATCCAGTCCGCGCGCGGGACCGTCGTGCCGTGGGTCGTGCAGGTCGACAAGCTCGGCCAGTCGCAGGCCGTCGCGCCGGCCGTGGCCGACTTCCGCCCGACCGATCCCCAGATCGCATGGCATCTCGGCCGCTTCATCGAACAGGTCAGGAGCATTCCCGCCGATCCAATCATCGTCCGGCAGAACTGGCTTCGCGCCTATGACTGGACGACCGATCGCGGCGCGGGCGCGCTCAACGACTATGCCCGCACCAACGATCCGTTCGCCAAGGTCGGCAAGCAGCAGATCGCCGTCGACGTTTCCAGCGTCATCCGCGCATCGCCGGATTCGTTCCGCGTCGCCTGGACGGAGCGCCGCTTCGAGAACGGCGTGCTCGCCGCGACGGAGCGATGGACGGCGATCTTGACCATCGCCGTCCAGCCGCCCCGAGACGCTGAGCGGCTGAAAGCCAATCCGCTCGGCATCTACGTCAACGCTATTAACTGGTCACGGGAGATGGGCCAATGAACCGCGCCATCCGCACGCCCGCCGCCGTCGTCCTCTTGCTGTCGGCCACCGCGCTCCCCGGCTGCGCGACCTTCAAGCCGCCCGAGATCAAGTACGACGCCAGCGTGCCGCCGCTACCGGCCGTGCCCGTCACCGTGACGGACGAGCGCCCCAAGCCGCTCAACACGCCGCCGGCCTGGACCGTCGCGCGCGGCGGCGAGACCGCCGGCACGCCCACCGGCCGCGTCGAGAACGCCAATGCCGCGGCGCGCGTGCAGCCGCGCCGCGAGGGCTACTACAACGCCATCCAGGTCTATCCATGGTCGGAAGGCGCGCTCTATCAGGTCTATGCCGCGCCCGGACAGATCACGAGCATCGCGCTCGAACCGGGCGAGACCCTGACCGGCTCCGGGCCGATCGCGGCGGGTGACACCGCCCGTTGGATCATCGGCGATACCGAATCCGGCTCCGGCGTCGGCCGCCGCGTCTTGGTGCTGGTGAAGCCCTCGCGCGCCGACATCACCACCAATCTCGTCATCACGACCGACAAGCGCACCTACATGATCGAGCTGCGTTCGGGCGAGAAGCCCTATATGCCCGCCGTCGCCTGGGCCTATCCGCCGCCGCCAAGCGGCGGCACCCAGACACTTCCGGCAACGCCGGTCATTCCGGCTGTCGCCGCGCGCAACTATCGTTACGGCCTCACCGGCGACAATCCGCCGTGGAAGCCCATCGCCGTCTATGACGACGGCCGCCGCGTCTATGTCGAGTTCCCGCGCGGCATCGTGCAGGGCGAGATGCCGCCGATCTTCGTCCTCGGCCCCAATGGCGAAACCCAGATCGTCAACAGCCGCATCTACCAACACATCCTGATCGTCGACCGGCTGTTCGGCGCGGCCGAGCTGCGCCTTGGCGCCGGCGACCGCCAGCAGACCGTCAGGATCGTCCGCACCGACGGGAGACTGCAATCATGACAGAGACCCCAGACACCAACGCCGAGCCCATGCGTTTGCGCAGCGAGCCGCCGCGCGTCACCCGCCTGTCGCGCAAGATGCTCGCCAGCGTCGCCGCCGTCGCCCTGGTCGGAATCGGCGGATCGCTGATCTACGCGCTCCAGACCCGCGCGCCGGGCGACGGCGGCGAGGAACTTTACTCGACCAGCAACCGCCAGACCGCCGATGGCCTTGCCGGATTGCCGAAGGACTATACCGGCCCGGTCCTGGGGCCGGCGCTGCCCGGCGATCTCGGCCGACCGATCCTCGACGCGCAGAACAACGGCCAGCCCATCGCGACGCCCGCGGTTCCGACGCCCGGCGTCAGCGAAGCCGAACAGCGCCGCCGCGCCGAGGAAGAGGCCGCGCGTCTCAGCACGGTCTTCTTCCAGTCGCGGCAAGGCTCGACCGCCGCGACCGCATCCGGTGCGATGCCCGGTCTCGCGGGCCTCGACCTGGCCGGCACAGCGGGCCAGTCCGCCACCGGGCAGGACAAGCAACTCGCCTTCCTCAACGCGGCGGCCGACCGTCGCACCGTCACGCCCGATCGCGTCACGCCGCCGGCTTCGCCCTTCGTGCTTCAGGCTGGCGCCGTCATCTCGGCGGCGCTCATTACCGGCATCCGTTCCGATCTTCCCGGCCAGATCACCGCGCAGGTCACGGAGAACATCTACGATAGTCCGACCGGGCGCATCCTGCTGGTGCCGCAGGGCACGCGCCTGATCGGCCAGTATGACAACGGCGTCCAGTTCGGACAGCGCCGGGTGCTGCTCGTCTGGAACCGGCTCATCATGCCGAACGGCCACTCGATCGTTCTCGAGCGCCAGCCCGGCGCCGACACGCAGGGCTATGCCGGCCTTGAGGATGGCGTCGATTACCACTGGTGGGATCTCGCCAAAGCCGCCGCGCTCTTGACGCTGCTCGGCGTCGGCGCGGAACTCGCCACCGACGACAATGATCGCCTGCTCCGCGCCATCCGGGGCGGCGCACAGGATACGGTCAATCAGGCCGGTCAGCAGATGATCCAGCGCCAGTTGCAGGTCGCGCCGACGCTCACCATCCGCCCCGGCTTCCCGGTCAGGGTCATCGTCACGCGCGACATCGTGTTCGAGCCCTACAGGAGCTGATCCATGACCAAGTTGAAACTCGGCCCCATCGCCGACGACAAACCCGTCAAGATCGCGCTGGAGGTGCCCGCGGCGCTCCATCGCGATCTCACCGAATATGGCCGCCTGCTCGCCGAAGGCGGCGCGGCCATCGAGCCGGCCAAGCTGATCGTGCCGATGCTCGAACGCTTCATCGCCACCGATCGCGGCTTCGCCAAGGCCCGGCGCACGCCCGGCTAAGCCGTTGGGGGCAGCGGCTGCGCCTCCGCTGCTCCCAGCGCTTCGACCTTCTCCCGCCAGCGGCGGCGGGGTGCCTTCTGCGCATAAGCGCGAATACGGCACGCTACACGCCGCCGATCGCCCCCCAAAGTCCGCCATACGCCAAGGAGATCGCAGTCACGTTGCTGGCCGCCTCCCGGCAAACCCTGGACACGGTGCTGAAGGATCGAGGCGCGCTATGGCGACCCTGAACGTCGGAATGACCGACAATGAAGACATGAAGGCCTGCACCACGCGGATCGCGGACGGCGGGGGCCGGAAATGAGCCAGTCACCCCCACTGACCAAGCGCACCATCCGCCGGCATCAGCTCCGCGAGATCGTCCCGCTGGCCGACACGACCATCTATGACATGGAGCAGCGCGGCGAGTTTCCGCAGCGCTTCTATCTGACCGCCCGAACCGTGGTGTGGGATCTCGGCGAGGTGGAGGCTTGGCTTGAGCAGCGCCGCCAAGCCTCCAGAGCAAAAGCCATCAAGCGAGCGCCGTCCCCAGACGTCAGTCTGAGGAAGGCCCGGCCAGTCAAAGGCTAGGCTCGGGAACCAGAAGGTCCATGGTCGCCGGATAGAGCGTCGGGACGTATTTCTGGCCTGCGACCCAGGCATCGATGAGATTGGCCCATTGCTGCATCATATGGCGGCGCTGGTGCTCGTATTCCGCCTTGTTGTAGATGCCGCGCGACGACCGGCCGTCCTCATGCGCGAGGCACTTTTCGATCCAGTCGCTGTTGAAGCCCAGCTCGTTGAGAAGCGTCGAGCCCGTCCGGCGAAGATCGTGGACGGTGAACGGGTCCAGCGGCAATCCCGCTTTCTTGGCCTGCTCGACGACCGCATAGGTCACGCGGTTGAACGTCGCCCGCGACATCGGCGCGTCCGCATCATAGCGCGAAGGCAGCAGGTATCTCGAATTGCCGGCGCAGGTCTTGAGCGCAACGAGGATGTCGATCGCCTGCTCCGGCAGATAGACATTGTGCGCCTTGGAGCGCTTCATCCGCTCCTTCGGAATCGACCACACCGCATTCTCGAAGTCCACCTCATCCCAGGTCGCATCCTGTAGCTCGCTCTTGCGGACCATGGTGATGAGGAACAGCTTCACCCCGAGCCGGATGGTCGGCAGGGTCGCCACATGCTCAAGCTGGCTGAGCATGACGCGGATTTCGGCGGGCGATAGCGAGCGGTCCTTAGGAACGAAGGTCGCGATCGAGGCCGGCCCGACTTCCTCGGCAGGGTTCGGCACCTTCTCCCCGTGCAGGATCGCGAAGGCGTAAACCAGCTTCACGATGTCCCGCACATGGACTGCCGTGGCGGGTGCGCCGCGGGCTTTCACCTTCTCGCACATCGCGCGCAAATCCTCGGGGCTGATTTCCGTCAGCAGCCGATTCCGAAATGTCGGAAGGATGTCCCGCTCGTAGATCGAGCGGCGCATGGCGCGGGTGCTTTCCGCCATCCGATGCTCTTGCAGCCAGCGCTCGCCGAACTCGCCGAAGCTCTTGGCCTCCTTGATGCGGCGCTTCTCCCGCTGCTTCTCCTGCGCAGGCGACCGCCCTTCGAGAATGGCGCGCTGCGCGTCGATCAACTTCTCCCGCGCACGCGCCAGAGACAGGTCGGCCGAGCCGTATCGCCCGAGCGTCAAGGTCTCGCGGCGACCGTTCATGCGGTAGTCGTATCGGAACACGACCGCCCCCGAGGGCTGGACCGCGACGTACATACCGTCACGGTCGGCGACCTTGTATAATTTGTCTTTTGGTTTCAGTGCCTTGATGGCGGCATCAGTCAGCATTGGACCCTCCGAAATCGTTCAAAAAACGCTAGAGAGCCACCAATTATACCGTCAGGCCAAAACTGACCTCCTTGAACGGCAAATTTCCTTTTTGTTTCAAAGGAATAATGCCGAGAAAAATACCGTCACAAGCTCTCTAAGCCGTGACGGTATATGCAATCTGACGATGAAACAAGAGCCGCCATACCGTCAGCCATACCGTCAATTCCGAGGCATACCCCGCGATAGACGGCGATAGATGCCGAACGATTTATTTAGCTATTTCAGCGTGTTATGGAGGGTTATGGCGTAAAATCGGCGGCGTTCGGATGGGTCTGAATTATTCCCACTCAATCGTCCCCGGCGGCTTGCTCGTCACGTCATACACCACGCGATTAACGCCGCGGACCTCGTTGATGATGCGGGTCGCGCAGCGGCCTAGGAAGTCGTGCGTAAACGGATAATAGTCCGCGGTCATGCCGTCGGTCGAGGTGACGGCCCTCAGCGCGAGGACGAAGTCGTAGGTGCGCTCGTCGCCCATGACGCCGACGGTGCGCACCGGGAGCAGCACGGCGAAGGCCTGCCATATTTCGTCGTAAAGGCCGGCCTTTTTGATCTCGTCGAGATAGATCGCATCGGCCTTGCGCAGGATGTCGGCCTTGTCTTTCGTCACCTCGCCGGGAATGCGGATGCCGAGGCCCGGCCCGGGAAACGGATGACGGGCGACGAAATGGTCGGGCAGGCCCAGCTCTCGCCCGAGCGCGCGCACTTCGTCCTTGAACAGCTCGCGCAAAGGTTCGACAAGTTTCAGGTTCATCCGCTCGGGAAGGCCGCCGACATTGTGATGCGACTTGATCGTCACTGACGGGCCGCCATCGAACGAAACGCTTTCGATCACGTCGGGATAGAGCGTGCCCTGCGCGAGAAACTCGGCGCCTTCGACCTTCTTCGCTTCTGTCTCGAAGATCTCGATGAAGGTCGCGCCGATAATCTTGCGTTTCTTTTCCGGGTCGTCGACGCCCCTGAGCTTGCCGAGGAAGAGATCTTCCGCCTCAACATGAATGAGCGGAATATTGTAGCTGTCGCGGAACAGACGGACGACTTCCTCGCCCTCTCCCGCCCGCATCAGGCCCGTGTCCACGAACACGCAGGTAAGCTGTTCGCCGATGGCTTCGTGAATAAGCACCGCCGCCACAGACGAGTCGACGCCGCCCGACAGACCGCAGATCACCCGCGACGACCCGACCTGTTTGCGGATTTCCCTGATCGCCTCGTCGCGGAACGCCGCCATGGTCCAGTCGCCCTTGAGCCCGGCGATGTTGCGAACGAAATTGCGAAGGAGTTTCGCCCCGTCCGGCGTATGCACGACTTCGGGGTGGAACATGACG
The DNA here is from genome assembly GCA_040216495.1 of Amphiplicatus sp. GTDB lineage: Bacteria > Pseudomonadota > Alphaproteobacteria > Caulobacterales > Parvularculaceae > Amphiplicatus. Next base: position 12,276 of record JAVJPA010000047.1, on the reverse strand, counting down.
CTGTAAAAGCGGCGCGCCTCATCGACGGCGATCGCGTAGGGCGCGTTCTCCGACGTTCCGACAACGGAGAATCCCGGCGCAAGCTGCGTCACCCTGTCGCCATGGCTCATCCATACCGGATAGCGCCCGCCGACTTTCCAGACGCCGTCATAAAGCGGGCTCGGATGCCTGATCTCGACATCGGCGCGGCCGAACTCGCGCTGATCGCTCGGCTCGACCTTGCCGCCGAGCTGCACCGCCATGGTCTGCTGGCCGTAGCAGATGGCGAGGACCGGAATCCCCATGGCGAACACCGCCTCGGGCGCGCGCGGGGAGCCGCCGGTCGTAACGCTCGCCGGTCCGCCGGAAAGGATCACCGCCTTCGGCGCGTATACGCCAAGGAACGCCTCATCGACCCTGTTGTAAGGATGGATCTCGCAATAGACGCCCGCCTCGCGGAGGCGTCGGGCGATCAGTTGCGTCACTTGGCTGCCGAAATCGACAATCAGGACTCGTTCGTGGCGGGCGGCGTGGGGGTCTAACGTCATGAGGCGGTTCTAACTCTTTCGTTTCAGTGTCGCGATGAAAAATCCGTCCGTGCGAACGCGCACGGGCGTCAGGCGCAGCGCGGCGTCAGGCGTCGCGCAAGCAGCAAGAGCGTTGCGGCCGTCTTCAGACAAAAGACCTGATGCGACGATACCCTCAATCGCCGGCGTGAAGGCAAAATCCGTACTGGCCGAGAGGAAAGCGGCGAGCCGGTCCTCGTTCTCTTCCATGAACATCGAGCAGGTGACGTAGACGAGGCGCCCGCCCGGCTTGACGAACGGGGCCGCTTCGGCGAGCGCTTGATCCTGCTCCTCCATGCGGCGCTCAAGCTGTTCCGGCGTCAGCCGCCACTTGGTGTCGGGATGGCGTCGCCATGTGCCTGATCCGGTGCAGGGCGCGTCGATGAAGACGACATCCATCTTGCCCCGGAGCGCTTCGAGCGCGGCTTTGTCTGTCGCCGGATTGACGATCTGCAAGTTTCTTACGCCTGCGCGCTTGGCCCTGTCATAGAGCGGTTGCAGGCGCCGCGCGTCATTGTCGTAAGCGTAAAGCTGGCCGGTGTTTTCCATCATCGCCGCCAGCGCCAGCGTCTTGCCGCCGCCGCCGGCGCAGAAATCGAGAACCTGCGCGCCCTTGATCGCGCCCGCCGCCGCGGCGGCGATTTGTGAGCCGAGATCCTGCACCTCGACCCAGCCCTTATTGAAGGCGGGAATGATCGTGATCGCGGGCGCCTTCGCGTCGGCGGGCGGCGCTGCAATGCGGGCGGCGGTCGTCATGAACGGCGCCGCTTCCGCGCCGACGCTTGCAAGCGCGGCGAGCGCTTTGTCGGGCGATGTCTTCAGCGTGTTAAGGCGAAGATCGATATCGGCGCGTTCGGCGAGCGCCCTTCCCTCGCGCGCCGCATCGTCGCCGAAGGCGCGCGTCATGTGCGTTGTCAGCCGTTCGGGGAAGTCGCCGGCGATATGCGCTGGCTCACGCGCATCGTCTTCAGGCGGCGCAAACAGCCGTACGCTCTCGCCATCGCTCAACGCCCCCGGCCCGTGCGGCGTTTCCGCGGCGGCGGCGGCGAGTTCCTCGATTGGCGTCCTCCAGACCGCGCCTAACGCGCCGAGAATAGCGGCGCGAGGAGAGGCGTCTCCCATGTGCGCGGCTAATGAAGAGCGCCGCCGGAGCGCATCGAGACAAACGCCGGAAATCCACGCCCGGTCTTTCGAGCCGGCGTAGCGCGCGCCGCGCGCCCAGTCGGCGATGGCGATCTTCAAAGGCACACGCCGCGTCTCGAAGTCGGTGAGAACCTCGATGGCGGCGGCGATGCGTCCGGAAAGCCTCATCGCGCTACGGCCTGAAAATGAAGAAAGCGCCAAGCGCGATGAAGCCGAAGCCAAGGAGATGGTTCCAGCCGACAGGCTCTTTCAGATACAGGACGGAGAACCCGACAAAAACGATCAGCGTAATGACTTCCTGAATGGTTTTCAGTTGCGCCGCCGAATAGACCGCATGACCGATGCGGTTCGCCGGCACGGCGAGGCAATATTCGAAGAAGGCGATCAGCCAGCTCGCACCGATGACGATGAGAAGCGGCGTCGCCTTGAACTTGAGATGTCCGTACCAGGCGAGCGTCATGAACACGTTCGACGCCGCGAGCATCAACACGGGAGCGAGATAGGGCGACATATGTCTTAAGGACCGAGATTACGACCGCGACGGATAGTTCGGCGCTTCGCGCGTAATCTGCACGTCATGGACGTGGCTCTCGCGCAGGCCGGCATTGGTGATTTTCACGAAGCGGGCGCGCTTTTGCAGGTCAGGGATCGTCGGCGCGCCGAGGTAGCCCATCGACGCCCTGACGCCGCCGACCAGCTGGTGCAGGATCGGCGCGGCGGGGCCTTTGTAGGGCGTCTGCCCCTCGATGCCTTCCGGGACGAGCTTCATCTGTTCTTTCACGTCCGCCTGGAAATAACGGTCGGCGCTGCCGCGGGCCATCGCTTCGATCGAGCCCATGCCGCGATAGGATTTGTACGGGCGCCCTTGATAGAGAAACACCTCGCCCGGCGCTTCGTCCGTGCCCGCCAGAAGCGAGCCGACCATCACCGTGTCGGCGCCGGCGGCGAGCGCTTTCGCCATATCGCCTGAATATTTGATGCCGCCGTCGGCGATGACGGGAACGCCCGACTCCCGCCCCGCCCGCGCCGCGTCGATCACGGCGGTCAGTTGCGGCACGCCGACGCCGGCGACGATCCGCGTCGTGCAGATGGAGCCCGGCCCGATGCCGACCTTGATCGCGTCCGCGCCAGCGTCGGCGAGCGCCTTTGCGCCGTCGTAGGTCGCGACATTGCCGGCGATAACCTGCGTCGCGTTGGAGGCGCGCTTGACGCGCTCCACCTGTTCGAGAACTTTCAACGAATGGCCGTGCGCCGTGTCGATGACGATCACGTCGCAGCCGGCGTCGATCAGCGCCTCGACGCGCGCGAAGCCGGCATCGCCGACCGATGACGCCGCCGCGACGAGCAAACGCCCTTCCGCGTCCTTCGCCGCGTTCGGATGTTTTTGCGCCTTCTCGATGTCCTTCACCGTAATCAGGCCGATGCAGCGATACTGCTCGTCCACGACGATCAGCCTTTCGATGCGGTGCTTGTGCAGGAGCTTCGTCACTTCCTCTCGGCTCGCATGAGGACGCACGGTGACGAGATTATCGCGCGTCATCAGTTCGGAAATTTTCTGCTTCGGATCTGACGCGAAGCGCATGTCGCGGTTGGTGAGAATGCCGACCAGCTTGCCGACGCCGTTGGCGTCCGGCTTTTCTATCACCGGGAAGCCGGAAATCTTCCGGTCGTCCATGATCGCCCACGCCTGCTCGAGCGTCGCGTCGGGCGGCAAAGTCAGCGGATTGACCACCATGCCGCTTTCGTAGCGCTTGACGCGCCGCACATGCTCGGCCTGCTCCTCAATCGTCAGATTGCGGTGAAGCACGCCGATGCCGCCGTTCTGCGCCATGGCGATAGCCATCTCCGCTTCGGTAACCGTATCCATCGCAGACGAGATCACCGGAATGTTCAGCGTCACTTCGCGGGTCAGGCGCGCCCTTGTCGAAACCTCCGACGGCATGACTTCGGATGCGCCCGGTTCTAGCAGCACATCGTCAAAGGTCAGGGCTTCGCGGATATCCATGAGAGTCAGCCTTTCGGATAAAGAAAACGGCGGGCGACAAGCGCCATAGGAACGCCGAAGATAAAGATGTGAATGGCGAGGCCGATCGCGAGCGCCGCAAGATCAGGCTCGCGCACGAGCGCCTGCGAGAGCGGCAGCACGATCTTCTGCATGAAGTAATAGACCGCAACGCCGAAAACCGCTCCGGTCGCAATCGCCATGCGATGCAGCCGCGCGGAAGCCTTCATGGCGAAGGCGAGCGCGAACCCCGCGACGACGGCGATAAAGAAATGCAGGCCCACGCCGAGCGCCGCCGTTTTCGCGCCGCCCTCGTATGCGTCGGCGCCGAGAACACCGCTGGCGATCGACTGCGGGATGCGGATCACAGGAATCTTGTACATCGCCGGATAGACAGCGCACGCAGCGATCAGATCGAGCGCGCCGCCGACGACGCCTGACGCCAGTCCCGCCTTGACGATGCTCACCCGCTTCCTCCTATTCCGCCGCCGCGACCGTCACGGAAAAGGTTTCCATCGGCGCTTCGTCGGTTTCCCAGGGCCGGCGCTGTTCGAGCCGCAAAACTCCTGAACCCGCCGCCGTCACATTGAAGAAAAACACTTCCCAATGATGGCCGCCCGCATAGCCTTCCTGAAGCTGGTCGGTCGTTGTCGGCCCTCCGGTCTCGCCGGCGGCTTCGAGAAAATCAGGCGCTTCCTCGACGCCCCAGGCGTAGCCTGCGGTTGGAACGCCGACGAGAGAGACGGCGATTTTCGTCCCGATGCGGACGGAAACGGTTTTATCGGCGTCTTCCTCGCCAATGACCGTCACGACGTCGTCCGGTATGGGCGCATTGATCGAGCCAGCCGAAGCGGTCGCTCGCGCTGGCGCCTCCGCGGAAGGCTCTCCCGGCTCGCGCGCTGCCGGCGCCGGTTCGTCGGCCGGCGTCTCTCGCGCGCATCCCGTCAACAAGATCGATCCTGCGATCCACACCAGAACCCCTGCGCGCATTGTCGTCTCCCTTTTCATCCCTGCGCCGCGCCTATCCGCGCGCCATAAACCGACGGAATCGAGAACGGCGCCGCCTCTTCGGCGAAATCGCTCTCGCCCATCGCCTCCACCGCCGCGGTCATCCGCCCGCCGCGCTTCAAAAGCTCGTCGGCGAAGGCGACGATGCGCGTGTTCGGAAAAGCGGTCGGCGACGCGGCGCGCAGGCCCAGCGCGATTTCGCGCTCGTCCGCCTGCGGATTGTGAAGGCACGCGGCGATGAAAGCCGTCGCGGTTGAGCGCGAAATGCCGGCCCAGCAATGAACCAGCAACGGCTCTTCATTGCGCCAGTCTTTCAGGAATGCGACCAGCCCGCGCACGTGATCGCCGCTCGGCGTCACGTGACCGTCGAGAGGTTCGCGAATGTCATGGAGGTGGACGCGGTGATGGCGCGCGGCGGCGAGGCCGGAAATCGCCGGAAATTCATCGCCGGGCGAAAGGAGGCTGATGACGCGAGCGGGCCTCGCCTTCGAGGCTGTATCATGGACGAGCGCGAGAGAGGAGACCCAGATTTTCACGCCGCCGCTCCCCTGAACCCGGTCGCCACAACATACATTTCCGCTGAGTCCTGCCGGCTCGCTTTCGGCTTGGCGTGTTTAACCGTCTCGAAATTCTTCTTCAGCCGCGCGAGCAGTTCGCCTTCCGCGCCGCCCTGAAACACTTTGCACACGAACGATCCGCCGGGGGCCAGAATGTCTTCGGCGAAATCGAGCGCCGCTTCGGCGAGGCCGATAATGCGGAGATGATCCGTCTCGCGATGGCCGGTGGTCGGCGCCGCCATGTCGGAGAGCACGACATCGGCCTGCCCGCCGAGCGCCGCCTTGAGCTTGTCTGGAGCGGTCTCATCCAGAAAATCGAGTTGCAGGAAGTCGGAACCCGGCACGGACGGCATTTCCAGATAGTCGATGCCGACGATCACCGCGCCGGCGCCGGCTTTCTTGCCAGCGACTTGCAACCAGCCGCCGGGCGCGCAGCCGAGATCGACGACGCGCGCGCCTTTTTTCAGGAGATCGTATTTCTCATCGAGTTCGATCAGCTTGTAAGCGGCGCGGCTGCGGTAGCCTTCGGCCTTCGCCTTGGCGACGAACGGATCGTTGAGTTGACGTTGCAGCCAAAGGGTCGAAGAGAGTTTGCGCTTGTAGGCGGTTTTCACATTGACCGCCATGTCGCGCTGGCCGCCGCCGGACGGGGTCACCTGCCCCTTGCCGGCCTTCTTCGCCGCCTCTTGCGGGTCTTTTTTCAGGCCGCGCTTTTTGGGGACCTCGCCCATCGCCGTGGTCGCAATATCGACCTTCGGCCGCTTGCGGGGCCGCTGCGGGTCTTTCGCGGAAGATTTCCGGCGCTCCATGGCGCTCTATAGCGGAGAGAAAACGAGTCGCAAACCCGATTTTGAAGGGTTTACTGGACTTGGGCGAAGCCAGGACGCACTCTTTCTGCGGGTATCAGCATTGGGGGTACCCCTTTTTTAAGGAGTAGAGACATGTCGCTCATGGATCAGCTTACCCAGGTGGTCGCGTCGCAGCTTGCGCCGCAGGCTTCCCAGAAGACCGGAATGAACCAGAATCTCGCCGCTCAGATGATGCCGATGGCGATGGCGGTCATCATGAACGGACTGAAGAAAAACGCCTCCACGCCGCAAGGCGCCGAGGCTCTCTCGCGCGCTCTCGAAAATCACGACGGGAGCCTGCTCAACAATGTCAGCAAGATTGGCGACGACAATGTTCTTGCGGACGGCCAGAAAATTCTCGAGCACATCCTCGGCGGCAAGCGCGGGCAGACCGAGGCCGCCCTCGCCAAGTCCGCCGGAGTCAATCAGGACCAGATCGGCTCGCTCCTCGCGATGGCCGCCCCGGCGATCCTCGCCTCGCTCGGCCGCGCCAAGCGCGAACAGGGCCTCGATTCATCGGCCCTTGCCGGCCTCGTAACCGAAGAAGGCGTTCGCGCCCAGAAAGCCGCGCCGACCCAGTTCGGAGGGCTGATGAACTTCCTCGATGCGGACGGCGACGGCGACTTCACGGACGACCTGATGGAAGGCATGGGCAAGTCGTTGATGAACGGCCTGTTCGGCAACAAGCAATAGCAGCAACGGAGGCGATGATGAATCTGTTCAAGTTCGCGCGCGACGCTGGCGACGCAATCTCCAAAACCTTCTCGAACGCCGCGGAGGGCGTCAGCGACCGGATCACCGGCCACAAGACCCAGGTTAAGGACCTTAAGGTCGAACAGACCGGCGAAAAAATGGTCCTGAGAGGCAAGGCCGCGACGCAGGCCGAAGCGGAAAAAGCCATCCTGGCCGCCGGCAACACGCCCGGCGTCGCAGAGGTCGAAAGCCATATCGAAGTGGAGGACAAGACCCCGGCGGCGACCTTCTATACGGTCAAGTCGGGCGACACGCTGTCGAAAATCGCCAAGGAGCATTACGGCGACGCCGGAAAATATCCTGTGATTTTCGAGGCTAACAAGCCGATGCTGTCAAACCCGGACAAGATCTATCCGGGCCAGTCGCTGCGCATTCCGCCGCTCTGACAGGCAGCCGGCGACGGCGCAAACATGAATTGATCGACATGCGATGAAGCCGCGGGAACGAACCCCTTCAGGGATTGTTCTCGCGGTGATCGGCGGGCGGGTAAGGAGTATTCATGTCGCTCGCCGCCTATTTGCTGAATCAGGCCGCATCCGCCGCCGCCAATGAAGCGGTTCGACGGTTGAACATTGAGGAGTGGCCCGCCTCCAAGCTGGCCCCGGTCGCCCTCTCGCTTGTGATGTACGGATACCGGCGAACGACGCGCTCGGTCATTGGGGCGGCGGGTCTCGCCATCCTGCTCGATCGCTGTCCGGAAAATCTCCTGCGCAATCAACGCCGGCTTTCGGCGGCGGATGTCCGCGCGCGCGGCCGGGCGCTGGCTGACCGAACGCTGGGATCCGACCGGTCGCGCGCGGTGCAGGCGCTTGCCGAACTGGCCGCTATCGACACGCGGCGCGCTTCAGAGCTTCTTTCCATGACAGCGGCGGCCGCCACCTCGGCGTTGGCGAAAACGCGCCGCGATCTCAGCCTCAATGCGCTGGAATTGCGCGGCGTCGTTAAGTCAGAAGCGGCGCGCGTCGATCAGGCGGACCCCACGCTGGTCGCGCAGGTCCGCGAATGGGTTTTCCGTCCGGCGTGGCCGCAACGTATCTGGCTGAAAGCGAAATTGACCGCGATGCGCGCTAGGCGCGCCCGTCTGGTTATGCCGGCGGAGTAGATGTCTTCTCAACTCGCTTCGACGTTTTTCGCCGCCGCCGCCGGCGGGCCTGGTCGGCGAGATCCGCAAGCATGCCTTCGCGCAGGCCCCTGTCGCCGACGCGGATGCGGCTCGCCGGCCATTCGCGTTGCAACGCTTCAAGAATGGCGCAGCCGCAGACCACGAGATCCGCTCGCTCGCGGCCGATGCAAGGCTCGGCGGCGCGATCGTCGAAGCTCATCGATCGCAGTTTTTCCGTAACGCCTCGCGCCTCTTCAATGGTCAGCCAGAGCCCGTCAACCACATCTCGCCGATAACGCGGTAAGGCGAGATGCACGCCCGCAATCGAGGTAACCGTGCCGGACGTGCCGAGATAATGCGCCCCGTCGCGGGCGAAAATTTCCCTGAGGCTCGCCGGATCCCCAAGGGCGGCGACTTCGGCGCGCACGCTTTCAACGATCCGTTCGTAGGTCGCCAGATCAATCTCGCGCCCGCCCCAGCGCTCGGAAAGACTGACGACGCCGAGCGGCATCGAGGCCCAGGCCGCGATGTCGGCGCCGGCGCCGTTTGCGCCATGGCGGATCCACGAAATCTCCGTCGATCCGCCGCCGATATCGAAAACGAGCCCCGCCTCGGCTTTCGGATCGAGGAGTTCCGCGCACCCCTTCACCGACAGGCGCGCTTCCTCTGACGTTGAAATGATCTCGAAGACCAGCCCTGTCTCCGCTTCGACGCGAGCGAGGAACTCGGCGCCGTTGGCCGCGGCCCGGCAGGCTTGCGTCGCGATACAGCGCTGGCGGCTGACGCCGCGCTTTTCGATCTTTTCCGCGCAGACTTTCAACGCTTCGACGGCTCGGTCCATCGCTGCGGGCAGCAAGGCGCCCGTCTGCGAGAGCCCCTCGCCAAGCCTGACGATGCGCGAGAAGGCGTCCACAATGCGGAGCTGGCGCCCGCGCGGGGCGGCTATCAGCAGCCGGCAGTTATTGGTTCCAAGGTCGAGCGCAGCGAAACGTTCGGCGTGTCTGCGCGCAGATTTGGGCGGCTTCGGTTTCGGACGGTCCCCTGCGTCGGGTTTGGCGTCCATGACGGGAAGCGTGGCGGACGCGCCGTTTCCTGTCGGCTCAACCGGCGCCTTGCCGCCGTCCGACGGCCGCCGTCGCCGGCGTCGCTTGCCTTCCGCCACAGTTTTTGCGTCCTCGCTGCGGCCCTTCTTGAAGGGCCGAAATTCGGGCCAATCCTAACCGGCCGGACCAGGGCGGGCAACGCCGGCCGGGCCTAATAGCCCTCATAGCAGGGGAAACAGGCAAGCCTTGGCGGCAAGCGCCCCGCCGGGCGGCGGCGTCGGCCCGCCCGAGGCCTTGCCCAGCGTCAGCATGCCCGCGACTGCGCCCGCCAGCAGCAAAATGGCGCAAAGCCTCAGTATAATGGCGATGCCGGTCATTTCTCTCTCCCTTGACCGTCGCGAGGGCGCACGTCTCCTGTCGGCCCGTTTCCGGGCCGCGCGCAGCCGCCGCTTATCTGAAATCAGACGCCGCGTTCGAGGTCGCGGAACTCTTTTCGAAGGCCGTACTCGTTCGACGTTACGGCGTATTCCATTTCCTCAATCCGGGTGTCCAGCGCCCGGAAGCGGTGCTTAAGCTCGGAGAAGGTCGCTCTCGGCTTGACGGAGTAGGTTCGCCAGAAGCGCTCATCTTCCGTAGACTGATAAAGCGGCCCGTCATAACGGCCGGGCTTCATGACTATCGCCGCAACGCCGTAAGCGATGATTGGCATCGGGAAGAAGAACACGGTCGCCAGAATCCACCCCACTCGGATATATTTGACGTTCCAGCCGAAATAATCCGAAAGCCCCCGGCACACGCCCGCGATCTTGCCGCGCTGGATGTTTCTCCTCAGCCTGTGAAGGTTCGGTCCCGGCCCCGGATCGCCCGCGTGATAGGCGTAACCTTCGCGGTCATGGTAATGATGATGGTGGTGATGGCGTTCACGCATGGGGACGATCCCTGTAATCGTCGCGCCATTTCGGCGCTTCCTTGTCGAGGATCGTCTCCAGCGCGTCGACGCGGCGCTCCAACCGCTGCGCGGTCTTCCACAAATCGTCCACCAGCCGTTCATCGTCGACCGATGGCGACTTGGTTTTCCGCCATTCGGTCACGTAGTGCATGATGGTTGCGGGAAGGGCGACGCAGGTGAGCGCCACGATCCCCAGGATCCAGAAACCTTCCATCTGACCGCCCCTTCTCTTTCCCTGTCCGGCGTCCGTTACGAATTGCCGAGACGTTGCGCCACGCGCCGCTTCAGCGCCTCGAACTCGGCGTTGACCTCGTCTTCGACCGCAAGCTCCTTGAACTCTTCCTCAAGCGATTTCGGGCGGCCGAGAACGTAGCTTTCCGCTTCCGCTTCAAGCTCGTCGATGCGGCGCTCGTACCGTTCATAGCGGGCCATCGCGTCGTCGATCCGGCCGTCATAGACCTGACGGTTGATCCGCACGCTGTCGGACGCGGAATGGCGGCGGATTTCGAGCGAGCGCTGCTTGGCCTTGGCTTCTTTCAGCTTGGCCTGAAGTTTCTCGAGATCTTCGTTCGCCTTGTCGAGGCTTTTCGAAATCGCATCGAGCTCCTTGTCGAACAGCTCGACCATCTCCTGCGCCTTGCGCTTGGCGGAAATGGCGCCGCGGGCGAGATCGTCACGGCCCTTGGCGATGGCGAGTTCGGCTTTCGATTCCCACTCGTTGGCGCGGCCCAAGAATTCGAGCTTCTTGCGCTCGACTTCCTTCTTGTCCGCGATCGCCCGCGCGGCGCGCGAGCGCACCTCGACAAGCGTGTCCTCCATCTCCTGGATGATGAGCCGCACGATCTTTTCAGGATCTTCGGCCTTGTCGAGCATCGCGTTGATGTTCGAATTGACGATGTCGCTCAGTCTTGAAAAAACGCCCATCTCTTACTCCCGATCAAAAGATAATGCCGCCGAGGATGAAACCAATGAGGAATGCGCCCCAGGCGAAGCCCTCGCGTCCGCGACAGGCGCGGCGGAAACGGGTCTCCCAGTCGAGATCGCGGTCTTCATAGCGGTAATAACTCATTTGCCTCTCCTGCCTGCCGGGCGCCTCGCCCGCTTTGGTTACGGCTTCCATTGCGAGAGGCGTGCCAGTTTGGGAACAAAGGTATAACTTGCTGATATTGTTGACTTTTTTAGAAACCAGCCATAGACAAAGCTTTCGGATTAGGCATTTATTACCTTATTTCTGGCTTTAATTACGCAGCTAATATGGTAATCTTAGCCTGTGCCATCGCCCCCCGAGCCTCCCGAACTTATTGGCGCCGCGCCTGCCTTTCAGGATGCGCTCGACCACGCCTCCGCCGCGGCAATACTCGACAGACCGTTGCTCATTCTCGGCGAACGGGGGGCGGGAAAGGAGCTGATCGCGGCGCGAATCCATTTCCTGTCGCGCCGCTGGGAAGGGCCGTTCATCAAGCTCAACTGCGCGGCGATGACCGACGAGCTCCTAGACAGCGAACTCTTCGGCCACGAAGCCGGCGCCTTCACCGGCGCGCAGAAACGTCATCGCGGGCGGTTTGAACGGGCCGACGGAGGCACGCTTTTTCTCGACGAAATCGCCTCGGCCTCGCTCAGGGTGCAGGAGAAACTGCTGCGGATCATCGAGTATGGCGAATATGAGCGCGTCGGCGGCGAGCAGACGTTGACGGCGGACGTGCGCATCGTGGCGGCGGCGAATGTCGATCTCAAGGCTCGCGCCGCGTCAGGAAAGTTCCGCGCCGACCTGCTCGACCGGCTCGCCTTCGATGTCGTGGCCGCCCCGCCCCTGCGCGAACGCAAGGAAGACATTCCCCTCCTCGCCGCGCACTTTGCTGGCGGGCTCGCCCGCGAAATGGAGGCGCGTTACGAAGGTTTCACGCCGGACGCCATGGCGGCGTTCGCGCGCCATTCATGGCCGGGCAACGTCCGTGAACTGAAGAATGCGGCGGAACGCTCTTTCTATAGATGGCTCGCTTCCGGCAACAGCGGCCCTATAGGCGAGGCGGCGATTGATCCTTTCGAGGCGGCGCAAATGCCGCCGGAGAACCTGACGGGCGATACCCGACCGGCGCATGCTTCTCTCGGCGAAACCCCGGCCGCGCCGGCCGATCTCCGCAAAGAACTTGACGGCATAGAGCGCCGATGGGTCGAGGAAACGCTCATCGCCTGCGGCGGCAACCAGCGGCTGGCGGGAGAGCGTCTCTCCCTCACCTACGACCAGATTCGCGGCCTGGTGAGGAAACACGGACTGGCGGGAAGACGCTGAACAGGCGGTGCGAGGCGGGGCTACGAAACCGCAGGG
>JAVJPA010000046.1:0-1939 GCA_040216495.1 Amphiplicatus sp. | reverse complement strand
CGACGACAATCGCATCAACCGGCAGGTCATCGCCGAACTGGCTCATGGATGGGCCATGAATGTCGAGATCAAGCAATCGGCGAAGGAAGCGTTCGCAGCCCTTGAAAAGGCGCATGCCGGCGGCGCGCCGTTCGATCTGATTCTCACCGACTACCAGATGCCGCAGGAAGACGGGGACGCTTTCGCCGGCCGCGTGCAGGCGGACCCGCGTTTCAGGACGACTCCGATCATCATGCTTTCATCGGTCGATTTCGGGCTGGACAGCGCCGATGCGCGAAGCGCGCGGTATGCGGCGTGGCTGACCAAGCCGATCCGCGCTTCGCAGCTCATGGATTCGATGGCGCGGGCGCTGGCTGAAGCGCCGGCCTCACCCGCGCTTCAGGCTGTTGTCGAGCCGCCGCCTCCTGCGCCCGAAGTCGCGGCGCGTCCTGCCGGCGCCGCTTCCGCCCGCCCCATGCTGCTTCTCGCCGAAGACAATGCGGTCAACCAGCTCGTCTTTCTGAAGATGATCGACACGACTCGCTACGAAGTCTTTGTCGCGGGCGACGGCGCCGCGGCGGTCGAGGCCTACAAAAAACTTCGCCCCGCCTTGGTCGTCATGGATGTCTCCATGCCGGTGATGGACGGACACGAGGCGACGCGCCTCATCCGCCAGTTCGAAGCTTCGCACGGATACCCGAGCACGCCAATCATCGCCGCGACGGCGCATGTGCTCGAAGAAGATCGCCGCCGCTGCTACGAGGCGGGGATGGACGATTTCCTTCCGAAGCCGACCCGCCAGCAGACGCTTGAAAAGATTCTGGACAAGTGGCTGTCGAAGGAACGCGCGGATGAAGACTCGCCCGTGGCGCGGCGCGCTTAAGCCGCCGCCCTCACCGCTTCGTCCGCGCCCGGATGTACCGCACCGTTCCCGTCTTCGAGCGCATCACCACCGTATGCGTGTGCACATAGCCCGGCTCCCAGCGGACGCCGTCGAGCATGGTGCCGTTGGTGACGCCGGTGGCGGCGAAGATGACGTCGCCTGACGCAAGATCGCGCAGTTCGTATTTGCGATTGAGATCGGTGACGCCGTGCTTGGCGGCGCGGGCGCGTTCGTCGTCGTTGCGGAAGACGAGGCGGCCTTGCATTTGCCCGCCGACGCAGCGGAGCGCCGCCGCCGCGAGAACGCCTTCCGGCGCGCCGCCCTGCCCGACATAAAGGTCGATGCCGGTTGAAACTTCCGTCGTGTGGAACACGCCGGCGACATCGCCGTCTGGGATTAGAAACACGCGGCTGCCCATCTTGCGCGCCGACGCGATGATCGCTTCATGGCGCGGCCGGTCGAGCACGCATAGCGTGATCTCGGAAGTCGGGACGCCCTTCGCTTTCGCGACCGCGGCGATGTTGTCTTCGACCGCGGCGTCGAGATCGACGATGCCCTCCGGGTAGCCGGGACCGACGGCGATCTTGTCCATGTAGGTGTCGGGCGCATTGAGCAGCGTGCCGCCCTGCGCCATCGCGACGACAGCGAGCGCGTTGGCCATCGCTTTCGCGGTGAGGTCGGTGCCTTCCAGCGGATCGAGCGCGATATCGACTTTCGGGCCGCGCCCTGTGCCGACCTTCTCGCCGATATAGAGCATCGGCGCCTCGTCGCGCTCGCCTTCGCCGATGACGACCGTGCCGTCGATTTCAAGCTTGTTGAACGCTTCGCGCAGCGCCGTCACGGCTTCCTGGTCCGCGCCCGTCTTGTCGCCCCGCCCGATCATTTTCGAGGCGGCGATGGCGGCGGCCTCGGTGCAGCGGCCGACCTCCATGGTCAGCACGCGGTCGAGATAGGATTCTTCGCTGGACATTGTCGCTCTCCGGAACGGGCGTAAACGGAACGGTCGCTGCGAGCGATATGAAGCAAAGGCCCTTGAAAGTCGACACGCATCAAGAGGATAGGCGTTCGACGCCGCGC
>JAVJPA010000045.1:0-2123 GCA_040216495.1 Amphiplicatus sp. | reverse complement strand
CGGGTTCGTCGAGGAGCCATATCTTTTTGCCGGAAACGATCAGCCGGGCGAGGCCGAGCCGGCGCTTTTGCCCCGCCGAAAGGATGGCGGCGCGCGCGTCGCGAAGGCGCTCAAGGTCGAGCGCGGCCAGGGCCTTGCCGGCAAGGCTTGCCGGCGCGCCATACAGCTTCGCCCAGAATTGAAGATTTTCGCTGACCGTCAGCGGCGCCTTCGCCGCGTCGGCGTGGCCCGCATAAATGATCCGTATGCGTCGTTCCGAAGCGCTTTCGGCGCCTTTGGCGGCGACCGATCCCGCTGACAGGGGCGACAACCCTGCGACGGCGCGCAGCAGCGTCGTCTTGCCGGCGCCGTTCGGGCCTTTGAGGAGCACGGTTTCCCCCGGCGCAATGTCGAGCGTCACGCCGGCGACAATCGTCCGGCCGCCGCGCGAGACAGCGACATCGCGCAGCCTGAGCCCGGAAGCAGGGGCCGTCCCCGCAGTCACGCGGCGTTATCCTTGCGCGCGGCGCGATCTTCGGCGGCTTCAAGCCGTTCGCGGACGCTCTTGCCGCGCCGCCAGAGGAAGAAGCAAAGCCCGCCGATCCCGAGCGCCGAAACGGCGTAGGCCGGCCAGACGAAGCCCGCGTAACCGCCCATGCCGAGAAAGTCGCTCATTCGTTCCTGCGGCGTCCGCCGCCCTCCGATTGCGGGCGAACCCAAGCACAATTCGCCTGTCCACGCCGCAGAAACATCGTCGCGGCGTCCCGTTTCGGGGCAGGGCGGACCGCTTGGCGTGTCCCGCGCCGGTCCATTTCTTGCTCGGAAAGCCTCCGGAATGTCGCAGCGACGGCTTTACTGGGGTAAGCTTCAGCCGTGCGTGTCGGGTGTGGAGGCATCAAAATGGCGGCCAGAATTGTTGCTTTCGGGACGATGCTCGCCTTCGCTCTTGGGAGCGGGGCGGCGGCGGAGCGGTTCGCGGCGGAGGATATCCGCTTCGAGAACGTGACCGGCGCGGTGGAGATCGTCAGCAACAGCGGCGACGAGATCGAGGTCACGATCCGCCAGGGCAAAACCTATCGCCAGGTTCAGCTCGCCCTCAAGGACGGCGTCGTCGTCGTCACGGGTGAGAAGTGGAAGGAAGAGGACGTCCACGACTGCTGCAACGACCGCATCACCCGCACGCTCAACCCGCGCCAGGGCCGCACCGCCACGACAGGCAAGCCGGTCGATGAAGACTTCTTCACCCAATACCCGACCGTCATCGTCGCCATGCCGCGCAAGGGCGATGCGACCTTCATCGACGCGCGCATGAAGCTGAAAATGGACTCGCTCGACGGCGCGCTCAATCTCGACGCCTGCTACGTTTACGGCGAGGCTGGCGACATGGGCGAAGCGGTTATCGGCATCATCGACGGCAGCCGCCTTGTCGTCGGCGATATCGGCGCCGGGCTTGAAATCGACGTCTCGGGCGACGCCGATATCCGCACCGGCTCGGCCTCCATCGTCGACGTCGATATCGCCGGAACGGGCGACGTCGTGCTCGGCGAGATTGACGGCATGCTCGATGTTTCCATCGCGGGCTCAGGCTCGGTGCGCGGATCCCGCCTCGACGGTCCGCTGACGGCGCGCATCGCCGGATCCGGCGTGGTCGCCATTCAGGGCGGACGCGCGGAGAAGTTGAGAGCCTTTATCGACGGCTCGGGCGCGGTGTTTTTCGACGGCGCGGCGGTGCGGCCCGAGCTCAAGCTCTATGGGTCGAGCGAGGTTCACATGGCCTCCGTGAGCGGGCGCATCACCCGGCATGGCGGCGGCGAGGTCTATGTGGACCGCAAGCTGGTTCCGAAAGAATAGATGCGCGGGCGGCGCGCCATTCGGCTATTGCGCCCCGGCGTCGCGGGCCTTACAGGGGTGGCCGGCCTTAGGGGTATAGCTCAGTTGGTAGAGCATCGGTCTCCAAAACCGAGGGCCGTGGGTTCGAGTCCCTCCGCCCCTGCCAGTTCTCCTTTGTGGGATATCGCGCATGACGCCCGTTGTGGACACGGCGCTCACGCCCAATAGACACGGCTTGAGAGCGGGTCTGCGGCGACCAAAAAAGATGGTCGCAAGGTCTTGCCTTGAAGCGCTCCAGAGACTAAATAGGCCCT
>JAVJPA010000044.1:0-16741 GCA_040216495.1 Amphiplicatus sp. | reverse complement strand
TGTGCTCTTCCGATCTCCGGGATGTCTTGCGCGCCGAGGCGGCGTCGGTCATCGCCGACTATGGGCGGCTTGGACGGGCGATTTACAATCCCGCCCGTTAATCCGCCGGGCGGTTGATCCCAGATTGTAACATATGTTACCAATTCTGCCGCCGGGCGAGCCGCGCCCTGGGAGGAATGATTATGGCCGACCTGTTCGAAAATCCGATTGGAACCGACGGTTTCGAGTTCGTCGAATTTACAGGACCGGAACCCGACAGGCTGGCGTCGCTGTTCGAAACGCTGGGCTTCGCCGCCGTCGGCAAGCATCGCTCCAAGGACGTCGTCCATTACAGGCAGGGCGACATCAATTTCATCCTCAACCGCGAGCCCGCGGGCCAGCCCGGCCATTTCCGCAACCAGCACGGCGCCGGGGCGAACGCCATGGCCTTCCGGGTGAAGGATGCGCACCGCGCCTTCAAGGAAGCGGTGAAGCGCGGCGCCAAGCCCATCGAGGCGAAAGCCGGGCCGATGGAGTTGAACATTCCGGCGATCGAAGGCATCGGCGGGCTCAACGTTTATCTCGTCGACCGTTACGGCGCGAAGTCGATCTACGATGTGGATTTCGAGCCTATCGAAGGCGTTGATCCGCAAGCGAACGATGCGGGGCTCACCTATATCGATCACCTCACGCACAACCTCCATCGCGGCAACATGGACAAATGGGCCAGCTATTACGAGACGATCTTCAACTTCCGCGAAATCCGCTACTTCGATATCGAGGGCAAGCTCACCGGCCTCATCTCGAAAGCGATGACCAGCCCTTGCGGCAAGATCCGCATTCCGCTGAACGAAAGCCAGGATGACAAGTCGCAGATCGAGGAGTTCCTGAACCGCTACAATGGAGAGGGAATCCAGCATATCGCTCTTGGCACAGATGATATTTACAAAACAGTCGAGGGCCTGCGCGCCCGCAAGGTTCCCTTCCAGTCGACGCCCGATACCTATTACGAGAAAGTCGAGAGCCGCGTCGGCGATCACGGCGAGGATCTGAAACGGCTGAAGAAAAACGCGATCCTCATCGACGGCGCGCCGACGCAAGGGCAGGGGCTCTTGCTGCAAATCTTCACGCAGGATGCCATCGGCCCGATTTTCTTCGAGATCATTCAGCGCAAGGGCAACGAAGGTTTCGGAGAAGGCAACTTCAAGGCGCTGTTCGAGTCGATCGAGGAAGACCAGATCAGGCGCGGCGTTTTGAAAGAGAGCGCGTGAAGTAAATGAGCGAAGCGGGGAAGCAGGCGTCGCTGGACGCGGAGCCTGATTCCGCGAGCCTCGTCCTTTCCGAGTTTCTTCCCTATCGCATCGTCGTGCTCGGCCACCTGATCAGCCGCCGCCTGGCGCGCGCTTACGCCGACGAAAACATCACCATTCCCGAATGGCGCGTCCTCGCCGTCATAAGCCAGGCGAATGCGATGGCCGCGCGCGACGTCGTCGCGAAGACGCCGCTCGACAAGATGGCGGTGAGCCGCGCTGTCGCCTCGCTTGAAGAAAAGCGGCTGGTCGAACGCCAGAGCGATCCGACGGACAAGCGCGTGGCGGCGCTGCGCCTGTCGGCGGAAGGCCGGGCGCTGTTCGCCCGCGTCGCCGGTCTCGCGCTGGATTACGAGACGCGCCTGCTTGCGACGCTCGCGCCTGAGGAGCAGGACGCGCTGCTGGCGATTCTGGCCAAACTCGAAACCGGCGCCGTCGCCGTGTCGCCCGGCGGGTTTCCAGCGCCGGCGAATTCGGATTAGCGTTCGCCTTTCCTTCGTTTCAAGGAAGGGGCCGGCCAATGCGGGGATCGATTTGGCGCGTATGGAAACAGTGAGGCGATCGATCCTCGCCGCTAGTCTTTCTCTCTGCTCGGCCTGCGTTTCTTTCCCTGACGCGCCGCCAGCGACAGTGACGCCGCACTTTGAGGGCGACACGCTTATCTCCGTCGACGGCGCGCCGCTCGGCCTGACTGCGTGGCGCGCGCCCGAGCCGAAAGCCGTTCTCATCGCCGTGCATGGCATGAACGATTACGCGCACGCGTTCGCCGGTCTTGGCGGTTGGCTTTCGCAGAATGAGGGCATCACCGTTTACGCCTACGACCAGCGCGGTTTCGGGCGCTCCCCGGATTTCGGGCGTTGGCCGGGCGAGGAGACCATGATCGCCGATCTCAATGCGGCGATTGCGGCGGCGCGTGCGGCGAACCCGGGCGCTCCGCTGTTCGTGCTGGGGCATTCAATGGGCGCCGCTGTGGTGATGACGGCGATGCAGGAAGGCCCTCTCGGCGTCGACGGCGTCGTTCTCGCGGCGCCGGGCGTCTGGGGCGGCGCGCGCCTGCCGATCTTGTATCGTGTCGCGCTGAACATGTCGGCGAGCGTGCTGCCGGGCAAGTCGCTGACCGGCGAGCGCGCTGGCCGTCAGGCGACGGACAATATCCACATCCTGCGCGAAATGTTCGCCGATCCGCTGGTTATCAAGGAGACGCGCCTCGACGCTATTCTCGGAGTAGTGCGGCTGATGGGAGACGGCTGGGACGCGTCGAACGAAATCGGCGGCCGGGTTCTGTTTCTATACGGCGAGAAGTAAGACATCATTGCGGTGAAGGCGATGTCGAAGACCGCTGAGCGTCTTTGCGGCGTCGTGGAAACGCGCGCCTACCCGAACGGCTGGCATCTCCTCTTTCGCGATCTTCAGGCGGAGAAGGTCTGGCGCGATGTCGGGGAGTGGATCGCCCGCGTCAGCGCCGAATTCGAGCAAGCAGACGCCGCGAGCCCGGTGTCAGGGTCCGGACCCGCGGCGTCCTCTTGTGCAGGCGCCGACGGTGGCAGGTCAGTCGCCGTTTCAGCGACGCAACGGAAGGACCGGTCCGGCGTGTGAGGGCCCCGTCCCGGTCTTCGACTGGAGGGCGAACATCCGCTGCGTCACGCAACTTATACGAGTGGCTGAGTTAATATAAGGTTGCGTAGAGCATTATGCACAACTAAAAATTGCATCATCCGTCGCCTTCAGCCGCAAAACTCAGTGGCGCTTTCGGCCTCGATCCAGGCTAAAAACGCCTCGTTCGAGCCTGTCTCGTCGATGTTAATGGCAGCGATGGCGGGGGTCTCGTAAGGATGCAATTTGAGGATGAGATTGCGGGCCGCGCCGGCGGCGCTTGCCGTCGTTTTGACAAGGAACGCGATTTCCTCTGCGCTCTCGACGACGCCTTTCCAGCGATAGATTGACGTCGCGGTCCCCAGAATGTTGACGCAGGCCGCAAGCCGCGCTTCGACCAGCGCCTCGCCGATCTTGCGTGCGGTCGCCTCGTCGGGCGTGGTGGCGTAGAGAAACATTATGCGCGACATGTTGCTCCTTCAGCGCATCGGGCCTATTCCCGCGCCCTTCGCGGGGGCGCTTTGAGGAGATGAAGTAGAATGCAAGCTCTCGACCGGAACAAGGCCGTCATCCTTTTCTCCGGCGGACAGGATTCTTCGATCGCGCTCGCTTGGGCGCTCGACCGGTATGCGGCGGTCGAGACGATCGGGTTCGATTACGGCCAGCGTCACGCGGTCGAGCTTGAGGCGCGCACCGCCGTGCGCAGCGAGTTAGTGCGGCAATTCAGTGCGTGGACGGATAAACTTGGACCCGACACGCTGGTCGACCTCAGCGGTCTTGGGCGAATTAGCGAAACGGCGCTGACCCGCGATGTCGAGATTGAAATGGCCGCGAACGGTTTGCCCACGACCTTCGTGCCCGGCCGCAATCTGGCCTTTCTGGTGATGGCCGGCGCTCTCGCCTACCGGCGCGGCGCGGGCGTCCTCGTCGCGGGCATGTGCGAGGCGGATTATTCCGGTTATCCCGACTGCCGGCGCCATTCGATCGATGCGCAGGAGAACGCGCTGCGCCTCGGCATGGACGCCGACCTAACGGTTGAAACGCCGCTGATGCGCGTCACCAAGGCGGAAAGCTGGCGGATCGCTGAAAAGCTCGGCGGGCTCGCGCTTGTCGACCTCGTCGTCGAGCATTCGCACACTTGCTATTTCGGCGTCAGGGGCGCGCGCTTCGAATGGGGCTATGGCTGCGGCGAATGCCCGGCTTGCGAATTGCGCGCGAAGGGATGGCGCGAGTATGCGGGGGCCGCGTGACCACTTACTCCGTAAAGGAACGATATTTCACCTTGCAGGGCGAAGGCGCGCAGACAGGGCGCGCCGCCGTATTTCTGCGTTTTGCGGGGTGCAATCTGTGGACGGGCCTTGAGCGCGACCGCGAGAGCGCCGTATGCCGGTTCTGCGATACTGATTTCGTCGGCGTGAACGGGAAGGGCGGCGGCAAGTTCGCGACCGCCGAAGCGCTCGCGGACCATGTCGCCGAGGCCTGGCCGAAAGAAGCAGGCGGCGCCCCCTATGTCGTCTGCACCGGCGGCGAACCGCTGTTGCAGGTCGACGTCGCGCTTATCGAGACGCTTCACGCGCGCGGGTTTGAGGTCGCGGTCGAAACCAACGGCACGATCGAGGCGCCGCCGGGGCTCGACTGGATCTGCGTCAGCCCGAAAGCGGGGGCCGCGCTTGTCCAGCGGTCTGGGGATGAACTGAAACTCGTCTTCCGGCAGGAAGGCGCGCTTCCCGAAGCCTTTGAAAGCCTCGATTTCGGGCGTTTTTACCTTCAGCCTATGGACGGGCCGGAGGTTTCGCGCCATACAGCCGCCGCCGTCGATTATTGCCGGACGCACCCGCAATGGCGGCTCAGCCTTCAGACCCACAAGCTGATCGGCATACCGTAAACAGACCGAAGGACGCGACGCCATGCGCATCGTCAAGTCGATCCAGTTCGACGCCGCGCACTATCTCGACGAGGGGCCGGCGCGCGAAGGCGCGCAGACTAAAAATTTAGCCGCAGTCGCGGCGGGCGAGCGCCCCTACGCGCGCATGCACGGGCATTCCTTCACGCTCGAGGCGACGATCGAAGGCGAGCCTGATCCGAAGACAGGCTGGGTCGCCGATTTCGGCGACGTCGCCGCGGCGCTCGACGAATTGCGCGACAGCCTCGATCACCGGCTTCTCAACGAAGTCGAGGGGCTCGGACGGCCGACGCTTGAAAACATCTGCCGGTACGCTGCGGACAAGTTGCGTGCGAAGTTTCCGGGCTTGAAGCAGATCAAGGTCGCGCGCCCTTCGAACGGCGAAGCGTGCCTCTACGATCTTTAATCGCGTCAGTTCTTCTCGACGAAATCGACGAGTTGCCGCGCCCATTGTGAAAAGGCGCGGTCGGCGTCCTGCCAGGTGGCGATTTTCGGGGAGCCGTCGCCAAGGCTTGATGTGTGCCGATCGCCGACTTCAGCGAGCGTTTCGCCGTCCTCGCTGAGCGTGGCGGAGAACGCTGCGCCGCCCGCATAGACAGACTCGAACCCGAGGCCCGGCTGTTCGCTAAAGTCGGCCAGCGTCGGGCGCGTCGCGACGAGCTTCGTCAATGTCGCTTCAATGGTGAGAACGCCTGCGCCCGGCGCATCCGCAATCTCGAACGCGCCGCTGAATTCATCGACGAGATCGTCATGAAAGTCGCTGGCGCGCCGGGCCGCATCCTTTTCGCGGACGGGCCGCTCGTCCCGTCCCTGTTCAAGGCTGAGCGCCACCGGGGCGATGTAGACGGAGGCGAACGAAGAAAGCTGTTTGCCGCCGATCACGTTTTCGCGGTCGAAAGCGGCGGCGGGCGACATCGCCGCAGCCGCACCGATAAAGGCGGCGACAGCCGCGCAGGCGCGCATCAAGGCCATAATCTTCTCCTGAACCAAGCACCGCCCCTGTTGTCTCAATATAGGGCGGGCCGGGTTTCGGGAAAAGGCTCCGACGAGCTATTCGGCGTCGCCGGCCATGCGGGCGATCAGGAACTGGGCGTCGCGGCAATAGCCGGCGGCCGCCCGGTCGGCCTTTTTCAGCGCGGTGTCGAGCTCGTCGAGCACGCGGGTGATTTCATCGAACGTCGCGAACGCATCGCGCGGCGGGTCGAGATTGAGCCCCTTGGCCGAAGCGTCGAGACGCGTCGGCGAGACGGAGTATTGGGCCTTGCCGCCGAGCTTCACTTCGAGATTGTGCGCGTTCTTGCCGATCAGCGCGCCGGCGCGCGGATCAAGTTCGTCGATGGTCTTGTTGATGGCGAGTCGCAGCTCATCATAACTTTCCGCGAGCAGCGCGCGACCGCCCGCATCTTCGACTTCCTGCGCGGACAGCGTCACTTCGTACGCCTGCTCGATAATGTCGCGGATCGTGTCGATCGAATACAGCGAGGATTCAATTACGGCCAGCGCATCGCGGATCGGACTGTCGTCGGATTTTGCAGGCGCCTCAGCATGGGATGCAGTGGTGCGGAGGGCGCGGCTCAAGCCGCCGGCGATATCCATCTCCACGATTTCTTCCGAGTCCGCCTGTCCCTTGCGGCGCAACAGCGTCGCCAGCGGTCCCCGGCGCGCGGCCTTGTCCGGCGACTTCTCGTCGCCGTTATTCTTGTTCAGTGCGAACGCCACGACCCTTACTCCCTCTACGCAACAACGCGACTTTGACCGTAGGCGCCGGAGTTTGAGGCGTCGTTAAATCCTTTCCTAAATTTTACCTGTGGCCCCGAAGACCGCTGCGGCCCGCGCCGTTGCTGGGTTACTTGGGTTTTTTTCCAGCGCGTCCCTCTATCCGCCAGGCGCCGGCGAGGGCGAGGGCGATCAGGGCGAGCCAGACATAGGGCGGAGCGAGCGGCGCGTCGCGCACCGCATCGAGGCGCGAAGCGTTGCGCCCGACGACGCCCGCCCAGCCCGGTCCGGCATAGGCGCTGGCCGAGTCCCTGACGCGGCGGATGGCGGGCAGGGCGAGCCCGTCGCCGCGGCGGATTTCAAACGCGCCGCCTTTTGTCGCGCCGACCGCCGGGGCGAGCTTTGTCGTGCTGGAGACGACGTTTTCATATTCGGTCGCTGCGGCGAGCCCGACCGCGCCGACGGCGAACAAATCGCCCGCGCGCGCCCGGTAGAGCCCGCGCTCTGCGTCCGTAACACGCGCTTCGAAGCGCCCGGGTTCGATCTCGGTAAGGGCGATATCGCTTGTTTCGCCGGACGGCGCGGTGAGTGTCACCGGCCCCGGCGCTTCCTGCATGGTCCGACGGCGCACCATCAGGTCGTCGCCGATCCCGACAAGAGAAAGCTGCTCTTCCTCCAGTTCGGGTTCTTTCATCAGCCAGTGAGAGATGCGCCTAAGAAGCTCCGCATGCGGACCGCCGCCGTCGAAGCCGCGCGCCCACAGCCACACATGATCGGAAAGAAGCAGCCCCACGCGTCCTTCGCCGACGCGGTCGAGAATGAGAAGAGGCGCGCCGGTCGGCCCGCTCATCAGGGTTCTTCCCGAGCGTTGCGCGGCGGGGATAAGCCGCAGCCAGCGTCCCCAGAAGCTTTCCTCCGGCAGATCGGCGGTGACGGGATGGCGATGGCCGTCCTCGGTGACGGAAGGGCGGTAGGCTTGTTCGAGCGCGTCGCCGGCGGGCGTTGCGGGGAGCACATACTCGAAGTTCCGCCGCGCGGCGAGGCTCGCCGGCGTCGAATATTCCGGTCCGGTCGAGACGAAGACTGCGCCGCCGCCTTCCACATAGCGCGCGATATTGTCGAAATGGAACGCGTTGAGCACGCCGCGATAGGAGTAGCGGTCGAAGATCAGGAGGTCGAAGGCGGAGAGTTTGTCGATGAACAGTTCGTCCTGCGGGAAAGGAATGAGCGCCAGTTCGTCAGCGATTTCGCCGGGCATGCCTTTTTCGATGGGGCGCAGAATGGTGAAGTGAACGAGATCGACAGAGGGATCGGACTTCAGCAAGTTTCGCCACACTCGTTCGCCGGCATGCGGTTCGCCGGAAATGAGCAGCACGCGCAGGCGGTCGCGGATCGCGGTGATCGGCAACACCGAGATGTTGTTGCGCGCCGTCAGTTCGCCCTCGCGCGGCTCGGCTTCAAGCTCGATGATGAGGCCGCCGGGCCTGTCGAGCACCGCTTCGAAGGAGACTTCCGTTCCGACCGGGACGCTTTGTCGGTGCGCCTCGCGGCCGTCGACCCGCAGCGTCACGACGGCCTGTCCGCCTTCTACCGGGGTTTCGTCCGGGCCGAGATCGTCGATGCGGAAAGATATCTTCGCGGTCTCGCGGACGATCCCGTAACGCGGCGCGTTGACGAGCGTGATCTTGCGGTCGACTTCGCCGGCGCGCCCTGTCGTCATCAGATGCAGCGGCGCATCGAGCTTGAAATCGGCAGATCGGGCCGCGTCGCTCGCCTGTCCGTCGGTGATGACGAAGACGCCGGCGAGCCTGCCTCGCGGCGTATCGGCGACGGCGCGCTCGATCGCTTCCATCAGCCGCGTTTCCTGATCGCCCGTCGCAGCGGCCCTGACGATCTCGACGCCGTCAAGCGAAGCGAGGCGCGCTTCCAGCGCTGCGGCGGCTTCGCGCGTTATGGCGTCCCGCCCGTCAAGACTCTGGCTGGCGCTTTCGTCGCTGACGATGACGACGACATCGTCGAGAGGGGTGCGCTCGGTGATCCGCATCTGCGGGTTGGCGATGAGGGCCATGAGCGCGAGCGCGGCGGCGAGACGCAGAATAGCGCCGCGCGAGCCGCGCAGGAAACCCAGCAGCGAAACCGCAAGCGCCAGTCCGCCGATGGCGAGCAACGCGGCGAGCGGCAGATGCGGTTCGAAGACGATTTCGCCGTTCATCGGCCGAGCCGCTCCAGAAGGATCGGCGTGTGCACCTGATCGGATTTATAATTGCCGGTGAAGGCTACCATGACGATGTTGATGCCGGCGCGATAGGAAAGCTCCCGCGCCCGTTCGCCGCCGCGCGCGATAGGCCGCATCGGCTGGCCGAAACGGTCCGCCGCCCAGGCGCCGGCCCAGTCGCGTCCGCCGATGATGAGGGGCGTCACGCCGTCGTTCGGCCCGCCTTCCGCCGCTTGAACCCACACCGGGTTGTTCCGCATGCGGCCATAAAGATCGTCGAGCAGGTAAAATGAGCGCGTGAGC
Source organism: Amphiplicatus sp. (assembly GCA_040216495.1). GTDB lineage: Bacteria > Pseudomonadota > Alphaproteobacteria > Caulobacterales > Parvularculaceae > Amphiplicatus. The sequence continues at coordinate 7,722 of JAVJPA010000044.1, read as the reverse complement.
ACGTGATCGGCCGGCAGCGTCGTCAGGGGCGGCACGTCGATCTGGCTGAGGATCGCTTTCAGAGCGGCGCGTTCCGGCGTCTCCATGCCGGCGATGGCGCGCTCGTCGTCTCTCGTGTCGAAAACAATGAGTCCGCCGAAGCGCATGAAATTTTCGATATTGGCGAGCGCCGCTTCTGAGGGCGCGGCGGCGCCGGGCGCGACCGGCCAATAAAGCATCGGATAAACCGAAAGATCGTCCGTTTCGGGATCGACCCCGGCAGGCGGGGCCGGCTCCACCGATGTGCGGCGGAAAAGCTCGCGGCTGAGGGAGGCGAGGCCCGCCTCGGAAAGCCTGTCGATCTCGGGATCGCCGGTGCGCACATAGGCGAGGCGCGTCGTCAGCGCGGCGTTCATGGCCTTGGCGTCGATTGGCGGATCGAGCGGCTGCGCCGATGCGTCCGGCGCCGGGAGAATGAAAGCGAGCGCCAGCGCGGCGGCGGCGAAACGGAGGCGTCCGCTGACGAACAGCGTCGCCACGGCGTCGGCGAGCAGCATCAACAGCGCGATGACGAAGATCGGCGGCGCGAGGCGTACGGGCGGCTCGGCCGCGTAACCTTCGATGCGCGCGCCTGAAATAGCGAGAGGCTCGAAGGCGAAGGATGGGCCGACCGCGTTGACGGCGACCGGCGCTTCCGGCGCGCCGTAAAAACCGGGCGGCCGCCCGGGCGCGGCGCCCAGCGCTGCTTCGCGCGCGGTGATGCTGGGTGCGTCTGCGCCGGGCCGTGCGAAGCGGCCGAACCCGTCAAGGGTTTTGAGCGGCGCCAGCCGCGCCCCGGTCTGCGCCTCGTCGCGGGACGGCCCGAGCGCCGAGAGAAACGTCAGCTTGCGAAGCATTTCGACGAATGTTTCGGAGATCGGCAAGTCGGACCAGCCGGGCGTCGCCGGCGCATGGAAGAGGGCGACGGCCCCTTGTCCTTGCGCCACGCCGGTGACGAGCGGCGTGCCGTCGGCGAGGGTCGCCCAACTCCTCGCGCTGGTCTCGCCGCCGGGCGCGGCGAGCACCTGCCGGCGCACGAACACATCGTCCGGCGGCGCAATGTCGGCGAACGGGCCGTCCGGCGAAAAGCCCGCAAGTTTCTGCGGCGTCTCCCAGGTCAGCGCGCCGCCGAACGCGCGCCCGCCGCCGCGCAAGAGGACCGGCAGCAGCGGCGGTTCGGCGTCGAGCGCCGTCGCAGCGAGATTGGGACCGGCGAAGCGGATCAGCACGCCGCCCCGATCGACCCACGCCGACAGCGCCTCCACGTCGCTCGGTCGCAGCCGTCCCACATCGTCGAGCACGATGACCGACGCATCGGATGCGATAAGATTTTCAAGTCGGTCGACGAGAAACTCGGCGAAAGGCGCAAGCGCCGTGCGCACGTAGTGAGTTCCGGACAGAAGCGCGTCGGATTGGACGCCTTCGCCGCTGATCAGCCCCACAAGCGCGCGGCGGTCGCGGGCGTCGGCGAGTTGCACGGCGCCGGCGGAGGCGTGATCCTCGATCGAGACGGCGGCGATGTCGTTTCTGAGCGCGAGCGGCAGGTCAAAGTCTGCGCCGACGCTGCGTGCGCCGGCGTCGAATGCGACGGGCGCGCGCGCCAGCACCCGGCCGTCGCGCGCGATTGCAACAACCGTTGCTTCCCATGACGCGCCGGGGCGCAGGCGTTCAACGCGCCAGCGCGGGCCTTGCTCTGCGCCAGCGCGCAGCACGAGTTGCGGGCTGGCGCGGTCGATGAAGAGGGAGAGCGCGCCGCGTTCGGCGAGGGCGTTTGCAAAAGCCGCATCGTCTTCGCTGGCGACGCCGTCGCTCAGCCAACGGATTTCCGGGTCGCCCAATAGCGATTTTTGCGCGCCGGCGAGGGCGCTATCAAGAGCAGGCAGGCGCCTCGCCGTCTCAGCGCGATTTGCGGAGAAGGGTTGCGGACGAAGCGCGTCGAATACCGAGCGCGCCTCCTCGCCTGTCATCGGCGCCGGCGCATCGGACGCGGCCGGGTCGGCTGTCGTGAGGAGAAAAACAGCGCGGCCCGATTGTGCCGCTTCTTCCGCGCCGAGCCGCAGGGCGTCGAGGCGCAACCGCCACGCCGAGGCTGCGGGGAACGTGTCGTCGACGACGAAAACCAGAGGGCCTGCGCCCGGCGCCGAAACCGGCGCGTTGAGAACAGGCCCGGCGAGTCCGATGATGACGATGGCGGCGAGCAAGAGACGCAGCAGCAACAGCCACCACGGCGTTCTGTCCGGCGTTTCTTCTTTCGTCGAGAGCCTGCGAAGGATGATGAAGGCGGGAAACCGCACGCGCTGCGGCGAGGGCGGCGTCGCGCGCAACAAGAGCCAGATCGCTGGCAGCGACGCGAGCGCGGCGAGAATCCACGGCGCCGTGAAAGAAAGCGCGCCAAGCGAGCCGATCATCGCCGCGCCCTCATTTCAGCGTCCTGAAATCGCCGAGCGCGACGAACAGGGCCAATAGGGCGGCTTCGGCGGGCCGGTCGGTGCGCTGCGCGGTGAACGACCAGGCATGGCGCCGGCAGATATCTTCAAGCGCCCGCCGGTGCGCGGCGAAACTGGCGCGATAGGCCCCGGCGACCGAGCCCGCCTCGCCGAAGATGAGACGGTCCGAACTTTCCGTATCCTGAAATTCGGTGCGCCCGGCGAAGGGAAACTCTTCCTCTGCGGGGTCTATAATCTGGACGAGCGCGCCTTTCGCGCCAGCGCTCGCATAGGCGCCGACAGCGCGCGCGATGACGTCCGGTTCGGCGAAGAAATCGCTGAGGAGCACGATCCGCGCGCCGGCGCTCACCTGGGCGGGGGGCGGCGCCGGTTGCGCTTCGGCGAAGGCGTGGACAGCAAGGGCTTCGAGAAACCGCGTCGGCGCTCCGCGCCCATGAAACGGCCGTCGGTCCACGCCGAGCAGGCCGATGCGTTCGCCTGCCTGCGACAGAAGAATCGAGAGCGCCGTCGCCAGAATGTCTGCGCGCCGGCGTTTGGTAGGCGTCGCCTGCGTCGACGCATAGTCCAGCGAGCGCGACGGATCGCGCCAGATCCAGACGGCGGCGGCGGCTTCCCATTCGTTCTGGCGCACATAAAGCCGGTCGGCCGCGCGCGCCGACTGGCGCCAGTCGATGGCGTTGACGGGGTCGCCGAAACCGTAGGCCCGGTGCTGCCAGAATGTTTCGCCAGGTCCGGCGCGCCGGCGTCCGTGCAGGCCCGCCGCGACGGTGTGCGCGATGCGTTCGGCCTCGATCATCAGCGCAGGAAAAGCCGCGGCCGCCTCTTCGGCGGCGCGGCGGACCGCAAGGGTCGCGGGGGCGGCTTTTCTGCTCATCAAGCGGTTCAGAACGCTTTCGACAGCAACTCGTCGATGAAATCGTCCGTAGACAGTCCTTCGGAACGCGCGGCGAAATTCAGCGCCATGCGGTGCCGCAGCACGGGTTTGGCGAGGCGGCGGATATCGTCGAGCGACGGCGCATGCCTGCCGTCGATCATGGCGACAGCGCGCGCGGCGAGGGAGAGCGCCTGGCTGGCGCGCGGTCCCGGTCCCCAGGCGACAAGCGCCTTGACGCGGTCGCTGGCGGCGTCCGTCGGACGCGCGCTTCGCACCAGCGCGAGAATCGCATCGACGATCTGCGCGCCGATCGGCATTTCGCGCACCAGCGCCTGCGCGCGCTTGAGATCGCCCGGCGTCAACGCGGGCGACACGGCGCGCGTCGCCGCGCCCGTCGTCGCCGCGAGCATCCGCCGTTCGGCGCTTTCGTCGGGATAATCGACGTTGATCTGCAACAGGAAGCGGTCGAGCTGCGCTTCGGGAAGCGGATACGTGCCTTCCTGTTCGATCGGGTTCTGGGTCGCAAGAACGTGAAACGGCGCGGGCAGGTCATGGCGCTCGCCGGCGACCGTGACGTGCAGCTCCTGCATCGCCTGCAACAGGGCGGACTGAGTGCGCGGGCTTGCGCGGTTGATTTCGTCGGCCATCAGAAGCTGGCAGAAAATCGGGCCGGGAATGAAACGGAACGCGCGCTTGCCGTCGGAGGATTCCTCCAGCACTTCCGAGCCCAGCACGTCGCCGGGCATCAGGTCGGGCGTGAACTGCACGCGTTTGGCCGAAAGCCCCATCAGATCGGCGATCGAGGTGACCAGAAGCGTCTTGGCGAGACCCGGCGCGCCGACCAGAAGGCCGTGTCCTCCGGCGGCGAGGGTCGCGAGCGTCAGCTCGACAACCTCTTCCTGCCCGAAAATAACCTCCCCGAGGGTCTGGCGCGCGGCGGCGAATTTTCCTGAAGCATCGTCAAAAGCGCGCACGAGATCGGCGTCGGTCATGGCGTCCTTTCGGGCGTAAGCGGTTCAAAGCGCGGCGTTTTTGGGCCGTCTGGGCTAAACTTAAGTGCCATAGCACGGGATTGAGGCCAATTCACATCCGCTCGCCCGCGATCTGGCGCGTTTTGTCGCAAACGTCTTGCCTCTTGCCGGGCCGGAGCCATTCTCTTTACGATGCCCGGAGCGCGCGATCGACTTTCTGAATGATTATCGCGGCGTTAATGCGGGGTAGGTAACCATCCAGCCAAGGTCGCGAGACCGGCGCGTCGGCCGCTTCAGCCTCGATGGCGGCGGTCTGAAGAAGGGGTTGTAAGTGTCTGATCAGGATCAAAGCTTCTCGGTCTGGGGTTTTATCAAAGGGTTCGGCAAGCTGCTGATCGGCCTCCTTCTCCTGCTTCAGGGGATCATCGGCCTCGTGGTGATGCTGCTCATTGTCGGCGTGTTCGTCAGCATCTCGAACGGCGTCGCCGGCGGGTCCGGCAAACCGGTCGCCGCCGTCCCGCCCGGTTCAGCGCTGCTGCTCAACCCGCAGGGCGTGCTGGTCGAGCAGGCCGAACTCGAAGATCCGTTTCAGAAAGCGCTTGAAGAAGCCTACGGCGTCAACGAGCCGTCGCAGGTCGAGGTTGGCGATGTCGTTCGCGCTATCCGCAAGGCGAAGGGCGACGACCGCGTGACTGGCCTCGTGCTGGATCTTGGCGGGTTGTTCGTTTCGCCGATCGGCGCGTCGAAATTGCAGGATATCGCGGTCGAGATCGACGCTTTCAAAGCGTCCGGCAAGCCCGTGATCGCGGTTGGCGACTATTACAGCCAGGAGCAATATTTCCTCGCCGCGCACGCCGATGAAGTGCTTCTGCACGATCTCGGCAATGTCGTGCTGTACGGCTTCGGATCCTACAACACCTTCCTCAAATCCTTCCTTGAGAAATTCAAGGTCACAAGCCACGTCTTCCGCGTCGGCACCTACAAGGCGGCGGTCGAGCCGTTCCTGCGCGACGACATGTCTCCGGAAGCGAAAGAAGCGAACCTCGCTTATCTCAACGTGCTTTGGGACGAGTATGCGCGCGAAACCGAAAAGGCGCGCGGCCTTCCGCAAGGGTCGGTCAAGCAGTATGCGGATCAAATGGGCCAGCTTCTGTCCGCCGCCGGGGGCAGTTTCGCCAAAACGGCGGTTGATGCGGGCCTTGTCGATTCGCTTAAATCGCGTCCGGCGCAGATCGACCATCTCAAGGCGAAGTTCGGCGTCGACAAGGAAGGCAAGTCCTTCAAGCATGTGACCTTGTCGACCTATCTGGCCGCTCTCCCGCCGGAAACCGACGGGTCCGCGCCGAACATCGCCGTGGTGACGGCCTCTGGCACGATCGTCGACGGCGAAGCCGAGCAAGGCGTCGCGGCGGGCGGCGACACGATCGCCGAGCTGCTTAAAAAGGCGCGCGAAGACGATAATGTGAAAGCGGTGGTGCTGCGCATCGACTCGCCCGGCGGGTCGAGCTTCGCGTCGGAAATCATTCGCGAACAGGTTCTGGCGCTGAAAGCCGCCGGCAAGCCGGTCGTGGCCTCTATGGGATCGCTTGCCGCCTCTGGCGGCTACTGGATCGCCGCGCCCGCTGACGAGATCTGGGCGTCCCCGACGACGCTCACTGGCTCCATCGGCATTTTCGGCTTTTTCACGACGTTCGAAAACGCCGCCGCCGAGCTTGGCGTCCATGTGGACGGCGTCGGCACCTCGACCCTGTCGCCGCTTCTGGCGACCGGCATCGGCCCGCTTCCCGATACGGCGGCCGACATTCTCCAGCAGTCGACGGAAGACGGCTATGAGCGTTTCCTCAAGGTCGTCGGCGAAGGCCGCGGCCTCGATCGCGACTATATCGACTCGATCGCTCAAGGGCGCGTCTGGATCGCCAAGACGGCGAAGGACCTGAAGCTGGTCGACAATCTCGGCGATCTTGACGCCGCTATCGCCTCCGCGGCGGCGAAGGCAGGTCTCGAGCAGTATGACGTTGTCGAGATGACCGAGACCGTAACGCCGTTCCAGCGCTTGTTCGGCAAGATGTCGGCGCAGGCGATGAAGGCGGCGGGGCTTGGCGAGGGCAAGGCGTTCAGCCGCGCGTCGGCGCTGAAAACGCTGATCGCCAAGGCCGACGAGCAGCTCGCTTTCTTCAACGGTTTCAACGACCCAAATGGCGTCTACGCGCGCTGCCTCGCCTGCGAAGGCCGCTAAGCCGTTCATTGCGCCTGAATTGAAGCGCCGCGCCGGGAAACCGGCGCGGCGCTTTGACTATTTGGTGATGACGCTTACTTAAAACGGGTGACGGAAGTTCGCCCATGACCGATCTGATGCGTTACGCCGCCGCGCTGGAGGGCGCGCCGGGCAAAAAGGGACTGCCGCCGGTTGAGCGGTGGGACCCGCCCTATTGCGGCGAGATGAATCTCAAGATCCGCCGGGACGGGCTGTGGATTCACGAAGGAACGCCGATCGGACGGGCGCGGCTGGTGCGGCTGTTCTCAACCGTATTGAAGCGCGAGGGGGACAGATATTTCCTCGTCACGCCGGTCGAGAAGCTCGGGATCGAGGTTGAGGATGCGCCCTTCCTCGCTGTGCTGATGCGGTCGGACGGCGAAGATGAGGCGCGCCGGCTGACATTCGTCACGAATGTCGGCGACGAGGTCGTCGCAGGTGCCGATCATGGAATTGTGTTCCGCGCCAACGAGGAGACCGGAGAGGCGACGCCTTATGTGCATGTGCGCGCGGGGCTCTGGGCGCTCGTGGCGCGACCGGTTTACTACGACCTTGTGGCGCTTGGCGAAACGCGCAAGACCGAAAGAGGCGAAGAGTTCGGCGTCATGTCGCGCGGCGTCTTTTTTCCGTTCGCGCCGGCGGCGTTTGTGAAGAGTGAAAGCTGAGAGATGAAAGGGGACGGTCCGTTCATGGCGTCCGATGCTGCGACAGTCGAAAGCGACTGGCGCGCGCGCATCGGCGCCAATTTGAAGCGCGCTTCGGCGCAGCGCATCCGGGCGCTGTTCGCCGAAATCAATCCGGGTCTCGTCGGCGACAGGCTGTTCGAAGACCGCTGGAGCGACGTTCGGAAAGACGCAGCCGTCCTTGTGCCGATCATCGACCGGCTGGAAGGAGCGACCGTTCTGTTGACGGTGCGCTCGTCCGACATGCCGTCCCATGCGGGACAGATCAGTTTTCCGGGGGGCAAGGTCGAACCGCGCGATGAAAGCGTTATAGCGGCCGCCCTGCGCGAAGCGCTCGAAGAGGTGAATATCCGTTCCGAACAGGTCGAAATCATCGGAACGCTCGGCGTGCATCAGGGCGGGCTGGGATTTTCCGTGACGCCTGTCGTCGGCGTCGTCGATCCCGCCGCAGACATCAAGCCATGCCCGCGCGAGG
>JAVJPA010000043.1:0-2133 GCA_040216495.1 Amphiplicatus sp. | reverse complement strand
GATAGCCGGCGGCCCCCGCGACGGCTCCATAGGCGAGATAAACGACCCAGCAGGCCAGCAGCGCCGGCGCCGCCACATCTCTCAAGAATCGCCCTAAGCTGCGCATTTTTCCCGCCCCTTCCGACGCGACTCAGCAGAATCGCATACGGTTAACGAAGCGTTAAAATCGCGCGCCTGAGATGCGATTAGCGCGCGAGCATCGCCTTGCCGGCGTAACGCGCGGCGTCGCCAAGCTCTTCCTCGATCCGCAAAAGCTGGTTGTATTTCGCGGTGCGGTCCGAGCGGGCGAGCGAGCCGGTCTTGATCTGTCCGCAATTCGTCGCGACGGCGAGATCGGCGATGGTCGCGTCTTCGGTCTCGCCGGAGCGATGCGACATCACCGCGGTGTAGCCGGCGCGATGGGCGCGCTCGACCGCGCCGAGCGTTTCGGTCAGCGTGCCGATCTGGTTGACCTTGATCAGGATCGAGTTGGCGCAGCCTTTCGCAATGCCCTTCGCGAGACGCTTTTCATTGGTGACGAAAAGATCGTCGCCGACGAGCTGGCATTTGGCGCCGATCTTATCGGTGAGCGCGCGCCAGCCCTCCCAGTCGTCTTCGGCCATGCCGTCTTCGATCGACACGATCGGATAGCGCGCGACGAGGTCGGCGTAGTAGTCGGCCATCGCTGCGGGCTCAAGCGTCTTGCCCTCGCCTTCGAGATGATAGCGGCCGTCCTTGAAGAACTCTGTCGAGGCCGGATCGAGCGCGATGTAAACATCCTCGCCCGGCTTGCGGCCGGTTTTCTCAATCGCCTTCATGATGAAGCCGAGCGCTTCGTCCGCTGACTGAAGGTTCGGCGCGAAGCCGCCCTCGTCGCCGACATTGGTGTTGTGGCCGGCGTCTTTAAGGCCCTTCTTCAGCGCATGAAAAACCTCCGCGCCGGCGCGCAGCGCTTCCGCGAAGCTTTCGGCGCCGAGCGGCATGATCATGAATTCCTGGATGTCGATCGGGTTGTCCGCGTGCGCGCCGCCATTGATGATGTTCATCATCGGCGCCGGCAGCACGCGCGCGCTGACGCCGCCGACATAACGGTAAAGCGGCAGGTTCGCCGCTTCCGCCGCTGCTTTGGCGACGGCGAGCGAGACGCCGAGAATGGCGTTGGCGCCGAGGCGCGCCTTGTTCTCTGTTCCGTCGAGCGCGATCATCGCTTCGTCGATCTCGCTCTGCTCTTCAGCCTCCATGCCGGACAGCGCGTCGAAGATTTCGCCGTTGACGGCTTCGACCGCTTTCAGGACGCCCTTGCCGGAATAGTTCGCGCCGCCGTCGCGAAGCTCATGGGCCTCATGCGCGCCCGTCGAGGCGCCGGAGGGAACGCCGGCTCGGCCCATGGAGCCGTCCTCGAGCACGACATCGACTTCGACAGTCGGGTTGCCGCGGCTGTCGAGGATCTGGCGGCCGATAATATCGACGATGGCGGTCATGGAGGCTCTCCGCTGAAACTGGATGCAGGGAGCCTCTAAGACCGGAAGACGAACGACGCAACCGTCCTATCGGTTGCGCTCGCGGGGACCGCTGGAATCGCCGTCCGGCTTTTTCCATTCAGGCGGACCGCCCCGTCCCCTTCCGCCGGAGCGAGGCGGCGGACTTGACGGTTGGCTGGCGGGCGGCGTGGCGCTGGGCGGCGGCGGGCTTGAAGGCCGCGCAGGCGGCGGCGTCGACCGTCCGCCGGAGGGCTGGCTCGGCGCCGCGCGCGGCGGCCGGCGCGGCGAACCGCCGCTCGATGGCCGTTGACGGTCCGGCGTCGCGGAAGGGTTCCGCGGCCGGCCCGAGCCGGCATAGGGAGGCTGCCCATTGTTGGGCTGGCTCCGCCAGTTGCGATTGCGGTTTCCGTCGCGATCTCCGTCTCGCCGACCGTCTCCTCTTGGGCCGTCGCCTTTGCGGCCGTCACTCCCCCGGCGCTCGTCGTTGCGCCAGCGATCCTTGTCGCGATTCCGGTGACGGCGGTCATTGTCGTAATAGCGCCGGTCGTAGCGATTGCGCCCGCTATAACCGTATCGGTTGACGACGCTGAGCGAGAACGAATAGCCGCTTTGCGGGTACCAGGAGCCGTAGCTGCCGTACCAGGGCGAGCCGTAGCCATAGGCGTAGGACGGG
>JAVJPA010000042.1:0-1687 GCA_040216495.1 Amphiplicatus sp. | reverse complement strand
GCGAGCTTGAGGAAATCGATTTTATCCCGTCGATCTGGGCGATCGCGTTCTCGATGATCGCCGTCACTTCCGAGTCGATTGATTCAGGCGTCGCCCCCGGATAGGCGGTCCGGACAGTGACGACCGGCTGGTCCACATCCGGAAGCTCGCGCACTTCGACGCCAAACATCGCCGCAAGACCGGCGATGATAATCAGCAGGCTGAAAACTGAAGCGAGGATGGGCCGGCGGATGAAGACGGCGACAAAACCGTTGGCCTGGGCGGCGGCGGAGTCTGAAGGGCTTTCAACGCCTGACATTGGTTGGCCGGTCCCGCTCTAGTTCGCTGCGGCGCTGCCGGCCGACGAGGAGGCGCTTGCAGCGCCGCGGATCTCGGGGTCAGGCAGCGGCGCGCCCGGTCGGACAAGATCCGCGCCCTCAGCGACAATATAGTCCGTTTCAGCGAGCGGCGCGTCGACGAGCACAAACTGCGCCGTTCGCTGCAGGATCGTGACTGGGACGCGCTCGGCGACGCCGTTGAGGCTGCGTTTCCACACATAAGAGCCAGCGCGGTCCCATTGAATCGCAAGGCCCGGCGCGACGACAGCGCGTCGGCCCGGTACGGCGAGGTTGATCGAGAATGTTGAGCCGGGAACCAGCGAAAGGTCGTCGTTCGCCAGCACGGCTTCGACCCGGCGCGTGCGAGAGGCGGGATCGATGCGGCTGTCGACCGCGCGGATCGTTCCCGTGAAAGACCGTCCGCCGGCGGACGCGGCGGTCGCCGACACGCTCAAGCCTTCGCGCACATAGGCGGAGGCGTTTTCAGGGATGACGAAATCTACAAGCAGCGAGGTGACGTCGTCGATCGTAGTGATCGTTGCGCCAACGCTCAGAAAATCGCCCACATCGAGATCGTTCAATCCCACAATCCCGGCGAAGGGCGCGCGAATGGTGCGCTGGGACAGTTCATACTCGGCGCGGCGCAATTCCGCCTGTGCGGCGGTTAGCGTATTTTGCGCTGACTCATTTTCGAGCGCCGACGCGGCGTTGTCATCGACCAGCCCCTGAAACCGCTGGGAATTGGTGCGGGCGATGGCGTAGTCGGCGCGCGCCTTGGCGAGATTGATTTTCTGCTGGTCTTTTTCGAGTTCGACCAGCGGTTCGCCCTGCTCAACCTGAACGCCCGGCGCAATATGGATCTTTGTGATAATGCCCGAGACTTCCGCGTTCAGGGTGAGGCTCTGGAGCGCCCGGCCCGTGCCGATGGCCACAAGGGTCTGTTCGATGGGTGCGAATTCTACGCGGGCGAGCGTTACCGCCGGCGCCTGCTGGCCGAATCCGCCCGGCCCATTTCCCGCCTGGCGGGAGGCGTTTTCGGAAGACCCTCGGGACATGAACCAAAACAGGCCGAGCCCGATCGCGATGAAAAGCGCGATCAGGGCCAGCGGAGAAACCCGGCGGCGCGCAGGCGTGGCCGTCATCCTGTCCTTTCTTCAGGCGCGTCAAAGCGCCCCTCAGTCTTATACGGGCTAATGGTAAAATTCCGGCGATCCCGTAACAAAGCATTACCGCCCAGTAAGCAGCGGTTGATAAGCCCTGCTGATCAACTTTCTGTGAACCTAGAATATTAAGAGCGGCTTCGACCGGCAAGGCGGGCTGGTCGTCAGGCGGGCAAGCGCAGGACGGCTCGCAAGCCGCCTTTTGGGGAG
>JAVJPA010000041.1:0-6450 GCA_040216495.1 Amphiplicatus sp. | reverse complement strand
CAATCCGTCGCGCGGTGTGACCTGTGAAACTCTATCATTGCCAGAACTCGCGCTCGATGCGCGCGCTGTGGGCGCTGGAGGAAATGGGGCTCGATTATGAGCTCGCGACGCTGCAATTCCCGCCGCGCGTCTTCCACAAGGACTACAAGGAAGTGAATCCGCTCGGCACGGTGCCGGCGTTCATCGACGACGATGTGACGCTGACCGAGAGTGCGGGGATCTGCCATTACCTCGCCGAGAAATACGGCCCGACGCCGCTCGCCGTGAAGCCGGATGAGAAGGATTACGGCCTCTATATCAACTGGCTGTTCCGCTCCGACGCGACGCTGACTTTTCCGCAGACGATCTATTTCCGTTACACCGCGCTCGAACCGGAAGAGCGCCGCAGCCCGCAGGTCGCGGACGACTACCGCAAATGGTTCCTCGCCCGCTGGCGCTCGGTCGAGGCGGGGCTTGAGGGGCGGGAGTATCTGTGTGCGGAGCGCTTTACGATGGCCGACATCGCCGTCGCGTTCGCGGCGCATTTCGCGAAAACGCTGGGGATTGAGGAGGCGTTCACGCCGAATGTGGCGAGGTGGTGGGAGAGGGTGACGGCGCGGGAGGGATATAAGAAGGCGGCGGTTTAGCTGCGCACGGCCCCCCTCCGTCGCCTTCGGCGACACCTCCCCCGCAAGCGGGGGAGGAGTAGCGCTTAGAGCCATTGCCTCGCTCCCCCGTTTACGGGGGAGCTGTCCGCGGCGCGGACTGAGGGGTCACTTCGGCCACAACACCATCTGCGTGCATCGGAACAGCGCGATCACTTTCCCCGTCTCGCGATGTTTCACTTCCGCGTCCCATAGCTGCGTCGTGCGCCCGAGGTGCCGCGCCTCGGCCCGCGCGACGATGGTTCCTTCGCGCGCCGTGCCGAGGAAGTTGGTCTTGATCTCGACCGTGGTGAACCCGCTTGCGCCTTCGGGGAGGGAGCGCACGCAGGCATAACCGCAGAGCGTGTCCGCCAGCGCGATGACGCTCGCGGCGTGCAGATACGTGTTCGGCGCGATCACCGCCTTGCGGACGGGGAGCTCGCCTTCGAGCCAGCCGTCGCCGGCGGCGGTGATCTTCACGCCGACAAGGCCGGGCAGGAACTCGGCGCCGAACTCGTTGAGCGTTTCGGGCGTTATCGGGTTGGTGGTTTTTGGCATTGTTTTTCTCTGCGTTGGCTGCGCCGGGAAAAATACGCTCGCTGCGGAGCCGCGCAATCGCCCTATGCAGACGCCCGCTCTGGCGGCGCAGCGATTCGCCCTGTAGAAAAGAGGAAACAAAGGAAGGAACGGCATGCGACATTCATCCGGCGTAGTCGCGCTTGTGATCGGGGCGATAGCGGTCGCCGCCTGTTCCAAGCAATCTGCTGATCAAACGCCGCAAGGCGAGGCGCAAGACGAGGCGAAAATCGGGGCGTATGAACCCGGTTCCGTGGAGCGGGGACTCGCAAGGCCGCCGGCCGAGATGCGGGTTGAAGCGCCGGATGCGAACGCCAGGCGAGGGCGAATTCTTTTCACGACCAAGGGCTGCATCATCTGTCATCAGGTGAACGGCGTCGGCGGCGCTGTCGCGCCGAATCTCGACGCGGCGCCTGAGGCGAACGCTATCAATCCGCTCGAGTTTTCCGCCCGGATATGGCGCGGCGCGCAGGCGATGGCCGCGCTACAGGAAGTCGAGCTTGGCTATGTGATCGACCTCGACGCGCAGGACATCGCCGACCTCGCCGCTTTCGCGGGCAATCCGCAAGAACAGGCGCTGCTTACGAAAGAATCCGTACCGGAACCGTTGCGCAGCTGGTTCATCAACGCCCCGATCTGGGAAGCGGAGGAATGGAGCGAATACAGGCTGCGCGGCGAGCGCATACCCGGTCTGGATGAAGATCGGTAGAGCTTACTCCGCGCCGACGATCATCAGCCACTCGCCGATCACGGAGCGCATCCGCGCGTCCTCGCCGAGCAGGCCGTCATGGACGAGGAGCCCTGTCATCATGCAGCGCGAGATGGTCAGGATCGCTTCAAGCTCGTAGCGGCCCATATCGTCGGGGAGAAGGCTCGCGAGCTCCGCGTCGATCGCGTCGCGCCAGCCTTTCAGCGCCGGGGCGAGGCGCGCGCGCAATTCCTCGTCCGTGCGCGCGGCGACGAGTATTTCGAGGAGCGCGCCATATTCCCCGCTCTGGAACTGTTCGCGCCAGGAGCGGCGGATCACCTGTCCGAACTGGCTCTTGCCGCGCTTCAACTCGCTCTTGGCGCGGGCGAACCATTTCACCGAGCGGTTGAGCAGGTGTTCGGCCACAGCGATGACGAGGTCGAGCTTGGACGGGAAGTGATGCTGAAGCGCGCCCTGACTTATCCCCGCCCTTTTGATCACGGTTATAATGCTGGTTCGATGGTAGCCCGCCTCGGAAAGCTGGCTCGCCGCCGCCTCGCAGATCCGCCGCCGCATGGCGTCGCTTTTGGCCTGCTGGCGGCTTTCCGGGGTGTCGGCTGCATCGGCCGCTTGACGTGATGAAGAAGGAGACATACCAATAAAACAGTACAATCATATTGTTTTGTCAATGGAGCAAAACTTAACGACGGCGCGCACGCAGGGGGCGAACCGGGCGGACGAGAGCCCAAAAGGAAGAAAGGGCGGCGATGCCGGTCTTTGAAAGCCAAATCGATCCGCGGTCGGACGCCTTCGCGGCGAACCGGGCGGCGCATCTCGCGCTGATCGACGAGTTCCGCGCGCTGGAGCGGCGCATTGTTGAGACATCCGCGCGTGCGAAAAAGAAATTCGACGCGCGCGGACAATTATTGCCGCGCGAGCGGGTGGCGCTGATCCTCGATCGCGGCGCGCCGTTTCTCGAAATCTCGACGCTCTGCGGCTATAAAATGCATGACGATGACGGCGAGGGGAACATCGCCGGCGGCGGGGGAATCTCCGGGATAGGATTCGTCTCAGGCGTGCGCTGTCTCGTCTCGGCGTCGGACTCAGGCATCAAGGGCGGCGCGGCGACGCCGATGGGCGTGCATAAAGCCTTGCGCGCGCAGGAGATCGCGCTCGCCCAGAAGCTTCCCTATGTGCAGCTTATCGAAAGCGCCGGCGCGAACCTCTTCCGGCAGGCTGAAATGTTCGTCCCCGGCGGACAGACCTTCGCCAATCTCGCGCGGCTCTCCGCGGCGGGCTGCCCGGTGATTTCCGTGGTGCACGGATCGTCCACGGCGGGCGGCGCCTATCAGACGGGGCTTTCCGATTATGTCGTCGCGGTCAGGGGGCGCACCAAGGTTTTCCTCGCCGGCCCGCCGCTCCTGAAGGCCGCGACCGGCGAGATCGCCACCGACGAAGACCTTGGGGGCGCGGAGATGCATTATCACGTCTCCGGCGTCGCCGATTACATGGCCGAGAACGACGCGGACGGCATAAGGATCGCGCGCGAGATCGTTTCCCGCCTCGGCGGACAGTTTCGCGCGAAAGTCGCCGCAAAGCCGTACAGGGAACCCGCCTATTCGACGGAAGAGGTGATCGGCGCCGTCCCCGTCGATTACCGCCAGCCCTACGAGACGCGCGAAGTGATCGCCCGTCTCGTCGACGGCTCGGACTTTCTCGGCTTCAAGGACGGCTACGGCGCGGCGACGGTCTGCGCCGAGGCGGAAGTCGCGGGCCACGGCGTCGGCATCATCGCCAACAACGGCCCCATCGACGCCGACGGCGCCTCGAAAGCGGCGCAGTTCATCCAGTTGATGTGTCAGGCAGGGAGTCCTGTCGTGTTCCTCCAGAACACCACCGGCTATCTCGTCGGCACGGACGCGGAGCAGCGTGGCATCGTCAAGCACGGGAGCAAGATGATTCAGGCGGTGACCAACATGACCGTCCCAAAGATCACGCTGCATATCGGCGCAAGTTTCGGCGCCGGCAATTACGGCATGTGCGGGCGCGCCTTCGGGCCGGATTTCATCTTCGCGTGGCCGTCGAACCGCATCGCCGTCATGGGCGGCGAGCAGGCGGCGAAGACCATGCGCATCGTCGCAGAGGAAGGCGCGAGAAAGAAAGGCGAGGAGCCGAACAAGGAATTTCTCGACGGCATGACCAAGCATGTCGTTGATACTTATGACGCGGAAAGCCGCGCGCTGTTCGCGACCGCGCGGCTATGGGACGATGGGCTGATCGACCCGCGCGACTCGCGCAAGGTGCTGGCGTTTTGTTTGGATACAGTCGCTGAGGCGCGGGCGCGCGAGTTGCGGCCGAGCACGTTCGGCGTGGCGAGGATGTGATAAATAATGCCACAAGTTACAGGTCCCGCCTTAATCTCTGCTCTAAAGAAGAAACTTCGGACTGCGACCGATACGCAGCTGGCAGCGCAAATCGGTTTAACAATGGGTGGGATCCAACTTTGGAAAAAGCGCAAGAAATTTACGGCGCGGCAAGTGGCCGAGCTTGTTCATAAGGCCTCAACAACTGCAGCTAAAAACTTTCGCGTCAACGCTCTTCGTCCCATCGCTGAGTTTTTCCCAATTGATGTCGTGGAATCAAAGCAAAGAAAAAAAGTTGAACTCTTTGGTACGCAGACGGAGTCCGGTAAAACTCACAAGTACCTTGAGGGCCTTCGCGCCGAGCTGAAGGCTAACTACGGCGTCTACGTCTTTTTTGATAGTCGAGGACGCGCGATCTACGCGGGTAAGGCGCGCAGGCAGCGATTATGGAACGAAATGAACGCAGCCTTCAACCGAGACCGTGGAAGCCTTCAAAAAATTAAGCGAGTCTCGCATCCAGCTCGCAACCAAAGATACAAGAATAGTGAAGAGAAGGCTCGCCAGATAGTTGAAAGAGTTGTTCCGCTACATGAGTTGGCATCGTATTTCAGCGCCTATCAGGTTATTGACGATATGATCGACGACATTGAAACCATGCTAGTTCGAAGCTTTGCGAATGATCTTCTCAACAAGCGAATGGAACGGTTTGGTCAGCAGAAAAAGAAGCGCACCAAGAAGAAAGCCGCAAAACGGACATAGCGGTGATTGTTAGGAATAAAAATGAAACTCACCCCCGAACACGAACAGCTCCGCTCGACGCTCAAGCGTTTCATCGACGCCGAGATCAATCCGTATGTGGACGAATGGGAAGAGAAGGAAATCTTCCCCGCCCATCAGGTGTTCAAGGGGCTCGGGAACCTCGGGCTCCTCGGCGTCACCAAACCCGTCGAATATGGCGGGCTCGGGCTCGACTGGTCCTACGGCGCGGTCGTCGCGGAAACGCTCGGGCATATCAAATGCGGCGGCGTGCCGATGGCGATTGGGGTGCAGACCGACATGGCGACGCCGGCGCTCGCACGCTTCGGGACTGACGCGGCGAAAGAGGACTTTCTCAGACCGTCGATCAGCGGCGATTACGTCGCCTGTCTCGGCGTCTCGGAAGTCGGCGCCGGCTCCGATGTGGCGGCGATCAAGACCACGGCGAAAAAAGATGGCGACGACTACGTTATCAACGGCGGAAAAATGTGGACCACGTCGGGAACGCAAGCCGACTGGATGTGTCTTCTTGCCAATACGTCAGATGACGGCGCGCATCGCAACAAGACGCTGATGTGCCTGCCCCTGCGCGACGACAAGGGAAACTTGCGCAAGGGGATCGAGATCGCGCGCAAATTGAAAAAGCTCGGCATGCGCTCGTCGGATACGGCGCAATTTTTCTTCGAGGATGTGCGCGTGCCGCAGCGCTACCGCATCGGCGAAGAGGGCGCCGGCTTCACCTATCAGATGCTGCAATTTCAGGAGGAGCGCCTGTGGGGCGCGCTCTCCGGTCTCGTCTCGATGGACGAGACCATCGACGAAACCATCGCCTATACGAAAGAGCGCAAGGTTTTCGGCAAGCCGATCCTCGACAATCAGGTCGTGCACTTCCGCCTCGCCGAGCTCAGGAGCGAGGTGCAGGCGTTGCGCTCGCTTACCTGGGATGCTGTCGAAAAAATGATGGATGGAGAAGATGTAACCTTGCTTGCGTCGATGGCGAAGCTGAAAGCCGGCCGCCTCGTGCGCGAAGTCAATGATTCCTGCCTGCAATATTGGGGCGGCATGGGGTTTATGGAGGAGACTCCTGTGAGCCGCGCCTACCGGGATTCCCGTCTCGCCTCCATTGGCGCCGGCGCGGATGAGGTTATGCTCTCCATCATCTGTAAACATATGGGGACGCTTCCCGGCAAAGCGGGCCGGCAGGGATGACAGAGCGAAGTTCACCAGTCTCGCGAGTCGCAACGGCAGCGTTCTTCCGTAAAGGGAATGTTTCACATGAAAGGCTATGTTTCACGTGAAACAGGAAGGAAGCTAAAATGACCGGCGCCGGCGCGGCGAGCTGCGCGGAAAAATCCTTGATGTCGCCGCCTGCGCAAAACGTCCCGCCGGCTCCGCGCAGCACGAGCGCGCGCACATCCGAACTGTTTTGAAGCCATTGGCAAAG
>JAVJPA010000040.1:0-3936 GCA_040216495.1 Amphiplicatus sp. | reverse complement strand
AGCCGGGCAGGCGCCATTCGTGGCCATAGGAAAGCCCGCGGGGGTCGGGCGCGAATTTATCCGAAGGCGCGATGACGCCGGGAAGGTCATGGCGCTCCGCGAGGATGTTCGAGTCTTCGTCCATGATGAGATAGACGCGATAGGCGGTTGCGGTGCGAATGTAGCGAGGCGCCGGCGGCATGGCGGGCAGGTTCGCGCGCTTGAATTTCCATCCGAGAAAATGTTCGATGTCATCCATCGCGTCGTCAGCATTTCCGCGTACGGAGGGCTCCTTGTCATGCAACGCCGCTTCGATGATGGGCTTGACCAGCGCCTCATCGAGTTTGCGCGTCACGCGCGCGAGATGGCCGAAACCGAGGATTGCATTGCGGCGAACGAACACATCCGGATGGGCGGAGAGCGCGATGCACACCGATTCGACGTTCACGTCTTCCGGCGGATTCATTGAAAAGTCGATCGGCAGGACCGCCAGATATTCGAGCGGCGTATAGTCATTATCGTCCGTCTGATCCTTTTCAGTCATGGACGCCGTTCCCGTCTTCGCCCGCGCCTCCGCCGCAGAGAGCCTCGTTCGCAGCGGCGTCCGCGCACATGGCCCTCGCCTCGCAGATTTGCTTGACGCCGAAGGCGAGGCGTCCTTGAAGGCTGTTCGCGTAAGGCGCGAAGATCGCGTGCTTGGCGATAGGTCGGAAGCCGTCGCGATAGCTGGCGCCCAGGCTCCGAATATTGCGGCGCAACGCTTCGGCGTCTTCTTCCCCGCCGTTCTTCAGGGCGAGGAGCTGATTCTCCACGGCGGCGAAACTGTCGAGAAAATCGGCGAGGGTAGCGCCGGGGTTTTTCGCGGCGCGCGCCGGCGCCTTCAGCATTTCGCGGGCGAAAGCGACGCGAAGATATTCCGTGTGGTGATCGCCGCGCGGATTTCGGATTTCGCCTTTGCGAAGTTGCTCCGCCATCGGAGCGAGATCGAGCGAGCGCTCCACGCGCGGAAGCAGCCGTCCGAGACGCGGGATGAGACCCGCGACCTGCGCGTGCAGGAAGGCGAAGCTCTCGGCGCGGGCTTCGTCGTCAGCCGTCGCCGCCGCGGCGCCAACCCGGCTTTCCGCCGTGCCGGAAAAAGCGCGGAAATGCTTGTCCAGGTCGTAGTATCCATCCTTGAAATAGGTGAAGACAGCGGCGTCGCGCACCCAGGCTCCGTTCTCGGCGCAGGCGCGAAGTTCGACGCTTTCGATCGTGTCGAAACCCGGCTGCGCGGAAGCGGCCTGAGAGAAGACAAGCGGCATGACCATCATTGCGGCGCGAAGAATGCGTGTACGCATCATAAACCTTTCTGGATGAGCGCGGCGGCGATCGCCTTTGCGCGTCAATTGCGGCACAGGACGATTCCCGGAACGCTGCCGCCCTGCTTGTACTCGGATGTCGTCGGCCCTTCGACAAAGGCGCCCTTGTAGTTGATCGTGCCGCTTTCTTTCTTCCGAATTTCGATTTGTTCGGTCACTGTCGAGTCGCGGCCGCATGTGCGCCGGGTGAACGTCACCGTTTCGTTGCGGATGAATTCATCCTTGATCGTCACCTCGGCGAGGCCGTCCTCGTTAAATTTTTCCGCCCATAGAAACTTCGGTTCGATCAGCCACTTTTTCTCATCGCCGAAGCGGTAGCCCCAGAGGCCGGTCGCGTCGTCCTGCGCGAGCGCGACGCCAAGCGCGCCGTACAGCCCCTGTCGTTCGAGATCCTCCAACCGCTTCTCAAGATCTCGCCGGTAATCGGCGACAGCGCGTTCCTCGGCTGCGACGCGTTTCTCGGCGGCGCGCACTTTTTCAAGCTGCTCGCGAACGAGCGCGCGCTCTTTCTCGCGCCACTCATCGGCGTGGCTCTCATCGCTTTCGAGTCTGGCGAGGGCGCTTTGATACGCGACCTCGTAAGCGTCAAGCTCTTCCGACGACGGCGTTTCGGGCAGATACGGCAGGCTGTTCAGCAGGCTGATCTGTCGGTTGGCCGCTTCGAAGCCGCTGGAGCGCGAGGCGATGCGGTCTAGCAGCGCGGCGGTGCGCTGGCGCTTGAATGCGGCGGATTTCTCGCGCCACGCGCGTTTCTCGACGCGCTTGAGGACTGCGGCGCCGCTGACTTCGGCGCTGATAACGTTGAACGTCATCGTTTTGTGGTCGATCCCCTCGGCGGCGATCGCCTTTGCGTTTGCGGCGTCGAGCCATTCCCCGCGCATCTGTTCGCAAAGATCGCCCTGCGTATAGATGCGGCCTGTGCTTAAACCTGGCAGCGCGCAGATGAATTTATCCCAGTCGGGACTTCCGGCGACGTTGAACCCGTTCCGCCCGGATTGCGCGACGACGCCCGCGTCGCAGAGCACGGCGAGCTGGCGGCCGGAGCCGGCGCCATACTTGCCGCCGCGCGGATCGGACGCGGTGGCGGCGAGCACGAGATTGTAAACCTCGACCTCGCCTTTCTGCGGCGCCTCGAGCACGCGCCGGTCGCCGACGGGGACGGCCGTTGTCCCCTGTTCGGGATTGTTCCAGCGCGCGGTGCAATTCACCACCGGCTCGCCGAGCAGATACCAGATCTTGAACTTTCCATCGAAACGCATCGCGCCGGTATACTGGAAGGCTTCGACGTCATGCTGCTCGGGCGGATGCCATGTGGCTTCGTAACTCTTGCTGATCGTCTTTCGGGCGGCGGCGGCCTGACCGGCGGCGAGCAGCATTATCAGCACCAGGATGATGCGCATCACCATTCCTCGATCAGGGCGTCAAGATCCGCCGCGGACGTGTTGCGGGCATTGAGGCCCTTGAAGGGAGAGCCTGCGCTGTCGTTTCCGTCTGAACCGCCCAACTCGAATCCGCCGGAGAGGCCCGCGACGATGCCGGGCCATGCCTCCTGCGCGTATGGGCGCAGCTTTTCGCCCGCATAGATCGGGATGTTGGGGAGAAACACTGTGGCGAGGATCGAGACCAGAACGCCGGCGCCGGTAAGCAGGCGGAAGCCGCGATAGAAGAGAAACAGAAACGCAAAGCCGAGCGGGATGATCGGAAGCTCAAGCCATGCGGGCAGTTCGCCCTCAAGCGGATCGAGCGCCATCATCCACATCAAGAATGCGCAGCAGGCGAGGATAAGAAAAAGGCCGGCAGCAGGGCGGCGCTTCTTTCTCCCTAGCGCTTCGGCGGGCCGAGCGCTCTCGGGGGCCGCTTCAACGATCGCTTTAAGCGGCTCGTCCGCGTCGGGCCGCCATTCGAAGCTCTGCTTGCAGGCGGGGCACGTCACCTTCAGCGCGCCGCGATCCGCCGGCACGCCGAGCTTTTGCGAGCAATGAGGACAGGATGCGACCCGCCGGACCGGGTTTTCTGCGGGGTTCTCGGTCAGGGCGTCTCTCCCGCTGTTGCGGCCGCCTCTCCCGCGATCCGCTTTACGCGGCGACGAGACCACGCTTTCCTTGATATTTTGTAAGGCTCAATGGGGCGACAATGGGGCGCTCGCCGCCGTTTATGCGCGAGGTCATTGCCTCAGCGCCGCGCCGGCGCCAGCGTGCGCGTCGACCCCCATGACCGGAGACGCACAATGACCCTCAAGATTTACCATACGCCGCTCACCCGCTCGATCCGCGTCGTCTGGGCGCTTGAGGAGCTGGGGCTCGATTATGAGCTCGTCGCGCAGCCGATGGACCGGGCCTATTTCCGCACGCCCGAATGGCGCGCGATCAATCCGGTCGGCAAGCTCCCGGTTTTTTTCGACGGCGACGAACGCATCATCGAATCGACAGCGATCATTCATTACCTCTCGGAGAAATACGCCGAAGGGCGCCTCTCGCGGCGGCCGACAGACTCCGACTACGGACAATTTCTGCAATGGCTGCATTTCGGCGAGGCGGGCATGGGCGGCTACGCCGGCATGCTGATCGGCCAGACAAGGATATTTCCGCCCGAGCATCGC
>JAVJPA010000039.1:0-3222 GCA_040216495.1 Amphiplicatus sp. | reverse complement strand
ACCGTCGGCGAATCGGCGCCGCTGCTTGAAACCTATCTCTTCGATTTCTCCGGTGATCTCTACGGCAAGACTCTCGACGTCGCCTTTGTGGAATTCCTGCGCGACGAGAAAAAGTTCGACGGGCTCGACGCGCTGAAAGCGCAGATCGCTAAAGACAGCGACGAAGCGCGCCGGGTTCTCAGGCGTTAAGGCCGGACGTCGCCGCCGCTCCTATTTTCTTGTAAGCTGCGCTCATGACGACGGCGGACAAGCGCATCATCGAATTGTACGAAAGGCGCGCGCGCGCGTGGGACGAGGATCGCGGGCGCGCCCGCCCCGAAGGCGAGCGGCGTTGGGTCGAGCGGTTTTCGGCAGCAGCGGGGCCCGGCGCGAACGTTCTGGATCTCGGATGCGGGTCCGGTGAGCCGATCGCGCGCGATCTCATCGCTCTCGGCCATAAAGTGACCGGCGTCGACGGGGCGGCGGCGCTGATCGCGCTTTGCAAGGAACGCTTTCCCAACGAAACCTGGATCGTCGCGGACATGCGCCGTCTGGAGCTCGGCGTCCGGTTCGGGGCCATTCTGGCGTGGCACAGCCTTTTCCATCTCCCGGCGGACGATCAGGAGCGGATGTTTTCAATATTCGCGGCGCACGCGGCCCCCGGCGCCGCGCTGATGTTCACCAGCGGATCGGAGCGGGGCGAATCGATAGGGCGCTGGCGGGGCGAGCCGCTTTACCATGCGAGCCTCGATACGGCGGAGTACGAAGCCCTGCTAAAAGCCCACGGATTCTCGCTCGTCGAGCATGTCGAGGACGATCCCGAATGCGGCGGCGCAGCCGTCTGGCTCGCGAAGGCGGCGGACGCAAGGTGACGGTTATCGTCAGGCGCTCTTGGAGATTGGCCCTTAACGTCTTCGCCTCAAATACGCGCGGTAATCCTCAAGCCGTCCCGAGGCTTCGTCGATTTTGCTGGCGAGATACGGCAATTCGCGCTCCGTCCGTTCGATGTCGCGGCGTTCGCTCTCGATCCGCCTGCGGAGCTTTTCGCGCTCTTCCTCGGAAAGCCCGCTGTCGCGCAGTTTCTTGCGCGCGCGCTGGATGGAGTCGCGGCTCGAATCGATGGAGCTGATCGCGTAATCGTAGGCGGAAACGGCCGACCGGTGCGCCTGCTCCAGCGCGTAAAGCTGCCTGCCGATCTGGTATTCTTCCAGAAAGCCGGCCTCGATGTCGGCGGGGCAGACGCCGCGATACTCCTGTCCGCTGCGGCCCGCCTCATAGCCGGATCCCGGCGTGCAATAAGCCTGAAGGCCGCGTTCGCGCCCGGCGAAGTAGGCGTCGTAGTTCGCCGTGACGCCGAACGCCGCGCAGCGCTCGGCGCGTCGGCCGAACGCCTCGCGCGCGGCTCCGGCCTGTCCGTCGGCGTCGCCGATCGCCGCCCAGTCGGCGAAAGCGCAGTCCTCCTCGCTCATTTTCGTCGCGCAGCCCGCAAGCGCCAACGCGCCGAAAAGGCCGATCATCATCCTGCCTGTCATAAATCCCCTGATTCACGCCAGGACGAGTGTACGGGCATTTGCGCCAAAAAGGAGGCGGGCGGTCGCGTTTAACGCTCTTCACGGCGAGTTGAGCCGGCGGGTCCCTCAAGGGCCGGCGGCGCCCTAAAGCCGTCACAATGGATTCCGACATTGCACCCCGTAAGGCGGGCGAGTTCCCCGCCAGTGTGGAGGCGTACGCCATGGGCGCGATCTCGTTGAAGAAATTATCCTTGGGCGCCGCTGCGGCGGCGCTGGCGCTCGGCGCTGCCCTGCCGGCGGAAGCGGGCGGGCGCCATCACGGGCGCGGCCACGGCTATCACGGGCATCATGGCTGGGGCCACGGCCACTACAAGCCGCGCCGGCATTATTATTACGGCCATCATGGCCATCACCGCGGCGGGCTTTCCGGCGGCGAGGCTGCGGTCATCGCAGCGGCCATCATCGGCGGCGCGATCCTGATCGACGCGGCCAGCGACCGGGATCGATACGACGACCGCTACTATGGCGCGCGTTATCCCGCGCCGTCGCGATATTCAGCCCCGCCCCGCTACAGTTCAGGCCCGGCGGACGACTATTATTACCGCCGTGACGACAGCGGCTACGCCAGTCAGGGCCAGCCTTACGGCGACGATTACGGCCTCGACGGCGCCGGCCCGAACGTCTCCTACAATTACGGCGCGGCCTACAATGACTGCAAAGCCGAGACCCGCGCGGCGGCGGATCAGGGCGGTCTCTTCGTCGCCCTGCCGGCCAAGCCCCAGCAGATCACCCCGATCGACGACGGCGCGGCCGTGCGCTTCACCGCCGACTTCATCGCCAACGATCGCCGGGGGATCGAAGTCCGCAAGACCATGATCTGCGAGGCGGACCTTGAAGGCGTCAGGTTCCTCGAACTGGTTTAGCGCCCTACAAGCTGCGTGACGGCGCCCGCAGCGCCTGCTAAGACCGCCGTCATGCGCTTCCAAGCGGCTCAGACCGCCATTCGAATTATACGCCCGGCTCGCCGCGCTGCTTGACAGCGGACGGCGGGACCGGGTTTTTGCCGTCTGAATCCCAGTAATCCGAACAGAAGAGATGAACGATGCCCGATGCATCGAAAGACGCCGCCAAGCCAGCCGACGGCGCGCGCGATTATAAAGACACGCTGTTCCTGCCCGCGACCGATTTCCCGATGCGCGCCGGCCTGCCGAAGGCCGAGCCCGAGTACCTGAAGCGCTGGGCGGCGATGGGGCTCTATGAGCGCCTGCGCGAGAGCGCGAAGGACCGGGCGAAATACGTCCTCCATGACGGCCCGCCCTACGCCAACGGCCATCTCCATATGGGCCACGCCTTCAACAAGATTCTGAAAGACCTCGTCGTCCGCTCGCGGCAGATGATGGGCTTCGATTCCAACTACGTCCCCGGCTGGGACTGTCACGGCCTCCCCATCGAGTGGAAGGTGGAGGAGGAGTTCCGCGCCCGCGGCAAGGCCAAGCGCGATGTTCCGACCGCGGAGTTCCGCAAGGCCTGCCGCGACTACGCCGAGAAGTGGATCGACATCCAGCGCGAGGAGTTCAAGCGCTACGGCGTCGTCGGCGACTGGGAGGACCCGTACCTGACGATGGCGTTCGGCGCCGAGGCGTCGATCGTCGCGGAGCTCTTGAAGTTCGTCGACAAGGGATTGCTCTATCGCGGCTCCAAGCCGGTGATGTGGAGATCGGAAGAGCACACG
>JAVJPA010000038.1:0-23805 GCA_040216495.1 Amphiplicatus sp. | reverse complement strand
GGAGGCGTTGGGGCGTCAACCGCTCCGTCGCGCAAATTCACGCTCTGCTCCTTGTCAGCGATCGTCCGCTCACGGCGGAAGATATAGCTGAAGCGCTCAATCTCGCGCGGTCCAATGTGTCAAACTCGCTGAAAGACCTTCTTGGCTGGGATCTGGTGCGCCGAAAACCGATCCTGGGGGACAGGCGCGACCATTTCGAAGCGGAAGGCGATGTATGGGAAATGGCGACGAAGATCGTCGCCATGAGGAAGGCGCGCGAAATCGATCCGACTGTGATGGTGCTGCGCGACTGCCTTATCGAGGCGCAGCGCGATCCGCATGTGAACCCTTCGGCCGTACGGCGCCTCGCGGAGCTTCAGGAATTGGTCGACACTTTGAATGGCTGGTACGAGCAGATGAGCGTCGTTCCAAAAGCGACGTTGTTGCCGCTTATTCGAATGGGCTCAAAAGCGGTTGAGTTGCTCGCGCCCTTTCTCAAGAAGAAATCTTAACGCTGGGGGAGCCTTCCGGCTGGACGAGTTAAAACTGTCGAAGTTGAGTAAAGCGTCATCCTGAAACGAAACGCTCAAGGAGGCGATTATGCGGACCGCTTATGCCAACCCTGTCCTTCAAGAAATCCCAAACCAGGCAGAGGCGCCGACGCCGCTGCGCGGCCTGCCGCAATCGGCTGCCGTGCTCACCTACCTCGGCGCGTTGCCTCTTATCATCGCAGCGCTGCTGATCGTTGTCAGCCCGGATATCTACGGCGCGGCGGCGCGCGGCTTCATGACGGTCTATGGCGGCGCGCTAATAGTCTTCTTCGGCGGCGTCAGATGGGGCGTCGCCGTGATGAAACCGAACGGTCCGACATTTATGAGTCTTGTCGGCGGCGCATTGCCGCTGATCGCTGCGATGCCAATTTTCGTTCCGAGCGACGTAAGGTTCAAGTTCGCCTTTATCCTGATTGCATTGCCGGTTCTGCTTCTTGACGATCTTCGCGCCACCCGTCGCGGCTCGGGCGCGCCGGATTGGTATCTCGGCGTGCGCGCGCCTTTAACGATCCTGATGGAGTTCTCTTATCTTGTCGCGCTGGCGGCGACATTGAGAGGATAAGCCTAAGGCGAGGTTCGGAATATGAAGGATCGCCTCCGACACAGCTACCGTGAGGATCCGGCCGTGCCGCTTTTCGATGACGCCCGGCCGCTTGTCATTTTCGACAGTATGTGCGTGCTGTGTTCGTCAGGCGTGCAGTGGATGCTGGTGCGAGACCCGAAAGGCGAGACGCGCTTTTGCGCGATCCAGCATCCGTTGGCCCAGGCTATTTACGCGCATTACGGTCTGGATGCGGAACGTTTCGATACATTCATGGTGCTGGCTGATGGTAAAGCTCATATAAAGTGGAAGGGAGTTCTCGCGGCTGCCGAAACCCTTTCCTTGCCACGGCGTTGGCTAGGGCGGGCAGGGCGGATCATTCCCTCCTTCATCGGCGATCTGATCTACGACTGGGTTCAAAAGAACCGCATCGGATGGTTCGGCGCTCGCGCGTTTTGTCTCCCGCCGGATCCCTCGCTTGAGCACCGCTTTATTAGACCTTATCGGCAGCTTGTCGGGCGATGATCAAGCCGCTAAAGCCGTGCGGTCGCGAAGGGAGCGGGAATGCAACTCTGGGAACTCGCTCTTCTCGCCGTAGCCGGCGTCGCTTCCGGATGGATCAACGTTGTCGCCGGCGGCGGATCATTGCTGACTGTGCCGATTATGGTGTTCCTCGGGCTTCCCGGACCCGTGGCCAACGGCACCAACCGCATCGCCATCATCGCGCAAAACGTGACGGCGGTAAGCTCGTTCCGCAAACTCGGGTTCTCAGACTTTCGGCTTAGCGCGACACTTTCGGTCGCCGCCTCGCTTGGCGCGTTCGCCGGCGCAATGATCGGAGTTGATCTCGATGGCGAATGGTTCGATCGCACCGTCGCTTTCACGATGATCGCCGTGATGATCCTGATGGCGACTGGCCGAGACAAGACGCGACCCGAGCCCGATGCATCGGCGAAAGCTAAAAACCTTGTCCTCGGCCATGCGCTTTTTGTCGGCGCGGGGTTCTGGGGCGGCTTCATCCAGATTGGCGTCGGCTTTCTGATGATGCCGATTCTCTACCGGGTCATGGGTCTCGATCTTGTTCGGGTCAACATGCACAAAGTGTTTATCGCGCTGATCTTCTCCGTTGTCGCGCTCGCCGTTTTTGCGGCGAAGGTTCCCATCGCCTGGCAGGCGGGCGCGGCGCTGGCGGTCGGCAATGCGGTGGGCGGCTGGATGGGCGCGCATTCGACCGTCCGCGAAGGGGCGCCCTTGATCAAGCGGGCGCTGTTTCTGGCGCTCGCAGCAATGGCGATCAAGCTGCTGTTTTTCTAGGGAATAGCAATGGCGCGCCCGCTGCATTCGTGCGCCAGATCTTGTCAAGAAAAAGTTTTCCTGAGGCGTTACGCCGCCGTTTTCCACAGGCTCCAAGCTTTGACAGAGTGTCGCAGGTGAGGCACGTATAGCCCAGCTTTCTGGCGCGCCTACGCTGCGCCAACCGCTTAAGCCAAAAGGGAAATTTCATGATCTCGCACGCCGTCCGCGCGCATCGCTCCAAGGACAATCTGAAGCGCGAGGACCAGCTCGCCTGGAAGATCGCCGCGGTCGCCGCCGACAAGGTCGCGGTCGACGCCGAGACGACCGAAATGATCATCAACCGCATCATCGACAACGCCTCCGTCGCTATTGCTTCGCTTAATCGTTCGCCGATCAAGTCGGCTCGGGCGATGGCCTATGCGCATCCAAGAAAGGGCGGGGCCACGTTATTCGGCGCGCCAGCTGGGGAGACGGTGTGTGCCGAATGGGCTGCGTGGGCGAACGGGACTGCGGTCCGCGAACTCGACTTTCACGACACGTTTCTCGCCGCTGATTATTCCCACCCCGGCGACAACATTCCGCCAATCCTCGCCGTCGCCCAGCAATGCGGAAAGGACGGCGAGGCCCTGATCCGCGGCATCGCGACAGGCTATGAGATTCAGGTCAATCTAGTGAAGGCGATTTGCCTGCATGAGCACAAGATCGACCATATCGCTCATATCGGCCCGTCTGCGTCTGCCGGCGTCGGCGCGTTGCTTGGTCTCGATACGGAGATTATTTATCAGGCCGTGCAGCAAGGCCTGCATACGACTGTGACCACACGGCAGTCGCGCAAGGGCGAGATTTCAAGCTGGAAAGCGTTCGCGCCGGCCTACGCCGGCAAGCTCGCCATCGAGGCGGTCGACCGCTGCATGCGCGGCGAGGGCGCGCCGAGCCCGATCTATGAAGGCGAAGACTCGGTTATCTCGTTCATTCTCAATGGCCGCACCGCGCGCGACAAAGGTGAGAGCCCGTATGAACCGACATATAATGTGCCGCTGCCGGGCAAGGGCGAGGCGAAGCGCGCCATCCTTGAGACCTACACAAAAGAACATTCGGCCGAATACCAGTCGCAGGCGCTGATCGATCTCGCCTTCCGCATGGGCAAGAAGGTCAGCGATTTCGACAAAGTGAAGTCGATCGTCCTGCACACCTCGCATCACACTCACTACGTCATCGGCACCGGTTCAGGCGACCCGCAGAAGATGGATCCGAAGTCGAGCCGGGAGACGCTCGACCATTCGATCATGTATATCTTCGCCGTCGCGTTACAGGACGGCGAATGGCATCATGTGAAATCCTACGCGCCAGAACGCGCCCAACGTCCCGATACGGTGCGTCTCTGGCACAAGATTTCGACCATCGAAGACCCGGAATGGACGCGGCGCTACCACAGCCACGATCCTAAAGAGAAAGCCTTCGGCGCGAAAGTCGTCATCACCATGGAAGACGGCTCGACGATTATCGACGAGCTCGGCATCGCCAACGCCCACCCGTTCGGCGCACGCCCCTTCGGGCGCGCGGAGTATATCAAGAAGTTCCGGACGTTGACGGACGATATTCTCGCCAAGGCGGAAGCCGAGCGCTTCCTCGACCTGGTGCAGCGTTTGCCGAAACTGTCTCCTGCGGAAGTGTTGGCGCTCAACCCCGTCGCGCCGTCCGGTTATCTCAAGGAAAATCCTGCGAAAGGGATCTTCTAAACGGAGGACATCTGATGAACCTTGCGCTCGGCATCGCTCTTGGCATTGCAATCGGCGTCGGCATTGGCGCTGCAATCGATCAGCCGGCGATGGGGATTAGCGTCGGGGTCGTTATCGGCATAGCTATTTCCGCGGCGACGCGCGCAGGGCGGCGCGAGAGCGATCGCAGCAACGACAGCGGTTCGGAATGAGCGATTTCAAACCGAGCAAATATTTGAAGCATGCGCCGCGTTACAGGTTGGGAATTACAATTGGCGCTAGCGTCGGAATTCTTGTCGGCGCCGTGCTCAAGGACATCTGGATCGGGCTCTTCACTGGCGCCGCGTTTGGCGCGCTTGCGGCCTTCGGAGCGATTGGGACGCGCAAGGGAGAGATCGAAACTTGGGGAGGTGACGGCGATTTTGACGGCGCCGCCGACTAACCTCCGCATATCGTGATTTGAACACGGCGCATGGTGCGCGTGCGATGGCGCTATGAAACAGGAGACACGAGGATGAAGTTCGCTGCTTCCCTGCTTGGCGCCGCGTTCGGTTTTAGCGCTTGCGCGCAGGCCGAAACTATAACCACGCAAGCCGTCGATGGCGTCACGGTCTATGGTGAAACCTATTATGCGGAGCTTTCTGCCAGCGCGCCGGTGATTTCTCTGTTTCATCAGGCGGGCTCTAACGGCCGCGGTGAATACGGCCCGATAACGGGCTGGCTTAACGGCCTCGGCTACCGCGTTATCGCTTGGGACCAGCGCTCCGGAGACGGACATTTCGGCGGCGACAACCGGACGGCGGCTGAAGCATCCGGCCCGGACGGATATTGCGACGCGTATCCAGATGTCGAGGCGGGGATCGCTTATGCTCATGAGGCTGCTCAGGGCGCGCCGCTGATCGTCTGGGGCTCAAGCTATTCGGCTTCGCTTGTCTGGCGCGCTGCGGCGGCTCATCCCGATAAGATCGAAGGGGTTGTCGCCATGTCGACCGCCACGGGCGGCAAGCTCGACAACTGCGGCGCAAAGGCGGGTCTGCCGAACCTGGTCGCCCCCGGCCTCGCAGTCTGGCCGAAAAAGGAAGAAGGGCAGGCAGAAGCGCTCTCGTCACTGCTGGCTGCGAAGAATGTAGAGGTCCATATCGTCGAAAACGGCGTACATGGCTCATCGACCCTTGTTGACGAACGCACTGGCCACGACATGAGCGCTGCGCGGGCTCAGGTTGCCGCGTGGTTGTCGAAAACCACATCGAAGGTTGAGGAATAATGCTTTTCACCAAGAAACACGCTGCTGAGAAACGCGCCGATTTCCGTAAGGGCCTTGCGTCGGGAAAGCTTTTGCAATTTCCTGGCGCCTTCAATCCGCTCTGCGCGCAGCTTATCGAGCAGAAGGGGTTCGACGGCGTCTACATTTCGGGCGCAGTGATGGCGGCGGATCTTTGTTTGCCGGACATCGGCATTGCGACGATGACGGAGTTTGCTGAACGCGGACATCAGATCGCCCGTGTGACCGATCTTCCGGCCTTCATCGATATAGACACCGGTTTCGGCGAACCGATGGCGGCTGCGCGCACCGTGCGCACCATGGAAGAGATGGGGCTTTCGGGGTGTCATATTGAAGACCAGGTGATGCCGAAGCGGTGCGGTCACCTTGACGGCAAAGAGATTGTTTCGACTGATCTTATGATCCAGCGAGTGCGGGCCGCGTCTGACGCCAAACGGGATTCAAATTTCGTCCTCATCGCGCGGTCTGACGCGCGCGCCGTCGAAGGGCTCGATCAGTCGATCGATCGCATGAAAGCCTATGTGGACGCCGGGGCCGACATGATTTTTCCCGAAGCGATGGCGAACGAGAAAGAGTTCGAGGCTGTCCGCAAGGCGATCAAGGTCCCGATCCTCGCCAACATGACCGAGTTCGGCAAGTCGCGGCTGCTCAACAAGAAAGAGCTCGAAAATCTCGGTTTCAATGTCGTGATTTATCCGGTGACGACCCTGAGGCTTGCAATGGGCGCCGCAGACCGCGGGCTGGACGCGATTTTGAAGGATGGCGACCAGAACGGCATCCTCGACCAGATGCAGCACAGGCGCGATCTCTACGATCTCCTGCGTTATCACGACTACAACAAGTTCGATCAGTCGATCTATAACTTTCAGGTCGGCGATACGCCTACAAACTAGCCGTTTCGGGAAGGAAGAATAATGGCGGATACGGAAGTAAAATACGGGCTCGCAGGCGTCGTCGCTGACGATACGGCCGTCTCCAAGGTTATGCCGGAGATCAACTCGCTTACCTATCGCGGTTACAAGGTGCAGGATCTCGCGACGGAATGCAGGTTCGAAGAAGTCGCCTATCTGATCTGGAACGGCGAGCTGCCGACTCAGAGCCAGCTTGACGCGTTCAATGCCGCAGAAAAGAAAGAACGCGGGCTTTCCGACGATGTTCTCGGAGTGATGGAGCGCTTCAACAGGAACGCGCACCCGATGGACACGTTGCGAACCGCTGTTTCCTTCCTTGGTCAGGAAGACGATACGGCGAACGATTCTTCGCCGGAAGCGCTTTACGCCAAATCGATTCGCATGTTTGCAAAAATACCGGAGATCGTCGCCGCCGATTTTCGTTTGCGCAACGGCAAGGCTCCGATCAAGCCGAGCAAAGACCTGGCCTTTTCGGAGAATTTCTTTCACATGTGCTTCGGCGAAGTGCCGAAGCCGGAAGTCGTCAAATGTTTTGACATTTCGATGACGTTGTATGCGGAGCATTCTTTTAACGCTTCAACCTTTACTGCGCGCGTCATTGCGTCGTCCCTGTCGGACATTTACTCGGCTGTGACCGGCGCCATCGGCTCGCTCAAAGGTCCGCTGCACGGGGGCGCCAATGAAGCCGTCATGCATATGTTGAAAGAGGTTTCCTCGCCTGATGTTGCTCGCGATTGGATGCTTGATGCGCTGGCCACAAAGAAAAAAATCATGGGGTTCGGCCACCGGGTTTACCGGTCCGGCGATAGCCGTGTGCCGACCATGACTGACGCCTACAAGAAAATGGTCGACGTAATCGGCAGCGAAGAAGCCAAGAAATACTGGATGATCTCGCGGATTCTCGATGAGACTATGGTCGCTGAGAAAGGCATTTATCCGAACCTCGATTTCCCGGCCGGCCCGGCTTACTATCTGATGGGATTTGAGATTCCGATGTTTACGCCGATCTTCGTTGTGAGTCGGATTACCGGCTGGACGGCGCATGTCATCGAACAGCTCAGCGCTAACAAGCTGGTGCGCCCGCTGTCGAATTATACGGGTCCGTCGCAACGCGACGTGCCGTCGGTGTCGAAACGGTAGGAAGGCATAATGGGACATCCGATCGAGCGCACTGAGGCAGATCGCAAACGCGCTATGGACGCGGTACGCGAGCTTCTGCGCTGGGTAGGCGATGACCCGCAGCGTGAAGGATTGATCGATACTCCTCAGCGCGTGGTCGACGCTTTTCTCGAATATTTCCGCGGCTACGAGGAGTGTCCTGAAACCTACCTGACGCGCACGTTCGAGCAGGTCGGGGGCTACGACGAGATTATCCTGTTGAAGGATATCCCGTTTCACTCCCATTGCGAGCATCATATGGCGCCAATTCTCGGCAAGGCGCATGTCGCATATTTGCCGAAAGATAAGGTCGTCGGCATTTCGAAACTCGCGCGGGTCGTGCACGCCTTCGCAAAGCGGCTGCAGGTGCAGGAACGATTGACGGCGGAAATCGCCGATTGCATCCAGAAGGTGCTTGAGCCGGTCGGAGTTTGCGTCGTCATCGAGGCGACGCACGCCTGCATGACCTGCCGCGGCGTTGAAACGCCCGGCGTAATCATGAAGACCAGCCGCATGATGGGCGTCTTCCGCGAAGACGATAAGGCGCGCCAGGAAGTCTTGAAATTGATCGGCTATTGATAGATCGAAAGGGAGCGCATGGCTTACGAGACGATCCTGACCGAAATTGACGATGGCGTCGGCATCCTGACCTTGAACAGGCCGCAGGCTCTGAACGCTTTTTCCGATCAGCTCATGAATGACGTCACCGATGCGCTGAAAAAGTTTGAGGCGGATGATGGAGTCGGCTGCATCGTTATCACCGGCTCGGAAAAAGCCTTCGCCGCCGGCGCCGATATCAAGGAAATGGCGGAGAAGACGTATATGGACGTCTTCAAGGAAGAGTTCATCACCCGCAACTGGGAAGAGGCGACGCGCTGCCGCAAGCCGGTAATCGCCGCCGTTTCCGGCTATGCTCTCGGCGGAGGATGCGAACTCGCCATGATGTGCGACTTCATCATCGCCGCCGACAACGCCAAGTTCGGCCAGCCCGAGATCACCATCGGCGCCATGCCGGGCGCCGGCGGCACGCAGCGTCTTGCGCGCTTTATCGGCAAGTCAAAGACGATGGAAATGTGCCTGACAGGGCGGATGATGGACGCGGAAGAGGCGGAGCGTTGCGGACTAGTCAGCCGCATTGTCCCCAAAGGCGAACTTCACGCCGAGGCGCTGAAGATCGCCAAGCAGATTGCATCGTTCTCGCGTCCTATCGTCATGCTGACGAAAGAGTCGGTGAATCGCGCCTATGAGACGACGCTTTCGGAAGGGGTGCGGTTCGAACGCCGGGTGTTCCATTCCGTCTTTGGCCTGGAAGATCAGAAAGAGGGCATGGCCGCCTTCATCGAGAAGCGCAAACCGGCGTTCAAAAACAGGTAGGCGTTTTACCGGCGAGCCTGCGCCAGTCGACAGAGCGTTCAATGACGAACTAAGGTCGACCTCATGGAACATCTCGTTTTAATCATCGCGCTGATCGGCGTGCTTGGCGTCGGCGCGCAATGGATCGCTTGGCGCTTCAACCTGCCCGCCATCGTGGTGATGGCGATAGCGGGGCTTGCCGCGGGGCCCGCCTTTGATCTTCTCATCCCAGCCGGCGCTGATGCGTCCGGCCTGCCCCGGATGCAGATACTCCTTGGCGACTTCTACCGCCCGATTATCGCTGTCGCCGTCGCCGTCATTCTGTTCGAGGGCGGGCTTTCGCTGAATTTCGGAGAGCTTCGCGGGCTGACGAAAGGCGTCGGCCGGCTGGTCATACCGGGCGTTCCGATAGCATGGGGGCTGGGCTCACTGGCCGGATACTATCTCGCGGGCATGTCGTGGCCGATCGCAATTCTTTTTGCGGGGATCATGGTGGTGACGGGTCCGACGGTGATCGTGCCCTTGCTGCGCCAATCTAAACTCAGTCAACGGCCCGCGACGCTGTTAAAATGGGAAGGAATCGTTAACGACCCGCTCGGCGCGTTGCTCGCTGTCCTTGTATACGGGGTCATCGTTATTGACGGCCACGGGCCCGCCGACGCCAGTCCCGCAGATTTGCTCGGATCGCTTGCGCTTGCGTCGTTGCTGGCGACTTGTCTTGGCGTCGGGTTGGGCAGTTTCGCCGCCATGTCATTTCGCAGAGGGTGGATACCGGAATATCTGAAACCGCCTGTCTTGCTTGTTCTCGTTCTCGTCTGTTTCGAGACGGCGAATTTTCTCCAGGAGGAGGCGGGGCTTCTCGCAGTTACGGCTATGGGCGTAACGCTCGCAAACTCGCGCGTGTCGTCCATCGCTGAATTACGGTTGTTCAAAGAGAATATCGCTGTGCTGATGGTGTCCGGCGTATTCATCATCCTGACGGCCAACCTCAGTCTTGCAACCATGGCGTCGCTCGATTTTCGCGCGCTGGCTTTCATTCTGGCGATGCTTTTTGTCGTGCGCCCGATAACGGTATTTGTGTCGACCATCGGCGCCGGTCTCACCTGGCAGGAAAGGTTGCTGGTGGGCTGGGTGGCGCCGCGCGGCGTCGTCGCCGTCGCCGTGTCGAGCTTCTTCGGCGCGTCGCTCGTCGCCGCCGGCTATCCGGACGGCGCGCGGCTCATACCCCTCGCCTTCGCCATGGTCTTCACCACGGTCATTCTGCACGGCTTCACCATCGGTCCGCTCGCCAAGGCGCTTGGGCTTGCCTCCCGCGAGCGGCCGGGGGTGCTTATTGTCGGCGCGAGTCCGTGGTCGGTGGAACTTGCGGCCAAACTCAAAGAGATGAAGGTGCCGGTGCTTGTCGCGGACGCGAGCTGGCGGCGCCTCAAACCGGCGCGCCTCGCCGATGTCGATACTTACTACGGCGAAATCCTTTCGGAAGTGACCGAGCATCATCTCGACCTCAACCGCTTCGGCTATCTGCTGGCTCTGTCCGGCAACGAGGCGCACAACGCGCTGGTGTGCACGGATCTTGCGCCGGAGTTGGGGCGCGCCGCGATCTATCAAGTCAACGCCCGCGGCAAGGACGAAGAGGACAGGCGCGCGCTTTCCTTCACCTTGCAGGGGCGCACTTTCCTTCATTCAGGGGCGCCGCTCGACGAGCTTCTGCGCCGTCATTACGCTGGGTGGATTTACCTGCGCACGCGGCTGTCCGATGAGTATCCGCCGGAGAAGTATCTTAAGGATATTGGCAAAGAGCACGATATCATCCTTGTGCAGCGGAAAGGCGCGCTGATTTTCGCATCGCAGGAACAGCCGTTAAAGCTGGAGACCGGCGACACAGCGCTCGCCTACCTGCCGAAGCCGACGGAAATAAAGGCGGGTAAGTCAGATGCGGCGGACGCCAAACTGGAAGATCTCGCTGCGCACGAGGGAGAAGCTCAAAAGCCGCAGGCGAACAGGGCCAGCTCGGGTTAACCGTTCGTTTACCACGCGCTTGCTTAACGACGCATTAGCGCTTGGCGCCTAGTGTTCCCGCGAGGGAAGGTCCAATGAGCGCGCGCACACCGTTCGCCGTCCATGACGGTTCGCTTATCGCGAATTATTCGGCGAAGTTCGCCGAGGCGCTGGCCGTAAAGCAAGCGGAGCTGCAAGCGCGTACAGCCCGCGCCGAGGCCGAGCTTTCGATCCGGGCGCGATCGGAATTCCTTTCCAACATGAACCATGAACTGAGAACGCCGCTGAACGCCATTATTGGCTTCGCCACAATGCTGCGCGACAGCGACGCTTATCCGCTCGGGGAAGAGCAACGCAGAACCTACGCCGACTATGTGCTTCAGTCGGCTGACCTTCTTTTAGGGCATATCAACACGATCCTTGAAGCGGCGGCGCTGGACGGCGGCGCTGTCGAGATCAGCAAACAGATGATAGATTTCGATGAGGCGCTAGAGGCGGCTGTCGGACGCGCCGCTATTGCAGCCAACGCCGCGGGCGTCGCTATTGCGCGAAAAGGACACAAAGCAGGGAAGACCGGCTGGGGCGATGCTCAACGGTTCGGTCAGGCGCTGGATCATCTTTTGCGCCTGGCGATCAAGGCTTCGCCAAAAGGCGCGCGCATTTTTGTGCGCGCCTCCACAGGAGAGCAGGGGTGGCCGGAAATCGCGATCCGCGATCACGGCCCCGGCCATGACAGCGCCGCCATTGCGCGGGCGTTAAGCGCTTTTGATGATGTTCACCGAGGGCTCGACCGTTCGTTTGCGGGACCGGGGATAGGGCTGGCGATCGCGAAAACATTCATCGAGATGCAGGGCGGACGCTTCAGGATCGACAGCAAGATGGGCGCCGGAGCCATTGCGCGCGTGAGCCTGCCGTCACACGAGAGCGCCGCGGAGCCGCGCAAGGAAAACGATGAGACCGTACATGCGCCTCTCATGCGTCTGGCCGGATAATCTGGAGATCGCCTGAAATGTCAGCAGCAGACGCGCGCATAAATGAGTTGAAGCCCGAAGTCGCCGCCGCAGGCCTGGCGCGCGTCGGCTCGATCATCTCTGTTACAGGCTCGCATGCTTTGGTTTTGCTCGACGATACCCGCGCCGAGATTGACCGCATTCATCGCCCGCAACTTGGCGCGATCATGTCGATCGATGCTGGGCCAAGCATCGTGCTTGGCCTCGTGTCGGCGATGAGCGTGCCGGCGCCGTCGCTCGACGGGGCGGGCGGAGATATGCGCATCGTAGAAGTCGAACTCATCGGCGAGTTCACGAAACCGACGCCGAAGACGCCGGCGCGCTTCCGTCGCGGGGTTTCGTCCTATCCGACGCTTGGCGACGAAGTGCACGTGGCGACTCGCGAGGAACTGGCGGCGCTGTTTGCAGCGACTGGATCCGCGAGCGTCCGGATCGGCGCGGTCAAGCAGGACATGGCGATCCCGGCGACGGTCGGCGTCAACGAGCTTTTCGCCCGTCATTGCGCCGTGTTGGGAACTACCGGCGCCGGAAAGTCCTGCGCGGTCGCGCTGATGATGCGCGCCGTGCTTGAGCGTTATCCGAGCGCCCATATCGTCATTATCGATCCGCACAACGAATATTCGCGCAGCTTTTCGGAACAGGCGGAGATTTTCGACGCGACAAGTCTGACGCTTCCTTACTGGCTGCTGACTTTCGATGAGCTCACTGAGGTGCTGTTTCCGGACCGCGCTGGGCATGACGAAGAGATAGAGATCCTTTCCGACCTCATTCCGCAAGCCAAGAAGGTCAACCTTTCCAACGCGACAGGCGGCGTTCGGCTGCTGGCGGAACGACGGTACGGCGATGCGGCGTCGATAACGGTCGATACGCCGGTGCCGTACCGCATTTCAGTGTTGCTGGATCTTATCGACAAGGCGCTTGGCGGCCTGGAGCAGGCGCGCTCGACCGCGCCGTACAAGCGCCTTCGCAACCGGCTCTATGCGATCAGTCAGGACTCGCGCTTCGCCTTCATGTTCGGCGGACTCACCGTGCAGGACACGATGGCGCATTTCCTCGGCAAGCTGTTCCGCATCCCGGTGGAAGGCAAGCCTGTCTCCATCATCGAGCTTGGCGGACTGCCGGTCGAGGTCGCGCAAGTTGTCGTTTCGGTGACGGCGCGTCTCGCCTTTGAATTCGGCTTGTGGAGCCACGGCGCTGCCCCGCTGGCGCTGATCGTCGAAGACGCGCACCGTTATGCGCCTGCGCGCGACGACGAAGGCTTCGCGCCGACGCGCCGGGCGTTGGTGCGTCTCGCCAAGGAAGGGCGCAAGACCGGCGTTTCGCTTTGGGTCGTCTCCCAGCGTCCAACCGAGCTTGATCCCACTGTTCTGTCGCAGTGCAACACTATCTTCGCCATGCGCCTCGCCAATCAGCCCGACCAGGACGCCCTCCGGGCGGCGATGCCTGACGCTTCGACCAGCCTTCTATCGTGTCTTCCCTCGCTCGGCATGGGCGAGGCGATCGCCGTCGGAGAAGGGGTGCCGTTGCCAACCCGCATCCGCTTTGACGCGCTTCCCCGGGATGTGGTCCCACGCAGCCTGACCGCAAGCTTCACCGACGGCTGGTCGGTCGATGTGGACGATGACGGGTTTCTCGACCGCATCGTCGAGCAGTGGCGGGCGCAAAGGCTGTTGCTCCCCGAAGTCTGATTAGGGTTGTTTCCTCTACCGCCCTGCGCACAATGTCGGCGCGGAGGAACCCATGATTCAAAAAACCATCGCCGCTCTGGCGGCCTGCCTTATCTCGTTTTCGCTGGCGCAGGCGGCCAGTCCGACGATCGTCATTCATGGCGGCGCCGGCGCGCTCGAAAAGGGCCGCTACACCGAAGAGCAGGAAGCCGAATACAAAGCGAAGCTCACCGAAGCGCTGGACGCGGGCTACGCCGTGCTTGAAGCGGGCGGCTCAGCGCTCGACGCGGTCGAGGCGGCGATCATAATTATGGAGGACTCGCCCCTGTTCAACGCTGGCAAGGGCGCAGTGTTCACGCGGGAGGGAAAGAACGAACTTGACGCCTCGATCATGGACGGCGCCACATTGAACGCCGGCGCTGTCGCCGGCGTCACGCAGGTGAAGAACCCTATCCGGCTCGCGCGTAAAGTGATGGAGAACTCCGTGCACGTCATGTTCGCGCGTGAGGGCGCCGAGATGTTCGCCAAAGAGCAGGGCGTTGACCTTGTTCCGGAGCGTTATTTTTTCACTGAAGATCGCTGGAAGACGTACAAGGACGCCTTGAAAGCAGAGAAGCAAAAGAAAAAGTCGGCTCTTCCGGCGGACTTCAAATACGGCACGGTAGGCGCCGTCGCGCTCGACCGCGCCGGCAATCTCGCCGCCGGCACATCGACAGGCGGCATGACTTTGAAAAAGTACGGCCGCGTCGGCGATTCGCCGATTATCGGCGCCGGAACCTATGCGGACAACAAGTCGTGCGCCGTGTCTTCCACCGGCTGGGGCGAATACTTCATCCGCCTGACTGTAGCGCGTGATATCTGCGCCCAGGTCGAATACGCCGGCAAGTCAGTTTCCGAGGCGGCGACCGATGTCATTTTTAACCGCCTTGGCCCCGCAGGCGGGGACGGCGGTGTTATCGTGCTCGGGGCGGATGGAGAGAGCGCCATGGTTTTCAATTCGAACGGCATGTTCCGCGGCGTAAAAAGTGAAGACGCCGAGGCGGAAGTGGCGATTTATGGCGAATAAGGGACTCAACAGTTAGGGGCGGGAAAGCCTTTCGACGCTAAGTATATGTGAAAGAGCTATTTCCAGTGCCTGCGGTTCAGAATGTGCAACCTCGGCGTGCGCCGCGTTTTGCGAGCACCATTCTTCTTGATGCGGACTAAATTTTGATATAAAGTATTGCTATCTCGTACATTTTGTACGCGTTGTTCTTTGGGGGAGGTTATGAGAAAGAATGCCCTTCTGGGCGTTGCCACGCTGGCGTTGCTGTCCTTAACATCGCAAGCCAACGCCGCACTCGTCGTCACCAATACTACTGACGCCACTACGCTCACCAACGCGCTTTTGGCCGCGTCGAGCGGTCTGACTATCGACGGCTCTTCGATCAATGTCGTGGGCGGCGCCACGCAGCAAGGCACATACGCCGGCTTCAATCTAGGGCCGACTACCGCCGGCGAACCGAACATCACCATCGCTGATGGCGTCGTGTTGACCAGCGGCGGCGGCAATTTCAGCACGACACAGAATACGTCCAACAGCTTCAGCGCCAACCCCGGCACGGGCAGCGACGCCGACATGGCGGCGATTCTCAGTGCGGCTGGTCTCAATTCGACGACCAACGACAAGAATATCATCGAGTTCAACTTTACGGTGGACGATCCGGCGAGCTTCAACGCCGTGTCTGCGCAGTTCGTGTTCGCCACCGATGAATT
Organism: Amphiplicatus sp.; assembly: GCA_040216495.1. Taxonomy (GTDB): domain Bacteria; phylum Pseudomonadota; class Alphaproteobacteria; order Caulobacterales; family Parvularculaceae; genus Amphiplicatus. Next base: position 8,586 of record JAVJPA010000038.1, on the reverse strand, counting down.
TCCGACTCAGTCCGTTACGGACGGGATGGGAGTGTTCATCGACGGCATAAACTACGCTTTCTTCCCTGACGGAACGCTTGTGTCCAACCAACCGGGCGTCAACACAGGTTTCTTCAACAATAACCCTGTCGGCACCGACGCGACGAACGGCGGCTATGGCATCGAGTGGAACGGTCTCAGCAGCGTGCTGACGGTCACGGGCCTGCTTGATGCGGCCGTGGCGATCCATACGTTCAAGCTGGTGATTGTCGATACGTCGGACACGATTTACGACAGCGCTGTGTTTTTCGCTGGCCTCAAGGCGGGCTTTACGACTGGCGGCGGCGGCATCGGAGATCCGGATCCTATTCCGCTTCCGGCTGCGCTCCCGCTCATGCTTGCAGGTCTTGGCGGCCTTGGCTTCATGTCGCGCCGTCGCAAGACTGCGTAATAGAACTCCAACGCTTTAAGCGCCTAAACGCCCGCTGTTCAGGCGGGCGTTTCTTTTTGCGCTCTACAATAATCCTAGGCTTTTGAAGCTTGCTTCGCGCGTTTTGCCGATGACGAGGTGATCGTGGACGCGCACGCCAAGGGCGTCCGCGGCTTTAACAATCTGGTTGGTCATCGTCACATCCGCAGCCGATGGGGTCGGGTCACCGGAGGGATGGTTGTGGACGAGAATGATAGCCGACGCTGATAGTTGCAGCGCGCGCTTCACCACTTCGCGCGGATAAACCGGCGTATGGTCGACAGTGCCGCGCTGCTGGATTTCATCGGCGATGAGGATGTTCTTTTTGTCGAGGAAAAGAATGCGGAACTGCTCGATGGGCTCGTCCGCCATGGCCGCGCGGCAATAGGCGAGAAGCTCATTCCATGATGAGATGACCGGACGTTTCAGCACCCTCGCCTGCGCCAGTTTGATCGCTGCGGCGTGGACGATTTTCATTTCGACCGCAGTCGCTTCGCCGACGCCCTCGACCTGCACTAGCCGTTCGACCGGAGCGGCCAGTGTTTCCGCAAAGCCGCCGAACTCGCGGATCAGCGCTTTGGCGAGCGGTTTGACGTCGCCGCGTGCGCGGGCGCGAAACAGGATTAATTCCAGAAGCTCATAGTCCTGCACGCCCTCAACGCCGGCGCGCATGAACCGTTCGCGTAGCCGTTCGCGGTGTCCGGCGGCGTGATTTGCGGTCTCCGGTTTCGGCGGATCGCCTTCAGGCATAGGGCGGCTTCGCGAATCCCTTCGGCGATGCGGTGAAAATCTCGACGCTTGTTTCCGTCACGCCCACAGAATGCTCGAACTGCGCCGACAGCGACTTGTCGCGGGTCACCGCGGTCCAGCCGTCTTTAAGGACCTTCACATCGGGTTTGCCTTCATTAATCATAGGCTCCACGGTAAAGAACATGCCGGGCTTCAGCGGCGTGTCGGGCGCGCGCTGCACGCCGGCGAAGCGGTCGCGGTATTCCGCATAGTGAACGATGTTCGGCGCATCATGAAAAACGCGGCCGAGACCATGGCCGCAGAAATCGCGCACGACGGAGAAACCTTCGCGCTCGGCGAGCGTCTGGATGGCGCGGCCGATATCGCGCAGCGTCGCGCCCGGCTTGATGGCGTTGATGCCGGCCATCATCGCATCGTGCGTCGTTTCGACGAGACGACGCGCCTTCACTTTCGGCTCGCCCGCATAATACATGCGGCTCGTATCGCCGTGCCACCCGTCGAGGATGACCGTGACGTCGATATTGAGAATGTCGCCGTCTTTCAGCGTCTTCTCCGACGGGATGCCGTGGCAGATGACGTGGTTGATTGAGATGCAGCTGGAATGCCGGTAGCCCTTATAGCCAACCGTGGCCGGAACCGCGCCATGATCCATCGCGAATTCGAAAACGCGCCGGTCAAGTGTCTCGGTCACGGCGCCCGGAACCACGTATTCCCCGATCATATCGAGCGCCCCGGCGGCGACTCGGCCGGCGGCGCGCATGCCCTCGAAATCTTCCGGGCGATGAAGCTTGATCGCGCCGGTGCGCACCGTGTCGTCATTATCGAGGTCGAAGTCTTCCATAGGTCAGTCCGGCCGGTTGAGGATCAGGGGAAGCTGGCGGCGCAAGGTCACCGCTTCGGTCGTAACATCGCAATCATAGCACAGAGTTTCAACGCCCGCGGCCATAGCGCGGATGAGACCCGCCGCATAGGCCGGGTCGAGGTCCGCCGCAGGGCGAAAAACCTTACAATCAGGACGCTGCACCACGAACAGCATGACCGCGCGGGCGCCCTGCTTAACCATGGCGGCGAGCGCTTCGAGATGCTTTGAGCCCCGCGTCGTGACAGAATCCGGAAACTCGGCGAGGCCCTGTTCGCGGCTCAGATGCACATTCTTGACCTCGACATAACAAGCCCGCCTGTCGGCCCCGTCCTCTAGCAAAAGATCGATCCGGCTGGCCCCGCCGTAGCGGACCTCGCGGCGCAGGCTTGCATATCCCGCCAATTCAGGGATGGCCCCGGCTTCAATCGCCTCGGCTGCGATACGGTTGGGGTTTGACGTGTTGATGGCGATCAGCGCGCCGCCGATCTCCGCCAGTTCCCAGCTATAGGAGAGCTTGCGCTTCGGGTCGGCGCTTTTCGACGCCCAAACCCGCGCTCCTTCGGGGGCGACGCCCAGCATTGAGCCCGGGTTGGCGCAATGCGCCGTGACCGTTTCGCCGCTATCGAGGATGATGTCGGCGAGGAAGCGCTTGTAGCGCTTGACGAGAAAGCCGGGGTAAAGCGGGGCGGGCAGGCGCATGACCGCTCTTGGCCTGCGTGGGCCCTGGGGTCAATCCGCTCCCAGCGCGCCAGTTTAACGCGAATTTTGCGATGGGGGGAGCCATGGGCTAGGCTCGCCATCTAGTGCGATAGCGGGGGCTGGCATGAATTTTATCGGACGGTTTTTGCTTGGCGCTGCGATCTGCGCGGGCGGTTTGGCGGCGGTCGCGTTTTACAGCGCGCATGAGGGGCGCAAGACCTGCTGTGCGGGTCCGACTGAGGAGGCGGTAGTCGCTGAGACCGTAGACCCGGCGCCTGCAAAACCTTTCGCGCCGTCGTCGCCGACGCCGTCCTATGACGCAATCGCAAATCCCGCCAACGCCAGCCTGCGCATCAACGACGCGGGACTTGATATCATCAAGGAAAGCGAAGGGCTTCGGCTTGAGGCCTATGCCGCTGGCGGACGCTGGTATATCGGCTACGGCCATTCCTGTACGGATTGCGCCGGCGCAACGATAACGGAAGCGCAAGCGGAGGCTTTTCTGCGGGACGATGTCGGCGTCGCGGAAGCGGCGGTGAAAAAACGCATCCTTGTTCCTGTTAACGAGAACGAATTCTCGGCGATGGTTTCGCTCGCTTACAATATCGGGTCAGGCAATTTTGCAAAGTCGCCTGTCGTCGCTAGGCTCAATGAAGGCGATCGTCAGGGCGCCGCCGATGCGTTCCGCATCCACAACCGCGCCGGGTATCAGGTGATCGAGCATCTGACGCATCGACGCGAAAAAGAGCGGGCGCTGTTCTTGTCGTAGATCCGCAAGCCGAGAAAGTCATAAGAACGGCGGCTCTTCGCGCGCCGCCGTTCTTAGGCATGTTGTGAGGACTTACTCGCCGCTGGCGCCGCCCGCCGTTTCGCCTTTCAGATACTGGTTGAGAAACTTCACATACGCCTCAGAGGCGGCGATGCGATTGTCGCGGTTCCGGAAGCCGTGGCCTTCGTCCGGGAACAAAACATATTCCACCGGCACGCCGTTGGCTTTCACGGCCGCGACCATTTCGTCGCTCTCGACCTGCAGCACGCGCGGATCGTTCGCGCCTTGCACGATCAGCACCGGCTTTGTGATGTTGCCAGCGTGAAACAGAGGCGAAATGCGGCGGTGACGTTCTCCATCCGTAGCCGGGTCGCCCATCTCATCGTACAGGGCCTTCTTGAACGCCTCCCACCAGGGCGGGATGCTCGTCAGCGTCCGGACCCAGTTGGTGACGCCGAAAATGTCGATGCCGACATTGAACGCGTCCGGTTCGAAGGCGAGCGCCGCCATGACCATATAACCGCCATAGGAGCCGCCGATGATGCCGATCTTGTCGTCATCGATTCCTTCGAGGCTTTCCAGATAGGCGCGCGCGTAGACGATGTCCTGAAGGTCGACCTCGCCATGCTTCTTGTCGTCCATGTGGAAGAACGTCTTTCCGTAGCCGGACGAGCCGCGATTATTGGCGGCGAGGACCGCGTAGCCGTGATTGACGAGGTGCTGCATCATGGCGCTGTAGCCGGTGCGGCTCTGGCCGCCTGGGCCGCCATGCACCATCACCATGGCTGGCGCTGGATTTTCGGCGCTCGCATCCTTCGGCATGTAGAGGATCGACGGGATTTCAAGCCCGTCAAAGCTCTTGTAGCGCACGACTTCGCTGGAGACGAGATGCTCCGGCTTGATCGCCGGGTTGAGCGCTTCGGTGAGTTGACGAAGCTTCTTCTTTTTAAGGTCCGCGACGAAAACATTCGAAGGCGAAACGTCGGCGTTTATGAGGAAGCTCATCGTCTTCTCGTCGGGCGAGAATCGTACGGACTGAAGGTCGCCTCTCGGCAGGCCTTTCGGCAGGGCGAGCTTTTCGCCCGTCTCGCGATCAAGAATCGTAACCGCAGTCGAGGCGTCATAATTGAGAGCGCTGACCTGATAGCGGCCGGAGGGGGAAAACGTCACATAGAGAACGTCCCAGTCCGCCTCGATCAACGGCGCTTTCTCTCCTGTCGCGATCGTGTGCGTCCAGGCTTGCGAAAACTCGCCATGTTCGTCAGTGCCGAATACGAGCGCGTCGCTTTCAGGCGTGAATTCGTACACATCGTACGAAATGTCGCCTTCATGTTCGGTGATGAGTCGCGGCTCGCCGCCGTTAAGCGGCACGAGATAGATATTGCTGTTGGCGGAAGAGTCCGGCTTGATTCCGGCGGCAAACGCTCCATCCCTCGAGACCTCGAAGCCGCTGAGAGCCAAATCATTTTGAAAGACGAGAGCTTTATCGAAATCGTCGGCGTCGTAGCGGTAAAGATCGAAGAATCGTTCGTCGCGTTCATTGGACTCGACGAAAAACGCCGAGCGATCGTCGGTCCATCCGACGAAGCTCGCTTTCACTTTCTCCCCGGGCGTAAGGTCCGTCGGCTCGCCCGCGCCGCCGACATAGAGATGGTTGAGCTCGTTGCCGCCCTGGTCGAACGTATAGAGAAAGCGTTCCCCGTCCGGGAAGTAGCTGACGGCGAACACGGCGTTCGTATCGGAGTTTGTCAGGGCTTCCTGCTCGCCGGTTTTCAAGTCCAGCGCGTAAGCATTGAAGACGCCCGTGGAATTGTTGGTGATCAGCAGCTTGCCGCCGTCCGGCGAGTAGGCGCCGTCTGGGCTGGCGATGAGGTAGTCGGTAGTTTTGTAAAATGTAGCAGCGTCGTAGGTCGGCGTTTTCGCCAGTCCCGCGCCGGTTGTCGCAAGCGCAAAAACTGCGCTGAGCAGAATCGATCGTTTCATGAGCGCCCCTTTTCATCTCCCGGGCGGATCGAATCTTTCGAGCGCGCCCGCAGTCTATCCTATATCGCATCGCAGATTCGGGGCACAGTTCGGCCTGTCTGACAAAACCGTCATGTCGGCTCTTGACGCAGGGACGATCTCGCCGAATGTGGCGATGCAACATTCGAGGCGCCCGCTATGCCCGCACGAAAAACCGCCGCGATTCTCGCCATCGGCGACGAGCTTCTGTCAGGGCGGACCCGCGACGCCAACATGCACCATCTCGCCGGCTGGCTCACAGCGCGCGGCGTCGCGCTGCTTGAGGGCCGTTTCGTGCCCGATGATGAACCGGCTATTGTCGAAGCGCTGAATGCGCTCCGGCGGAAGTACGATTATGTGTTCACCTCAGGCGGCATCGGCCCCACTCATGATGATATCACTGCGGATGCTGTTGCGGCGGCGTTCGGCGTGAAAGCGGTGGAGCACCCCGAGGGCGTCCGCCTCATTGAGGAGTGGTACGCAGCCCGCGGGATAGAGGTGACGCCGGCGCGGCGGCGCATGGCGCGCATGCCGGAAGGCGCCGACCTAATTTTCAACCCCGTTTCGGGAGCGCCGGGCATTCGCATCGGGAACGTGTATGTTATGGCTGGCGTGCCGCGGATTTTTCAGGCGATGCTTGAGGCCGTGGAAGGCGAGATTGAACGCGGCGCTATCATTCATTCGCGCGCCGTGACGGCGCATAACCTCCCTGAGTCTATGCTCGCCGAACAACTTCGGAGCATTCAGGACGCAGTAAAAGGCGTCTCGATCGGGAGTTATCCGATCGACGGCGACGTCAAAGGCGTGACGATTGTAGCGCGGTCTGACAATCTTGCGGCCGCGGCGGCGGCTGTCGGCGCGGTCGCAGCGGCGATGCAGGCGCTGGGGTTTGAGCCGCTGTTCGAGGATCGCAAAGCGCCGGCGGGTCAATAGCGCGGCGCGCTTCGTTCTGGCAGAATGGCCAAAACAGAGCGGGCTGTTTTGCAGGTTGAGGAGGAGCTTCCCATGAAATCCATAACCAGCATGTTGCTTGCCGCCGTTTCCGTGGCGGCGTTCGTTTCGGCAGCGCCGTCTATCGCCGCGCCGAGCGGAGGAGGGAGCTTGCCGTCGCAACAGGTCGATCCGGCTGAGGCGTACCGCGAGGGCGTCGAGGCGCTTCAGGCGGAAGACTACAAGAAGGCCGAAAAAAAATTCGGCGAGGTGCTGGAAGTCGCGCCGAAGAATCCGGAAGCGAACTATTTTATGGGCGTCGCCAAGGTCGCGCGCGGGAAGACGAAATCATCGGTCCGGTATTTTGAGAAAGCAATCAAAGAGCGCCCCAATTTCACCGAAGCGCGCGAGCAATTGGCGCTGGTCCAGATTGAATTGGGCGATAGGGAAAGCGCGGGCGCGCAGCTTGACGCGCTGAAAGCGCAAACTGCGGCTTGCGAGAACGAAGAGTGCGGCGCAGCCTACGCGGAACGTCTCGTCCTTGCGGTTTCCCGCGTCGAGGCGGCTTTGGCGGCGCCTCAAGATCAATCCGGAAAGGAAGGGGCAGAGGAAGAAGATGGCGACGAAGTCAGTCAGTCCAATGATCCGACGCGCCTTGCCGGCCTGTTTCTGGAAAGCGGCGATGTCGGCGCGGACCAGTACAGGCAAGCGGTCCGCCTGATTAATGAAGCGCATTATGAAGCGGCGATCGTCGATCTTTACCATGCGCAAGCGGCGACCGGTCCGCACCCGGACATTCTCAACTATCTCGGCTACGCAAACAGAAAACTCGGCCGCATTGAACAAGCGCAAGACTATTACGCTCAGGCGCTGGCCATCGATCCTGATCATCTCGGCGCTAACGAATATCTCGGCGAGCTTTACCTTGAAATCAATGAAATCGAGAAGGCCCGGCGGCAATTGGCGAAGCTTGACGCTTTGTGCGCTTTCGGCTGCGCCGAGCGCGAAGATCTGGCGCGCCTGATCGAGATCAAAGAGTCGCTGCGCCGCGCATCGCGATGAGATTTTTCGCTGCTCTGGCGGCGCTTGCCGTTTTTGTTTCCGCAGAGGCCGCTTCGGCGGACCGTCGAACTCAGACGAAGCCTGCGTTAGGCATCGGCGATGCGGCTTGGCTCGCACCGGACGCGGACCGTGTCGCCTTTCTGATTCAAACGCCCGGCGAATGTCTGCGTAATCCCGAAAACGGAGATCAGCGCTTTCTTGTCGAAGTTGGGCGAGCGGCGTTTCGAAGCCCGCTCCTTCTAGGGGGGCAGGCGGCGCGCGGCGGGCTTTCGTGCAATGCCTGCCACCGGGACGGACGCGACAATCCTGATTTTTTCCTCGAAGGCTTGTCGGAGACTCCTGGAACGGCGGACGTCACCTCATCTCTGTTCAGTAAGACGCGCGACGACGGCGTGTTCAACCCGCTTCCAATCCCCAGCCTTGTCGATACGGGGGGCAAAGCGATGTTCGGCGAGAGGGCGCAGGCGGCGAGCCTTCACGCGTTTATTTCAGGCGCTGTCGTTGAAGAATTTCAAGGCGCCGCTCCACATGGAACGATTGTCGCCGGACTGGCCGCTTATATCAGCCATCTCGGTTCGGATGCTTGCCCTGACGGACCGACGTCAGCGAGCGTATTGAGGGATATGCAGGCGGCCGCACGCGCGTTGGCGGCGGCTGAAACTGCGCTAGGAAGAGGCGATGCCGCAACCGCGGACTTCCTGCTCCTCGCCGCGCAGCGCGAACTCAGAAGCGTGCATGAGCGTTTTGAAGCAAGCAGCAAAGCGCGATCGAAACTCGAATCGCTGGCCCGGGATATCGGCGCCATAAGGCCCCTGGCGGGGGAAAGAGTCGGGGAGGCGGAAGCCCTTGTCGCCGAAAAGCGCGCTCAAACGCAGGAGCTCGCCAGATTCCTGCACAAGAGGCGTGCAAAGTCGCTTTATGATAGGACGGCGCTTGAGAGGCGGCTGGCGGAGCCCTAGCTGTGTTGCGTATAGCTTTGAACGAGCGGGGAAAATTCCGTGCTGAGCGTCGTCGATATTTTCAAGATCGGCATCGGGCCGTCGAGTTCGCATACGGTCGGGCCGA
>JAVJPA010000037.1:0-16904 GCA_040216495.1 Amphiplicatus sp. | reverse complement strand
CGACGAGCGCGCCGACCGAGCAGCCGGCGATGGCGTCGGGCTTGAGGCCCATTTCCTCAAGCCCCTTAAGAACGCCAAAATGCGCCCAGCCGCGCGCGGCGCCCGATCCGAGAACGAGACCCAGTTTTTTCGGCAAGCAGGCGATCCTCCGGCGAGGCGCGTCGCGGCGCGCCGTGTAAGGATTTTTTAACCTGGCGCCGCGGCTCGCGCCAGCCTGTCGCGTCTCTCATTCGCGTCAACGGGCGCTTAACCATGAGCAAGGATGCTGCCAGGCGAAAAGAAAGACGCGTCATGGACCTGTCAAATACGCCGCTGCTCGCCGGTCTCGCCCGCCGCCTCGAATTTCTCGCGGCGCGTTCGGGCGTCATCGCTGAGAATATCGCCAACGCTGACACGCCGAACTACGCGGCGCGCGACCTGGCGCCGCAAAAGTTTGCAAGCCATCTGTCGCCTGTCATGCGCATTTCCGATCCGCGCCACATCGCCGCCGCCTCGACCGCTTCGGCTTCGTCACGCGTTGAAATGGCGCCCGATCCTGACGTCTCGCTCAACGGCAACCGCGTCTCGGTTGAAACTCAGATGATGAAACTGTCCCAGACGCGGCAGGACTATCAGCTCGCCTCGTCGGTCTACCGCAAGGCGATCGACATGATCCGCCTCGCCGCGCGCGGGAGCAGATAGGAGTAAGCGATGGACGATCTTTCCACAGCGATGCAGGTTTCGGCGTCCGGCATGCGCGCGCAATCAAGCCGCATCCGCGTCGTCGCGGAGAACCTCGCCAACGCGCAATCGGCGGCGGAAGCGCCGGGACTCGATCCCTATCGGCGCCAGACGCCGGTGTTTTCAAGCCGCCTCGATCGCGCGAGCGGCGCCAATCTCGTCGAGATGACGCGCATCGCGCTCGATCCGTCGGCGTTCACCCTGAAATACGATCCGGGCCATCCGTCTGCGGACGATGAAGGCTATGTGCGATTACCCAACGTCAATCCGCTGATCGAGATGATGGATCTGCGCGAAGCGCAACGCAGCTACGAAGCCAATCTCGGCGCGCTCGATACGATCCGCACCATGAGCGCGTCGACCTTGAGAATACTGGAATAGACAAATGGCCCTTGACGCGCTGAAAGCCGCCGAAGCCTATCAGGCCGTCGCCCGTATCGGCGCCGAGGCGCCGCGCGTCGAAGAGGCGTTGAAGCCCGACTTCGGCGGCCTCGTTACGCAGGCGCTTGCGGAAACAGGCGGCGCCATGAAAGCGGGCGAAAGCGCGGCGATGCAGGTCGCGGCGGGCGACGCGAGCCTTGTCGATGTCGTGACCGCGATCTCGGCCGCCGAAGTCGCGCTCGAAACGGCGATCGCGGTCAGGAACCGCGTCATCGAGGCGTATCAGGAAATCATGCGGATGCCGATCTGAAGGCGGGTCGTCGCGCCGTCATTCTTCCGCATATAAAAACGCCCCTCCGGCAGGGCGGCCGAAGGGGCGAGGGGCGCGGCCAGCGGGGCGGCTGGCCGGGAGGGTAGGCTAGACCTTATTGAGCCGGCGGGTTCAGCCAGGCGTCGAATTCGGTTTCCGAAAGCTCGCCCGAGCCGTCCGTGTCGTACTTCGCGAATTCATCTTCGGTCGCGCTGGCGGAAATCGCCTGCACTTCCGAGAACGACAGGCCGCCGGACTGATCCGTATCGACGCTGGCGAAGTCGACCGACTGCTGCGCGTTCGCGGCCGTCGAGGCGGCGAACAGGAAGGCGGAAGCGGTGAGAATGCGAGCAAGCATTGGGGTTTCCTTTCTACACTTCTACAATCGGCGCCCGAGGAGCGCTTCTAATGAAACATCGGACGCTGATAAATCCGACATGCGCCAAGCCTATGCACAGCTTCAGGCGAGAAAAAGCGGTATGCGGATTAAACAAATTTTAGAGTAACTTTCGGCAAGCTTCGCGGGCGCAAAACCTTGGGTTTTCCTGTTGCATCGGGTTCCTGCTTTCGGAAGTTTAAGCAGGAGCCGCCGCGAGCGGACATGAAAGAGGGCCTTGCGCGGCGTTGGGGGCGCTCCCACACTGCGGGAGGGGCATTCGGGATGAAGGGCAGGCATGGCGGCGTTCGATCTTCTCATCAAGAAAGCGAAAATCTTCGACGGTCACGGCGGCGACCCCGTCGTCGGCGATCTTGCGCTGAAAAACGGGCATGTCTCGGCGCGAGGACGCGACCTTCCCGACGACATCGCCGACGCGGTGATCGACGCGGAGGGTCTGTGGCTCATGCCGGGCCTCCTCGACATCCACACCCATTACGATCTTGAAGCGGAGCTTGCGCCGGGCCTGCCGGAATCGGTGCGCCACGGGACGACGACGGTCGTCGTCTCCAACTGCTCGCTCGGCCTCGCCTATGGCGCGCTGCGGGCGAACGGCGAAGATCCGGTGGTCGACTGTTTCGCGCGCGTGGAGAATGTGCCGAAACATGTGCTCGCGCGCGTCGCCGACAAGGCGACATGGACGGGCTCCGATGAGTATCTCGCGCATCTCGGCGCGTTGAAGCTCGGCCCCAACATCGTCCCGATGATCCCCTATTCGATGCTCCGCATTGCGGCGATGGGAACGGCGGCGTCGGTGACGCGCGCCGCCTCGCCCGCCGAACTCGTCGAAATGGAGCGGCTTCTCGAAAAGGGCATGCGCGAAGGCTATGCGGGCTTTTCGTCGGACGGTCTGCCTTTCCACTATCTCGCCAACGATCCGCACCGGGATAAAAAGATCCCGTCCCAGTACGCTCCTTTCGCCGAGATCAAGCGCCTCACCGACATCGTACGCCGTCACGGCCGCGTCTGGCAGGCGACGCCGCCGACAGACAATCCCCTGAAAGTGCTGCGCACGTTTTTGCTTACGTCAGGGCGGCTGTACAAAAAGCCGCTGAAAGTGACCGCCGTCGCCGCGCTCGATCTGCGCTCCAACCGCAACATTATCCGCAGCGCCTATCTGCTGGCTCATCTGCTGAACTCGAAACTGCTCAAGGGCCGGTTCTTTCTGCAAACGCTGGCGGCTCGGTTCAAGGTCTGGGCCGACGGTCCGGTGACGCCCTTGTCGGAAGAAATCCCCGAACTGCGCGAGCTGATCGTCCCCGATCTCGAAGATCGGGCAGCCCGGCAGAAGCTTTACGACGACCCCGCCTTCGAGGCGCGCTTCAAGGCGATGTGGCGCACCGGCAAGGAAGGGCTCAATCTCGCGCGCCTGAAACGGCTGCTGCGGCTAGAAGACATGGCGCTGCGGCGTGCGCCTGAAGAGATGGTGGTCGAGAAAGGACCTGTCGCATCGTGGCGCGGCGAAACCTTCGCCGACATTCTGGCGCGGCTGAAAAAGTTTCAGGAGACGGGGGCTGCGCGCAGCGAGGAAGAGCGGGCCGAGTTCTCGAAATTTCCGCCCGTCGCCGACGACGCCGATTTCTTCTTTCACCTCCTCAAGACCTACGACCGCGATTTCATCTGGTGGACGATCAGCGCCAACTTTGACGAGAAGCGCCTCAGGAAGTTGACCATGGATCCGATCTTCCTGCCCGGCTTCGCCGATTCCGGCGCGCATCTGACCAATCTCGCTTTTTACGACGTAAACCTCCGGGCGCTGAAGATCGCGCTGGAAGAAAAAGGCGATGCGGGCGTCGCCTTCATGGTCAAGCGTCTGACCCGGGATGCGGCGAACGTGTTCGGCGTCGAGGCCGGCTCGATCGATCCGGGCGCGCAGGCCGATATCGTGCTGATCGACCCGGTCGCGCTCGTCAAACATGACGGCGAGAAATCCACGATGCGCGTCTGGCGCGACGTTCTGCAGAACGACCAGCTCGTCAACCGTTCAGACGGCGTCGTCAAACAAGTCTTCATCCGCGGCGAGACGGTCTGGCGAGACGGCGTCTTCACCGAAGCGCTCGGCGCGCAAAAGCTGGGGCGCGTCCTGAAAGCGCGCAACGCCGCCGGCTAGACATGCGCAGTCGCCGAACGTATCGGCGGCCCTTTCAACTCGATCGCATTGCCGTCCGGGTCGCGGATGTAGATCGAAGGGCCTTCGCCTTCCGCGCCGTAGCGCATCCCGGATTCAGGGACCTCGACGCCGAGCCTTTCAAGATGCGCCCTAAGCGCCTTCTCGTCATAGGGTTCGATGGCGAGGGCGAAATGGTCGACATTGCGCCCTTCCGGGCCCGGTCCCGCGCCCCCGATTTTGCCGAGCTTGCCGTCAAGCGGCACGAGATCGATGAGCGAGCGCCCGGCGCGGAGCTGGGTGAGGCCGATAGGCTTCTGTTCCTTTTCCAGCTCGCATCCGAGCGCGCCAATATAGAAAGCGACCGAGCGGTCGAGGTCGGCGACCCTCAGCACGATGTGATCGAGGCCTTTGAGTCTGAACGGGATACCGGCCATCGTTCCTCCTATGCGGCGCGCAAGTAATTAACCTGCCGCTAACCTTCCCGATACGCCGCTTTAACCAAGCGGGCGGCAAAATCTGCCGGGTTCACACTATCGGCCTGCGAAAGGGATTCAATGAGCGGCGGAGCGGAGATTCTGGAGATTGCGCGGGAGGCTTTCTGGGTGACCTTGCAGGTCGCCGGGCCCGCCATGCTCGCCGGCCTCATTGTCGGTCTCGCCATCGCCTTGTTGCAGGCGCTGACGCAGGTGCAGGAGATGACACTCGTCTTCGTGCCGCGCATCATCGTCATGTTCATCGTCATCGCCCTTGCGCTGCCGTTCATGGGCGCGGCGCTCGGCGGGTTCGCCGTCCGCCTTTACGCGATGATCGCCGCGGGCGGGATTTCGTGACGCCGGCAGCGCTCCTCGATTTCCTCCCGGTCGATGTGTTCATCGCGTTCGCCGTGTTCTGCCGCGTCGGAGCGCTGTTCATGACAGCGCCGGCTTTCGGCGATTTCTCGCTCTCGCCGCGCCTTCGCCTCGCCGCCGCCCTTGCGGTGGCCGTCGTTCTCGCGCCGGTTGCGGCGCCGTCCTATCCGGCGTGGGCGGCGTCCGGCGATACGCTCGCCATGAGCGCGATTATATTTGGAGAAATTCTCGCCGGCGCGTTTCTCGGGCTCGCGGCGCGGGTGATGATGAGCGCGCTCAACGTCGCGGGGCAGATCATCGCGCTCCAGATGGGCCTGTCGCTGGCGCAGGTTTTCGATCCGACCCAGCAATTGCAGGGCGCCATTGTCGGCGGATTTCTCGCGGTGCTTGGAACGACGATGATCTTCGCGACCGACCTGCATCATTTGCTGCTCGCCGCGCTGGCCGATTCCTACGCGTTGATGGCGCCGGGCGCTGCGCCCAACTTCGGCGATATGGCGGAGACGATGATTACGACATTGTCCGCAGCGTTCTCGCTCGGGCTGCGTCTCGCCGCGCCCTTCGTCCTGTTCGGCCTTGTTTTCTATATCGGCGCCGGCGTCTTGAACCGGCTGATGCCGCAGGCGCAGGTGTTCTTCATGCTGATGCCGGCGAACCTCGCCATCGGCCTGATGCTCCTGATGCTGACGACCGGCCTGATGATGAGCGTGTTCCTCGGCGTTTTCGAGGATTTCCTCGCGCAGTTTCTGAGATAGGGCCATGGCAGACGGCGCCGACCAGACGCAACGCACCGAAGAGCCGACAGCCAAGCGGCTCGAAGACGCGCGCAAGAAGGGCGACGCCCCGAAAAGCCAGGAGCTGATCGCCGGCGCGATGCTCGCCGCCGGCGCGCTTGGCCTGTGGCTGGTCGTCGGTCCCGCCGCGACGGGCCTTGCGCAAACCGGCGCGGCGTTTCTCGATCATCCCCATGAGTTCGCCACGGACGGGGCGGCGCTGACGCGGCTCTTCGGCGCCATCGCGGTCCGGCTCGGCGTTATAGGAGCGGGCCTTGCCCTGATCTTTGTCGCCGCCGCGCTCCTCGCCAATATCGCGCAGGCCGCGCCCGTCTTCACCACGGCCCGGATCGAGCCGAAACTCTCTAAGCTTTCGCCTCTAGCCGGTGCGAAACGCATTTTCGGGCCGTCAGGCCTCTTCAACTTCACCAAGGGCGTCTTCAAGCTCGTCATCGTCGGCGCGATCCTCGCCTACGCCATGTGGCCCCAGCGCGATCTGCTGGTCGGGCTCTTGTATGCGGGCGAGCGCGAGCTTTTATCCATCGCCCGCGGCGAGATGCTGAAACTCCTCACTTTGACGATCGTCGCCATGTCGGTGATCGCCGCGCTCGATTACGGGTTCCAGCGGCATAGCTGGCGCAAGCGTCTCCGCATGACGCGCGAGGAAGTGCGCCGCGAGATGAAAGAGACAGAAGGCGATCCGCTCATTCGCGGGCGCCTGCGCTCGCAGCGCGATGCGCGCGCGCGCCGGCGCATGCTGGTCGCGGTCGAGGATGCGACCGTGCTGATCATGAACCCGACCCATTACGCGGTCGCGCTCAAATACGAGGAGGGAAGCGAAGGCGCGCCGGTTTGCGTCGCCAAAGGCGCCGACGAAACGGCGCTCCGGATGCGCCAGGTCGCCAACGACAATGGCGTGCCGGTGATCGAGAACCCGCCGCTCGCCCGCGCCCTCTTCGCCGCCGCCAAGCTCGACGAGGAGATTCCGGTCGAGCATTATGAAGCGTCGGCGAAAGTCATCGGCTACGTGCTCGGCAAGGCGCGCGAGGCGAAGCGCTAAAGAGGCTGCGCGGCGGCCTGGGCTTCGAGGCCGGCGCCGAACGCCCGCAGCACGCGGGCGCAGTCGCCCGAGAACGACGATCCGTGCATGATAGCCAGCGTTTTCGGCGACAGGTCCGCGAGCCTGTTCACAGTCGGGCGGAACGCCGGGGTGACGCTGACGGACTGAAACATGCTTTCGGCTGCGAGCGCAGCCTCGACGATGTCGTCGCCGCCGAGCGCCGGGCCGTCGCCGACCTGCCCCACGAGATCGCTGCACAACAGCGTCCCCGTCTCCTCCTCGTAAAGCATGATCGCGTCCCAGCCGTGCGGCACATGCGGCGTGGCGATGAGCTTCACGCGGCGACCGCCGAGGTCGAGCGTTTCGCCATCGCCGAGCGCGCGCGGCGCGCGTTCCGCGAAATCGTTGAGCGACACGTCGCAGCCGGTCTGTCCGTGCACGATCTCAGAATGTGCGGCGGCGGCGAGCCACTGATTGGCCGCGCCGCTTTCGTCCGCCTCGAAATGGCTGAACGAAAGCCAGCGCAGCTTCTTCAGGGGAATGATCCCGGCGACCGCGGCTGAAATGGAGGGAAACATCGCCCGGTGGCCGCAGTGAAACAGCAGCGGCTCGTCAGCGTCGATGAGAAACTGGTTGAAGGTGAAGCCGGCGGGCGGCGCCACGTCGGGAGCGTATGTCGAAAGGCGATAGAGGCGGTCGGCGATTTCGTGAACGCGGGTTTCCATAGACATCTTCCTTCAGGGTTGAGGCTCTGGCGGGCCGGTTGCGGCGAGCCAGGCGTTGATCATCTCGGCGACGAGGGCGGCGGCTTGCTTGGCTGAAAGGCCGGCGCGCGCAAAAGCAGTGAAGACCCCGACGTCGCACATTGCCGCGACATGTCTGGTGCGGGCGTTCTTGCGAGAGCCGAGCGCCAGGGCGGCGAGGGTCTGACGCGCGTTTTCTTCTTCTTCGACGACGGCGGCGAGGAGCGGATCGACATGGCTGTCTCGCCGCACCCAGTCGAAAGCGCCGAGCTTTTCGTAAAGGTCGAAAAAAGCGGCGGCGAGAAGGACGATGCGCTCCTCTCGGCTGCGCGCGCCGTCTAACGCGGTCTCGTCCGGGATCGGCGCGCGCCCCAGCGCGTAGGCGCCGCAGGCCTTGATGGCTTCCGAATAGGTCGAGAAGTGATGATAGACAGTGCCGACGCTCACATCCGCTCTTTCCGCAATGTCCTTCATGGTCGTGGCCGCGATGCCGCGTTCGCCATGCAGGTCGAAAGTCGCGCGGACGAGACGCTGGCGCGTCTCTTCGGCGCTTTCGGCGCGACGTTTCTGGCGATAGGGGCGGCGGGGCAATTCACGCGTTTCCAAACAGGCGACATTATTGATTAAATATTCATTCAATTAAAATGTCAAGCGCCGCCGGGCGGCTCGCTCTGCGGTTCGTTTTGGTGAAGCGCCAAGATCAGTCGCAAGCGTGAGTCAGAAAGCCGGAGCGGTTGTCGTTCGGGAATCCGTCAGTGCGGAAAAGAGCCGCGACCGCCCGGGCGCGTCGGGCAAAAACAGCGTTCGCGGCATGCCGGCGCGGATGCGCCTTAACCAAGCGTTAATCACTTCGGCGCCTGTCAGAAGGTGCGGCGTCTATGGCGGCGCAGTGCGAACCGCCTCATAGTCGCCGGTCCACCATGGACTGGGAGAGTTACTTGGCGCGCGCACCCGCAAAATCCAAAACTGCCGAGCCCGATACAGCCGACAAAAGCGACTCCCCGCCGCGGCCGGCCAGCCCTGCAGAGATCGCAGCGATGCTCAATGCGGCGGAGGTGAAAGCCAAGTCGAAAGCGCGCCGCCGCAAGCCCGCTTCCGCGCCGGACGGCGAAAGCGATTCGGGCGGATGGCAGATTGTTTCTTTCACGCTGCTTTGGATCGGCGTTTTCGCGGCGCTTGCTGCAGGCGCCTATTTTGCGTTCGGCGCCGCCGGCGGGGGCGTCGTGATCGCGGTCTGCGCGGCGTTTGCGATGGGCGTCTTCGGCGGCGCGGCGCTGGCGCGGCTCGCCTCGCCGATCCTGCTGACCGGCGTCATGTGGCGACGGGCGTCGGGCAAATCCGCGCCGGAAGCGGTGCAGCTCGCCGGTTCGGAAATGCTCACCTCGCTCGGTCTCGCGGAGAAAGTGCTCGACGCCGATCTCGATGCGCGCCTCGTCACCCGCCGCGACGGCGTCGTCGCTTACGCGAACCCGTCTTATGTGAAGCTGGCGCAGGAGGCCGGCGTCATCGGCCCAGCCGGCCTGCCGCCGCGCATCGACCGGCTGTTCGCGCAGCAGGGCGCTGAAGCGACGAAGCTTTTCCGCCTTTGCCGCGCGGCGAAATCGGCGGCGGCGGCCGACGAGATCATCTATCAGTTTATCGGCCTGCAAGGGGGCGGACGCCGGCGCCGCTTCGAGGTTTCGGTGCGCCCCATCGCCGGCGCCGACGATCATGTGACGTGGCGCCTGCGAGAGCTTCCTGTCGAGGAAGAAGAGCATGACGCGCTCGCGGCGTCCTATGCGGATTTCGTGCGCCCCGTCTTCGCCATCGAACGCTCCGGACAGATCGCATGGGCGAACGCGGCGATGCGCGACGGGCTCGGCCATGACCGCGTCAGCCTTCGAGACATCGGCGACGTGGTGCTCGGCGAAACCGGCGAGCTGACGCGGCGCCTGTGGCAAGTCGATGCGGTTCCGCACAAGGCGCGCGTGCGCGGACGCGGCGGCGATGCGGCGGACGCTTTCTTCACCGCTTTCCGCCGCGGCGGCGTCGGCGAGGGGTTTGTCTGCGTCGAGATGGCGATGGAGGAAGAGAAGGAAGAAGCGGAGACAATTTCCGTCTCCGGCGATATCGCCGAGGCGCCGTTCGGCGTGGCGGTGGTCGAGGGGGAATTCGGCCGCGATGCGCGCATCCTCGAAGCCAACAAGGCGTTCACGGAAGTGTTCGGCGGCGCCAAGAAAAACGCGCCGCTGTCTCGCTCCTTCGCCCCTGAAGCGCTCGACGAACTCGCTGCTGAAATCCGCCGCAAGCAGGCTTCAGGCGGCGCGCCGAGGCCCGTGGAAGTGGCGGCCGGCGCGCAAGCTTACGCGCTCTACGCGCGCCCGGTGCGCCGGCGGCGCGGCGGTTATGGTGTGCGCCGCACCCTGCTCTATTCGGTCGACGTGACCGACCGGAAGCGCATGGAGGAAGACCACGCGCAAGACCAGAAGCTGAAAGCGATCGGCCATCTCGCCGGCGAAGTCGCGCACGATTTCAACAATCTCTTGCAAGTAGTGCTCGGCAACTGCGAGCGGCTGATGCTGCGCCATCCGGCGGGCGATCCCGCCTATCGCGATCTCGTCCTGATCCGCGAGAACGCCCAGCGCGCCGCCAACATGACGAAACAGCTTCTCGCGTTTTCGCGGAAGCAGACCTTGAAGCGCGAAGTGATCTCGATCACCGAGCTCCTGCGCGATTTCACGCGCTTCCTCGACCGCGCCGTCGGCGAGCGGGTGAAGGTCGAACTGGTCAACGGCCGCGGCCTCCCGACCGTGCGCGTCGACAAGAACCAGCTTGAGACGGCGCTGATGAATCTCGCCGTCAACGCCCGCGACGCCATGGGCGCGCAGGGCGGCTCGCTCACCATTACGACGAGCTATGTCCCTGAAGCGGAGATGGCGAAGCTCGCGATCAACGGGCTCGCCGTCCAGGATCACCTGCTGATCGAAATCGCCGACACCGGGCCGGGCGTGCCGCAGGAGATTGTCGACAAGATTTTCGACCCGTTCTTCACGACGAAGGAAGTCGGCAAGGGCACGGGTCTTGGGCTTTCCACAGTGCACGGCATTATCGGCCAGATGGAAGGCGCGATCGTGCTGGGCGAGTGCGACGGCAAAGGGGCGGTCTTCCGGATCTTCCTGCCGGCTTTTCTGGGCGAGCCGGAAGCGGATGCGGTCGTGACGGCGTTTGCGGGGCCGGTCGATCTCACCGGCGCCGGACGCATTCTCGTCGTCGAGGACGAGGACGCGGTCCGAAACTTCGTCGTCGCCGCGCTCGAAGACTGCGGCTACGAAGTGACCTCCGTCGGCGACGGCGAGGAGGCGCTGGAAACGCTTGAAGACGACAAGGCCGGGTTCGACCTCATCATCACCGACGTGATGATGCCGGTGGTCGACGGGCCGACGCTGGTCAAGCGCGCCCGCGTCGAGCAGGCGCTCTCTTCGCGCGTGATCTTCATGTCCGCCTATGCGGAAAACTCCGTACGCGAACAGTTGGACGCGCTCGACGGCGACGGCTATATCCAGAAGCCGTTCACCCTGAAAGGGCTCGCCGCGAAAGTGAAGGAGACGCTTTCCGCGCCGGAGATGGAGGACGCCTGATCGGCGCCTCCCGCGCAACATTGTGAGCGCCGCCAATCGTGACAGGTCTGGCTGCGGAAAGCCTTATTCCGCGTCCGAAAACTGAAAGAGGCGGGACAGGATGACCGTCCAGGACGGCGACAAAATTCGCACTGTCGAGTTCGACTATCATGACGCCTGCGAATCCCGCGCCTTGAGCGCTTCGGGAACGCGCGGACAGGTTGGAGCGAATTCTCGCCGCGAAGGAGTAGGCTTGGTTTTTTCCCCAAGTCTCCGGTCTGGATTGGCGGGCCCGGCGAAGCGCCATAAAAGACCCATATGCGGCAAGTTGTTTTCGACCTCGAAACCACCGGGTTCCGGTACAATGACGGCGACCGGATCGTGGAGATCGGCGCGGTGGAGCTGGTCAACGGCGCCATCACGGGCCGGACGTTCCACACTTATGTGAATCCGGAGCGCGACATGCCGGAGGGCGCGTTTCAGGTGCACGGCCTCTCGGCGGCGTTCCTGTCGGACAAGCCGTTGTTCGCGGACCCGCGAGTCGCCGCCGCGTTTCTAGATTTCGCCGGCGATGCGCAACTGATCGCCCATAACGGCAAGGGGTTCGACCTGCCGTTTCTCAATGCGGAACTCGCCAACGCCGGCCTCAGAACGCTGGCGAACGATCTCTACGACACCATGCTGGTGGCCCGGCGGAAATATCCGGGCGCCCCGGCAAGCCTCGACGCTTTATGCGCCCGTTTCGGGATCGACACGACGAAGCGAGAGAAGGACGGGCACGGCGCTCTGCTCGACTCGCGACTGCTTGCGGCGGTCTATATCGAGCTTACCGGCGGCGCGCAGGCGGGGCTCGACTTCGCCCGGCCTGAGGTCGACGCGACCGGCGCGATCATCGGCGCGCGGCGCGCGCGCCAGCGCCCGGTGGCGCTCGGCAGCCTTGTCACGGCGGAAGAAGAAGCCGCCCACGCCGTGTTCATCGCGGAGCTCGGGCCGGACAGCGTCTGGGCGCAGGTCGGTATTAAGGTTTAAGCGTGCGCCGGCTGCGCCGCGCCGCGTTCCGCCATCGCGAGGGCGCGATTCTGTTCGTAGATCGTGTAGAAATCGATCGGCTCCAGCATCAGCGGCGGGAAATTGCCGTTGCGCGTGGCGTCGGCGACGATCTGGCGGACGAACGGGAACAGGATGCGCGGGCATTCGACCAGCATGATCATTTCAAGCTGTTCCGGCGTCATGTTCTTGATCTCGAACGCGCCGGCGTAAGCCGTCTCGACGACGAAGGCGACGTCGGCGCCCTGCTTGGCGCGGGCCGAAACCGTAAGCTCGACTTCGTATCGGTCCTTGCCGATGCCGCGAGCGTTGACGTTCACGTCGACATCGATCTGCGGCTGGCTGCGTCCCGGATCGGTGAAGCTGGCCGGCGCTTTCGGGTTCTCGAACGAAAGATCCTTGAGATACTGCGCCAGCACGACAAGGCTCGGCGCTTCGCCGTTCTGGGGACCCGTCGGGGCGGCGCCCTCTGGGCCGGAATTCGGGGTCGCTTCCGACATGTCGTCTCCGTCGCGTTATTCTCTGAAAGAGGGCGCGTCTTACACGCCCCGTTCCGCCCCCGCAACCTGTGCGCTAAAGGCGCTCGATATAGACCCGCGCTTCGCCGGTCTGCATTTTCGCCCTGAACCGCGCCAACGCCACGCGGGCGACAGCATGCCGCGCCGCGGGGATCAGCATGACGAAGCCGATCGCGTCGGTGACGAAGCCGGGGGTCATCAGCAAGGGCGCGGCGAGCGCCAGAAACACCCCGTCGACCGCCGCCTCCACCGGAACCTTGCCGTCCTGCATGTCCTTCTGGGCGCTGGCGAGCGCCTTCAGGCCCTGGATTCGAAGGATGATCCCCCCGATCACGGCCGTTGCGATGCAGTAGGCGATGACCGGGAGCGCGCCGAAAGCGGCGCCCGCCTTGATGAGTAAAAACAGCTCGACCAGCGGCGCCAGCACTAATACAGCTAAAATCAACAGTATCATAAGGCGATGGTGTTTTCCTTGCCTGTCTCCCTATATAGAGGGCGACCAGCCGGAAAAAACCCGGCCCGCCCTCTTTTTGCCAAGGAATAGCGCGTACGCTCTCATGGATCCCACGCTGATCGTCTTTATCGGCCTCGCGGCTTTTGTCGCCTACAAGCTGTTTTCGGTGCTCGGCACGCGCACGGGCCATGAGCAGCGCCACGATCTTGAAGCTGTGCAAGCCTCGCGCGGCGGCGACGCGCGCCATGAGCCCGCGCCCGCGCCGAAGCCGGTGAAAGCCCTCGGCCCGGTTTCAGCGGCCGCCGAGCCCTTACGCGCCGCCGACCCCGACTTCGACGAGAAAGCTTTCCTGGAAGGCGCGCGCGGCGCTTACGAAATGGTGGTCGAGGCCTTCGCCGGCGGCGATCTGAAAAGCATACGGCGCTATCTCGGACAATCCGTTTACGACGCATTCAAAGCGGCGCTTGTCGAGCGCGAGGCCAACAGCTGGACCCATGAGCTGAAATTCGTCGGCATCGACTCGGCTAAAGTCGTGAGCAGCGGCGCAGAGAACGGCGAACTCTCCGCCATCGTCGACTTCTCTTCCAATCAGGTGCGCGTCACCCGCGACAAGGACGGCAATGTGGTCGACGGCGATCCAGCGCGCATCGATCTCGTGAAAGACCGCTGGACGTTTTCGCGCGCGCTTTCTTCAAACGATCCCAACTGGATTCTTGTCGCCACCGGCGGGGCGGGCTAACGACTAGGGCGTCAGCCGGCAACCCCGAGCGCGCCCGTGTCTTCTGAGCCCGTGTCCCCGAAAGAGCCGTCCGCCTCCCGCTCATCGATTCTCGCGCTGGCGCTTGTCGCGTCGGTGGCGCTAGCGCTGATCGCCGCCGCCCTGATGTTCGGCGGCGCGCTGCCCGGTCTTGCGCCGCAGCCGGACGACGAGGATTACGGACCGGCGGAATTCGCGTTCCGCCTCGCTTCTTTTGCAGAGCTTTCGGGTTGGCGCGAAGATCATCAGGCCGACGCGCTTGATGCGTTCCTCATTTCATGCGCGCGCATGAGGAATCAACCTGACGAAGCGCCGGCCAATCCCGTGGAAGCGCTGGGTCCGCGCGCGCTCGCCGGGCTGCGCGCGACCAGCGTCGCCGGAACGGTCGGCGACTGGCGGGCCGGCTGCGCCGCAGCCGAGGACGCGATGAAGCCGCTCTACGCCGACGCTTTTGCGCGCGACGCGGCGGCGCGCGCCGTCCTTGAAGCGCATTTCAGACCCTTGAAAATCCTTGCCGTGCGGCCGCCGAAACCGGACGGGCCGGCGCGAAACCATCCTCCGCTGACCCAAACGGCGGGGCGGTTTACGGGCTATTACGAACCTGTTTACGACGCTTCGCGCGCCCCGACCTCCGCCCATGCCGCGCCCGTTTTCGCGCGCCCCGACGATCTCGTCATGGTCGATCTCGGGCGTTTCCGCGAAGCCCTCGCCGGCCAACGGATCGCCGGGTATGTGGAGAACGGCTCGCTCGTTCCGTATCCGGATCACAAGGCGATCAATGACGGCGCGCTGGGGCCGCGGGGGCGTCCGCTGGCCTATATGAATCCCGACGATCTTCTGTTCCTGCAAATTCAGGGATCTGGCCGGTTGCGCTTCGAGGACGGGGCCGAAATGCGCGTCGGCTATGACGGTCAGAACGGGCATCCTTATTTCGCGGTCGGCAAGGCGTTGATCGAGCGCGGCGCGGTTGCGCGAGAGGCGATGAGCATGCAGGCGATCCGGCGCTGGCTCGCCACCGCGAAGCCGGAAGAGGCGCGCGCCCTGCGCGAAACCAACCCATCCTATGTATTCTTCCGCCCCCTGACGGTCGAGAATCCGGGTCTCGGACCGCTCGGCTCGGAGGGCGTGCAGCTGACGCCGGGCAGAAGTCTCGCCGTCGACCGGCGGTTTCATCCGATGGGCGCGCCGGTATGGGTTGAAATCGAGGGGCGAGAAGACGAGGCGGGCGATGAGCCGCCGCTGCGGCAGCTGTTCATCGCGCAGGATTCGGGCGGCGCGATTTCCGGACCCGTGCGCGGCGACATTTTCTTCGGCGCCGGAGATGAGGCGGGCGAGGAGGCGGGCGCTTTCAATATTATGGGCGGCATGTACGTGCTGACGCCCGCGCCCGTCGCCGCGCGCCTCGCCGCCGGCGCACCATGAAACGCCGGCGTCTCTCGCCTGAGGAAAAAGCTCTGTGGAAGAAGGTGACGCGCGATGTGCGTCCTGTTGCGCCTGTGGCCATTCCCGATGAGCCGTCGATGGACGAAGGCGGGCTGGCGAACCCGGCGCCGCCTTCGGTTGCCGCGCGACCGAAGCTCCCGCTTCCCGTCCTTGAGCCAGCCAAAAAGGCGCGCAAGCCCCGCTCGCCCGCCTCTCCGTTTGAAGCAGGCGATCCGGCCCTCGACCGGCGCGCGCGGCGCGGCAAGCTGCGCCCGGAGCGTACGCTCGACCTGCACGGGCTGACGCAAGGCCCGGCGCGCTTCCGGCTCGAAACGTTTCTGCTCGCCGCCAGCCGCGACGGCCTGAAATGCGTCCTCGTCATCACCGGCAAGGGCGCGGCCGGGGGCGTTCTCGATCATGATCCTTATGCGGAACGTTCGCGGCGCGGCGTCCTGCGCGAGCGGTTTCAGGACTGGCTGGCTGAAGAGCCGCTGCGCGCGCTGGTGACACGGGCCTCCGGAGCGGCGCCCGCAGACGGCGGACGCGGCGCGTTCTACGTGTTTTTGAAAGCGCCGCGGCGCTGAGCCTATTGCCCGCCCGAGCGAAGATAATACCAGTAGGCGAGCGCGCCGAGCATGACCGCCGGCAGGACATAGATGAACAGAACGCGCGAGAAGCGGATGAACTGCGTCTCGAAGAAGTCGCTGAACCATGCCTGCACTGCGTCGCCATACCATGACCGGCGCTGATGCTTGGGCAGCTGGGCGTGTTCATAGGGCATCGCCGCGAGGATCGTGACGCCGCGGTTTTTCCAGCGCTGGAAGGATTTCTTCAGGGCGCCGTTGACCACCGAGCCGCGCAGGCGCCGCGTGAACATCGACACGAGATTATGCTGGAAGTCGATCGGCTCGAATTCGATGTCGAGCATCAGGGGCGCGGGCTTGTCGCGTTCGCTGTCCTCGTCCATGCGCACGACCTGATGGCGCACGCCGTAATTCCTGAGGAAGTTCTCGACATCGCCGATCGCCGCCGCGGTGCCCTGCCGTTCGAACTTCAGCATGAGGCGGACGCCGTGTTCGGTCGGCGTCGAGAGGAGCCGGGTGACGATGCCGGCGAATACGAGTGCGACGCCGCCGAGCACCGCGAGCCAGTTGCTGGTCGCTTCGCCGGTAGCCGTCGTCTGGATGAGCGGCGCCAAACCTTCCCAGCCGGCAAGGCCCGCCGCGCCGATGCCGGCGAGCGCGAGGCCGGCGACCAGCATGAGACCGCCTGCGATCTCCTTGGCGCCGCCATCGACCACGCCCTTGGCGACCGTCCGCAGGCGGTTCATCCAGTAGCGCGTCTTGGCGTCGGTGGTTTTCAGCGCGTCTTCGAGCAGCGATTTGTCGAGCGAGCTCTTGACCACGAAGAAACGCGTCTTGGCGGTCTCTGCGTCTTCAAGATCGTCGTCGATGATGGTGAAATCCTGCGCCATCATGGCGATCTGGAACGGCAGGATGACGCCGTAAAGCTTCGCCGTCTGCGGTTCGGCGTTCATGGTCGAGACGAAATGCGTTTTGCCGTCGCGCGGATCGTAGAAGGTGTTGGTCTGGCGGTTCGGATTCAGAGTCGCGCGGGCGAGCCTCGCCATTTCCCGGTGCGGTTCTAGCGAGCGCAGCGTTTCGGTGACCTCGACGCCGGCTGCCCTGAGGCCGTCGAGCCGCGACTTGCAGCGCCGCGCCGCGTCCGG
>JAVJPA010000036.1:0-11510 GCA_040216495.1 Amphiplicatus sp. | reverse complement strand
CGACGACCGCGGCGCCGCCGGCGATGACGAAGCCGTCGCGATCCTTGTCGTAGGCCCGGCTCGCGACCGAGGCGCGGTCGTTGAAGTTCGTCGACATCGCGCCCATCGCGTCGAAGAGGTTCGACATGGTCCAGTCGAGCTCCTCGCCGCCGCCGGCGAACATCACATCCTGCTTGCCCCACATGATCTGCTCCGCCGCGGCGCCGATGCAGTGCACCGATGTGGCGCAGGCGGATGAAATCGAATAGTTGATCCCGAGGATCTCGAACGGCACGGCGAGCGTCGCGGAATTGGTCGACGACATCGCTTTCGGCACGACGGTCGGGCTGATCTTCCTCGTATTGCCGGTCTCGCGCGTCTTGTCCGCCGCCTCGACGATGGCGCGGGTCGACGGTCCGCCAGACCCCATGATCAGACCCGTCATCGCATGGCTGATCTCGCCGGTCTCAAGTTTCGCATCGGCGATCGCCTCCAGCATGGCGATGTAGTTCCATGCGGCGCCCTCGCCCATGAAGCGGCGGGTGCGGCGGTCGAGAACCTGTTCGTAATCAAGTTTTGGACGCGCCGAAACCTGGCAGCGGAATCCGTGGTCTGCGAAATCCTGCGAGAAGGCGACGCCCGAGCGGCCCTCGCGCAGCGCTTCCGTGACCTCGGCGACATTCGAGCCGATAGAAGAAACAACGCCAAGGCCGGTGATCGCCACTCGTCTCATAGGGGTATCCGCATGCTGTTTTGCGTCGCGCTCAGAATAACCGCCTAGACCGCGCCGCTCGACAATTGTGTCTCCGAGAACAGCCCGACCCGGAGATCGTTCGCCTCATATATCTTGCGATCGTCGGCGAAAAGCGAGCCGTCGGCGATGCCGAGGACAAGACTCCCCTTCATCACGCGGCGTATGTCAATCTCATAGCGCACAAGCCGCATCGATGGCAGCACCATGCCGGAAAATTTAACTTCCTTGGCGCCGAGCGCGCGCCCTTTTCCGGGCAGGCCCGTCCAGGTGAGATAGAATCCCACCAATTGCCACAGCGCATCGAGGCCGAGACAGCCCGGCATCACCGGATCGCCCGGAAAATGGCAGGCGAAAAACCACAGATCGGGATGAATATCGAGTTCGGCGACAATGCGGCCCTTGCCGTAAGATCCGCCGTCCGTGCGGATCTCGCTGATGCGGTCGAACATCAGCATCGGCGGCACGGGCAACTGCGCGGAGCCGGGTCCGCGCAGGCCATGATAGCCGCATTCAAGAAGTTCTTCGCGCGTAAAGCTTGATTTTTCTGTCATTTTCCGGAGGCCGACGAAGCGTGTCCCGCTTGGTAGTCGGCTGGCGGCGGGCGGTCAATCTTGCGCGGCAATATGGCCGGCGCCCCACAGCCGGCCGGTTTCCGCCCAGCCGCTGAGCCCGTCGGCGGAGAGCTTCGCCCAGCCCTCGTCGCTGCGCTCCATGCGCGCCATCACCCGCGGGGCGAGCCGGGCCTTGACCTGCGAATCGCGGTCGCGCTGAGCGAAGAGGGCCGTTTCCTCCAGCACGATCACATGGTTGGGCGCGCGCAACGTCGTCTGATGCGCCCAGCATTCAGCCCCGTCTGCGTCGCGGACCTTGCGCCAGTGGTCGGTCGTTTCGGCGACCACCAGAAGCGGCGTTCCCGCTTTCAGGTAGGTGATGGCGACCGGATGGTCGAAGGAGGGGCCGGCGCGGCAGAAGGTTTCGTCGTTTTTGAGGCTCACAAACCGGGGCACCGGATAACCGGACGGCGTGTCAGTGCGTACGCTCATTCCGCCGGCCTGCGCTTGCGCCATTGGCGCCGGCGCGATCAAATATGCGAAACTAAGACCGAGGGCCGTGATCAGGCGACGCATGTCTGTGACTCGACGAGTTGAGGCGGACGCGGTTAACAGATCGTCTGCATCTCAAACAGCCGTTAACGCGCGGTTAACCAGCCCGACCCGCCGACCCGAGGAATGACCGGAATCCGATGACCGCACGGCCGAAAGTGACAGTGACGAGAAAGTTGCCGCCGGCGGTCGAGGCGCGGCTGAGCGCCCTGTTCGACACCGCGCTCAACCCGGACGACGCGCCCATGAGCTCGGAGGCGCTGATCGAAGCGGCGCGCCGGACCGACGTTCTGGCGCCGACGCTCGGCGACCGGCTCGATGCGGCGTTTTTCGAGGCGGCGGGCGACAGGATGAAGCTCGTCGCCAATTTCGGCGCCGGGATCGATCATATCGACGTCGCCGCGGCGAACGCGCGCGGCGTCACGGTGACCAACACGCCGTCCGTCCTCGCCGAAGACGCCGCCGACATGGCGATGGCGCTCATTCTCGCCGTGCCGCGCCGGCTCGTCGAAGGCGTCCGGGCGCTTGAAGAAGGAACGTTCGAGGGCTGGTCGCCCACCTGGATGCTCGGGCGCCGGGTGCGCGGCAAGAAGCTCGGCGTCATCGGCCTCGGCCGCGTCGGACAGGCGGTGGCGCGGCGCGCGCGCGCCTTCGGCATCTCGATCCATTATCACAACCGCGCGCCGATCAATCCGCACGTCGAGGACGAACTCGAGGCGACCTATTGGGACAGTCTCGACCAGATGCTCGCGCACATGGACATCGTCTCGGTGAATTGTCCGCATACGCCGGCGACGTTCCATCTGCTGTCGCGCCGGCGCCTCGAACTGCTGCAGCCGCACGCCTACGTGGTGAACGTCTCGCGCGGCGAAATCATCGACGAGAGCGCCCTCGCCGACATGATCGAGGCGGGAAAGCTCGGCGGCGCCGGTCTCGACGTGTTCGAGCGCGAACCGCGCCCCAACGCCAAGCTTCTCGCCGCGCCCACCGTCGTGCTGCTGCCGCACATGGCGTCGGCCACGGTCGAAAGCCGCATCGAAATGGGCGAGCGCGTCATCATCAACATCAAGATGTTCTCCGACGGCCACAAGCCGCCGGACCGCGTCATTCTCGGGCTCGAGTAAAATTTAGCGCGGCAAATCCGGGCAAACGAAGGGGGAAGCGGCGGCGCGGTAGGTTTCGACTTTTTCCTCGGCGCCGAGAAAAAGCCGCAAGGTCATGGCGCCGTCCGAAACGGCATCGACCTCGGCCTCGATATCCATCCCGTCCTCGTTCCAGACGATCTTGCCGTCGCCCGCGCGGCGCCAGTCGGAGAGCCGGTACGTCTCCCAGCACGAATCCTGGATCAGCACGCCGTCTTCGAGAAAAATGCGCATGACGCCCGGCCGGCCGTCGCCGGGCTCCATCACCCAGACCTTGTTGACGAGCGGATCGGCGGCGGCTTCCGGCGCCAGCGAAGCCTGCATTTCAGCGGCCGGGCTTTTCGGCGCCGCGTCAGCCGGCGGCGCGACATCGGAATTTCCGCACGCGGCGCAAAGCAGGATGGCGGCGGTTGCAATCAGTCTCATGGGCGATCCTTCCCTATAAACGCAGAACCTCTGCTGGCCTGACGCATCCGCAGCGCTTCACAAATCCCGGCTAAGCGTGCAGCATGGCGCCATCATGGCGAGGGGGAGGCGCAGGCGTCAATGAGCATGACAACACTCTGGCGCGGCGCGATCGCCCTGCTCGGCTGGTTCGCCCTCAGCCTGCAACTGTGGCTGATGATGTCAAATCCGGCCCCGCCCGGACCCGCGCTCTCCCTCCTGAACTTCTTCAGTTTCTTCACGATCCTCACGAACATCCTCGTCGCCCTGTCGATGACCTTCGCCGCGTCGCCGGGCGCGGACGGCGCGGCGGGCTTCTTCAAGCGGACGTCGGTCAGGACCGCGTTGACGCTCTATATCGCCGTCGTCGGCGCGGTGTATTTCCTGATCCTCCGCCACACCTGGGACCCGCAAGGCTGGCAGCTCGTCGCCGACCGGCTGCTGCATTACGCGGTCCCGATCCTCGCCCTTCTCGACTGGGTTTTCGTCACGCCCAAGCAAGGATTGAAACCGGCGCACGCGCTGCGCTGGCTCGCCTATCCGGCCGCCTACGGCGCTTATGTTCTCCTCCGCGGCGCCGCGGACGGATTTTATCCGTATCCGTTTCTCGACGTTTCAGCGCTCGGCTATGGTCGTGTGCTGATCAATCTCGCAGGCCTCGTGGCGCTCTTTGCAGTCGGCGGACTCGGATTTGTGGGTCTTGCGAAACTTCTGTCCCGCGAGGCTTCTTCGGCTGAAACCGCCTAGCCTTCGACCCGCTCGCAGAGCGCCGGAACCATCCGTCCGCGCGCGAACAGGACGCGCGGGCCGGCCATGCCTTCCGTCTCCTGAACGAAGGTCAGCCGCCCGTCGGTGAACGTTCGCGGCGCCTCGGGATCGTCTTCAGCGTTGAGGCGATTGAGCGTATGAACGGTCCCGTCGGCCAGCGTCACGTAAGCGGCGCCGGCTTCGAAGGCGACGTTGAAAATCTCCTCGCCGCAGCGGTAAGCGACGGGCGACGGCGTCACCCGCTGACCGCCGGCGCCGGTTCCCGCGCCCATCGCATCGACGGCCTTGAGCCTGATCTTCATCTCCGCCGCGCCCGTCTCCGTCGAAACGGGATTGCTCGTGTCGCTGATGAAATACAGCGAGGCGCCGTCGCTCACCTGCGCCGACACGGAAAGCCGCGCGCGCGGATCGAGCGGGCCTTCCGCCGCGAGCGAAAAGGCGACGGGCGGCCCCTCGCCGATCGGCAGCTTCGCCTCCGCGAGCGTTTCGGCGGCGACATCCATTTTCGAAACATCGAGAAGCTTCACCCGAAGGAACGCGTTCTCGGGCAAGGGAGCGGCCGGCTCCCACATCGCTTCGCCCGACGCCGTGACCGCGGGGGTGGCGGGGCTGGCTGATTGCGGGTCTTTTTCCATCCTGCTGCACGCGGCGATGGCGGCGATGCTCAAACTCACGCAGGTCAAACGACGCATGGCGATCATGAGCGCCTCCCCTCAAAGCGGGCAGGATAGTCCGGCGGGAGACATCGGGCAATCAACGCCGCGACTCGCTTAACCCTTTGAAATAATTCTATTTCTGAGGGGCCTCACCCATCATTGCGCCAAGGGCGCCGCGAGCGCCGGCGTTGCCCGGACGCGACACCGCCGGCCCGATCACGCATCAGTCATCGCAAAATGAGCATTTTTAAGTTGAATCAATAATTTCAGGCGTAATTTAAGAGGCCTCAACCCGCCGGTCGCGTTCACAGGTTAACGACATGTCGCTTCGACCCTTTCTCATCGTCTCCGCCATCGCCGTCGCCGCGGCGGGGACGGCGTTCGCCGTCAACGCGCTTTCGGCGGAGTCCTTCGCGCGTTACGCCGATCCCGAGGGGGTGGTCCTGGCCGTGTCCGCCGGATTCGCCCAGCCGGGCGGCGCGGTGCGGCTTTCGGTCTATGACGACGAAGCCGCGTTCCTCGAGCACGCCGCCGCCAAGCACGAGGCGCAGATCGGCGATGACGGCGTCGCGGTGGTGCCGCTCGGCGATTTGGCGCCCGGCGCTTACGCGTTCGTCGCCTATTACGATGAAAACGGCGACGGCCGGCTCAATCGCGGCGGCATCCTCGGAAAACCCAAGGAGCCCTACGCGTTCTCGAACGGCGTCAAGCCGAAGCTCAGAAAGCCGCGCTTCGACGAAGCCAAGGTCGAGGTCGATCGCGGCTCGGTCGTCGTGCTGACCCTCGACAACTGATCAGCCCGCTTTCGCAGCGATCCAGCGGTCGATTTTCTGCTCCAGCACGGGCAGCGGCACCGAGCCCGTCAGCAGAACCTCGTCATGAAACGATTTCAGGTCGAAGCGTTCGCCTAAGGCGGCTTCCGCCCTGGCGCGCAGCGCCTCGATCTTCAGCATGCCGAGTTTGTAGGAGCAGGCTTGCCCGGGCATGACGGCGTAGCGTTCGACTTCGCGTACGATCGACGCCCGCGACCGGTTGGTGTTCTCGGCCATGTAGTCGATCGCCTGCTCGCGGGTCCATTGCTTGTGGTGCAGGCCCGTATCGACGACGAGGCGCGCGGCGCGGAACCGCTCAGACTGCAAGCGGCCGAGATCGCCGAGCGGATCGTCCTTGTACATGCCCATTTCGGCGGCGACTTTCTCCGCATAAAGGCCCCACCCTTCCGAAAATTCGGAAAAGCCCATCAGGTTGCGGATCAGCGGCATGTCGGAAATCGCCCGCTGCAACGATATCTGAAAATGATGGCCGGGAACCGCTTCATGATAGGTGAGGGTTTTCAGCGTGTTTTTCGGCCAGTCCGCCGTGTCCTTGAGATTGATCCAGTAAATGCCGGGGCGCACGCCGTCGAGCGACGGGCCTGTGTAGTAGCCGCCGGGCGACGAATCCTGTTCGTGCGCCGGGATGCGGCGAACTTCTACGGCCTGCTCCGGCAGGGTCGCGAACCAGTCCGGCGCGACTTCCATCACGGCGCCGACCTGCGCGCGAAGCTCGGCGAGAAGCGCTTCGCGCCCTTTATCCGTGTTCGGATAGTTTCCGCCGGCCTGCGCCGCGAGACGCTCAAGGCGGGCGGAGAGCGGCCCTTCGGCCAGCCCCTGGCCCTTCAGGATCGCCTCCATCTCGCCCGTGATGCGCGCGACTTCGGCGAGCCCGAGCGCGTGCACCTCGTCGCCGGTCATCTCGCCCGCGCCGTAAGAGGCGAGCGCCGCCTGATAGAACGCGGCGCCCTCGTCGCCGAGCCGCCAGACGCCGGCGTCGGAGCCGGCCTGCGGCGCGAGCGCGTCGAGCGCGGCGGCGAGGCGCGCATAGGCGGGATAGGCGACCGTTTCTACGAGCTCAGCCGCGCGCGCTTCATAGCGGTCCCGGTCCGCGTTGCTGAGGCCTTTGATCCCTTCAAGCTTCGCCGCGAAGGTCGTCACCAGCGGATTTTGCGCGGGCGGCGAGGCGATGAACGCCCTCGCGCCGTTCGCCGCGCCCTGAAGCGCGAAATCCGGCGGCGTGACGCCCTGCGCCGCGTCGCCGCCGATGACTTCGATCAGCTCGTCGAACACGCGCCCGAATTCTTCGAGCCGGGCGAGATAGGCGTCCGCATTGGCGCGGCTGTCGACCGGATGCTGGGTCTGCAACAGCCGCGGCAGGAAAAGCTGCGCGCCGGTGAGCTGCGTGACGACATAGGGGGACGCGCCGCCCCACACGCTCGCGCCGCCGAAACTGAACTGGTTGCGGCGCGC
The DNA here is from genome assembly GCA_040216495.1 of Amphiplicatus sp. GTDB lineage: Bacteria > Pseudomonadota > Alphaproteobacteria > Caulobacterales > Parvularculaceae > Amphiplicatus. The sequence goes on along the minus strand of JAVJPA010000036.1, from coordinate 4,379 downwards.
GCCGGTTTCATAGGCGTATTTGAGCACATCGTACGTGATCGCCGCGGTGCCGCCGAGACTGGCGCGGTCGACGGTTTTCAGCTCCTGCAGGAACCGCTCGTTGAGCTCGCGGGCGCGCTGGCTCGCCTCGAAGCCGTAATCCCCGAGCCGCGCATGATAGCCCTCGCCGGCGACGTCCTCGGAAACGCCGAGCGATGTCGCAAGCTCCGGCGACACGCGCAGATACTGAGCCGCATGCCGGTCCGTCATCTCGAAGAACGCGGTTGACGGATCGACGACAAGGCTCTCCTGCGTCGGCCGCGTCTCGACGCCGGTCCTGTCGCCGCATCCGGCGAGCATGGCGGCGATGACGGCGAGCGAAGCGGCGCAAACGATGCGGCGGGCCATGATGATCCCCTCGGGGCTGAAGCGATTCCTTTCGCCGAGCATACCGCCAATCGGGCGCCGTCAAAGCCGCCATAAAGCAAAAGGGCCCCGGCTGTCGCCGGAGCCCTTTCGATTGTTGCGGAAAAAGCGCGCCTGAAGCGTCGGACGATTAAACGACATCGTCCGACGCCTCAGGTTTTTAGCTATCGCGCTGGCGTTGCGAAAAACCGGATTCCACTTTTCGCCCAGCGCTCTATTCGGCGGCTTTCTCGAGCTCCTTGCCGGTCTCCTGGTCGACGATCTTCATCGACAGGCGGACCTTGCCGCGATCGTCGAAGCCGAGAAGCTTGACGAACACTTCGTCGCCTTCCTTGACCACGTCCGTCGTCTTTTCGGGACGGCCGTTCGACAGTTGCGAGATATGGACGAGCCCGTCGCGGGCGCCGAAGAAATTGACGAAGGCGCCGAAGTCCATCGTCTTGACGACCTTGCCCTTGTAGATCTCGCCGATCTCCGGCTCCGCCACGATCGAGTGGATCCACTTCTGCGCGGCTTCGATCTGAGCCTTGTCAGCCGAGGCGATCTTGATGAGGCCTTCGTCGTCGATGTTGATCTTGGCGCCGGTCTTCTCGACGATTTCGCGGATGACCTTGCCGCCCGTGCCGATGACTTCGCGGATTTTGTCGGTCGGGATCTGCATGGTCTCGATGCGCGGCGCGAATTCGCCGAGCTCGTCGCGCGAATGATCGAGCGCTTTGGCCATCTCGCCGAGAATGTGCAGGCGGCCGTCTTTCGCCTGGGCGAGCGCGACCTTCATGATTTCCTCGGTGATGCCGGCGATCTTGATGTCCATCTGCAAGGATGTGACGCCCTGATCGGTGCCGGCGACCTTGAAGTCCATGTCGCCGAGATGGTCCTCGTCGCCGAGAATGTCGGAGAGGACCGCGTATTTCTGGCCCTCAAGGATGAGGCCCATGGCGATGCCCGCGACCGGGCGCGTCACGGGAACGCCCGCATCCATCAACGCCAGCGACGAACCGCAGACGGTCGCCATCGACGAGGAGCCGTTCGACTCGGTGATCTCCGAGACGAGGCGGATGACGTAGGGGAACGATTCCTGCGACGGGATCACCGCCTTCAGTGCGCGCCAGGCGAGCTTGCCGTGGCCGATCTCGCGGCGGCCGGTGAAGCCCATGCGGCCGACCTCGCCGACCGAATAGGGCGGGAAGTTGTAGTGCAGCATGAACGATTCTTTGTAGGTGCCGGCGAGCGAGTCGATGAACTGCTCGTCTTCGCCGGTGCCGAGCGTCGCGACGACGAGGGCCTGGGTTTCGCCGCGGGTGAACAGCGCCGAACCATGCGTACGCGGAAGAACGCCCGCCTGCGCCACGATCGGACGGACCGTCTTGGTGTCGCGGCCGTCGATGCGTTCGCCGGTTTCAAGGATGCCGCCGCGCACGATGTCGGACTCGATCGACTTGAAAAGGCCGGAAACGACGTTCTTGTCGAGCGCGTTTTCATCGCCTTCCGCGCATAGCGCCTCGATCGCCTTGGCCTTGGCGGCGGCGAGCTTTTCCTGACGGACCTGCTTGAGACGCTCCTTGTACGCCGCGACGACGTCGGCTTCGACGAGCGCGCGGACCTTGCCGGCGTGACCGGAATTATCGGCCGCGGTGAAATCCCACGGCTCCTTGGCGCTTAGCTCGGCGAAGTCGATGATGAAGTTGATCGCGTCTTTCGCGGCCTTGTGGCCGAAAACGACGGCGCCGAGCATCACGTCTTCGGGAAGCTCTTTCGCTTCCGATTCGACCATCATCACCGCGTCGGCGGTGCCGGCCATGACGAGGTCGAGTTTCGAGTCCGGCATCTGGTCGATGGTCGGGTTCAGCACGAACTCGCCATTGATGTGGCCGACGCGCGCGGCGCCGATGGGGCCGAGGAACGGAATGCCCGAAACGGTGAGCGCCGCCGAGACGGCGATCATCGAAACCACATCGGGATCGTTTTCAAGATCGTGGCTGAGCACTTGCGCGACAACCAGCACCTCGTTCTTGAAGCCCTTGGCGAACAAGGGGCGGATCGGACGGTCGATGAGGCGCGAGGTCAGCGTTTCCTTTTCGGTCGGCCGGCCTTCACGCTTGAAATAGCCGCCCGGGACGCGGCCCGCGGCGTAGAACTTTTCCTGATAATGGACAGTAAGCGGAAAGAAATCGAATTTCGGATCGGCCTGCTTGGCGCCGACGACCGTCGCGAGCACTGTCGTGTCGCCATAGGTCGCGAGCACCGCGCCGTCGGCCTGACGCGCCACGCGCCCGGTTTCGAGGGTGAGCGTGCGCCCGCCCCATTCGATTGATTTCTTGGTGATCGTAAACATTTCTTCTTCTTTCTTCGTAGGGCGCGCCGCGGCGGATTCCGCGGAGCGGTGGACAACAGTCAAAATGCTTGCGCCGCCCTTCAGGGGCGGCGCAAACCTATTTCGGCTGCATTCTGATGGCGCCGTCCAGTCTTATGACGGCGCCGTTGAGCATCACGTTTCGGCAAATTTCCAAGGCCATCGACGCGAATTCTTCGGGTTTGCCGAGCCGTTTCGGCAACGGAACCATGGCGGCGAGCGCGTCCTGAACCTTCTGGTCCATGCCAGACATCATCGGCGTCCAGAATATGCCCGGCGCGATAGTGTTGCAGCGAATGCCGGCGTTCATCAGATCGCGCGCGATCGGCAGCGTCATGGCGACGACGCCGCCTTTCGACGCGGCGTAGGCGGCCTGTCCGATCTGGCCTTCGAAAGCCGCGACCGACGCTGTGTTGATGATGACGCCGCGCTCGCCGTCCGTTAGCGGATCGAGTTTCTCCATCTGCTCGGCGACGAGGCGGATGCAGTTGAAGGTGCCGACGAGATTGACGTCGATCACCTTCTTGTAGAGATCGAGCTTATGGGCGCCGTCCTTGCCGACGGTCTTCGCCCCGATGGCGACGCCGGCGCAATTGACGAGAATGCGCGGCGCGCCGTTGGCGTCGATGGTGGCGCCGAGCGCCGTCTTGACGCTCGCTTCGTCGGCGACGTTCACTGACGAAAACACGCCGCCGAGTTTCGCCGCCAGCGCTTCGCCCTTCTCGCTGTTCATGTCCCAGATGGCGACATGCGCGCCCTCGGCGCTCAGCGCTTCGGCCGTCGCCGCGCCGAGCCCCGATGCGCCGCCGGTGACGACCGCTGATACGCCTGAGAATTTCATCCTGCTTGCTCCGTGCACGCCGTTCAGCGGCGGCGCCGCCGAACGGGGTTTGACGCGAGGCGCCGCGCCTAGCGGCGCAGGCCGAGCCGTTCGATGAGCGTCTGGTACCGCGCCTCGTCGGACTTCTTCACGTAATCAAGAAGACTGCGGCGCTGCGAGACGAGCTTCAGCAGCCCGCGGCGCGAATGGTTGTCTTTCTTGTGGTCCTTGAAGTGTTCGGTGAGGTTGGCGATGCGCTCGGACAAGATCGCGACCTGCACTTCCGGCGATCCGGTGTCGCCGGCTTTGGTGGCGTATTCTTTGATGAGCTTGGCCTTACGCTCTTGCGTAATCGACATGTCTTCGTCTCCGCGGCGTCGTGACTATGCCGGCCCAGCCGGGACGCCGTCCAGCAGGGTCGATAAGCGATCGCGCCTTATGGCGGATCGGGACTGCGGGCGCAAGCGCTCGCAGGGCGCAGCTCCGCACTCATTCGGCGCGGCTAAAGATTGAACACTCTCAAGGGTTTGAGCTTCAGCCCGTCGAGTTCGCAGATGGCGACCGCCTCGCCGTGCAGGGAGGCGAGGACGGCGGGGACGGTCCCGGACTCGCCGCCGCGCACGCCTTTCGCCGCTGAGGGCGAGATCACGGCGGGCTGGCCGCGGCGGAGCTTGTCGGCTTCGGGGCCGCCCACGGCGGTCTGAGGCAGGCCGGCGAGCGCCGCGTCGACCGGCAGGAGCGCGCCGTCGCGCGCCTCCGGCGTTTCAAGCGCTTCGAGCCCGGCGATGGTCACCCCGTCCT
>JAVJPA010000035.1:0-6114 GCA_040216495.1 Amphiplicatus sp. | reverse complement strand
CGGCTACCGGCGCCGCTCGAATTCTTTGCGCGCGCGGTTGAAATTAGCGAGCGTCGCCTTGCGCTCGGCTTCGGTGTTCCAGTCCCCGCTTTCCTGCGCAAAAGCGATCAGCCGGTCCATCCACTGAACGAAATACGCCGCATCGTCGGCGGACCGAACGGGCGCGCCGCCGACCGTCACATAGACCGGGCTCGTCGTCGCATAAGGATAAAGGTCGAAGATGAGCGGCGAGGCGCTGACGCTGACGGCGCGCAGAAGGATCCAGGCGCTTTCATCGACCTCCAGCTCGCCCATGCCGGCGGCGCTGCGCCCCTCGTCGTCGAGCGAAACCGACGCGGCGACGTCGCCGTTGACGATGATCTCGACACGGTCAATCGGCGCGATCGACCGCATCTCCGCGGACCACGAAAGCTTATGTTTTCCCGCTTGCAGCTTTATCTCGTCGCCGGGTTCCGCCTCCGCAATCGTCAAAGACAGGAGCGGGCCATTGGTTGCGAAGCTCCGGCCGGCTTTGAGACCGTTCAGCCACTGGCGCATCCGGGCTTTCGCATCGCCGTTCGGCTCCCCGACATTTACATAAGTGCGGTTCATCCCGACCGGGCCGCGCAGGGAAGCGTAGTTCGTCATCGCGTCGGAAGCGCCCGCCGCAGGGAGACGAAAACCGCAATTCAGGAGACGATGCCAGACCTTTTCCGTTTCGCGGTGATCGCTGAAGCCGACCGCCTCGATGTAGTCGACATTGCCGAGCGCCACGTCCGCAGGCAGCGAGTGGGTGACTTTCTCATCGGCCGCCGGGTCTGGCGCAACGTCATACGGATGGACATAGCCGATTAGCGCGCCCTGCCCGCGCGCCATGCGCGCGACCGTCGCATTATCCGGGTAAAGACTGGCTGCGGCCGTCTTCGGATACCCCACATAATCGGCGAGCAGGTAGTGATCTTCCAGACCGATCAGTCCGAGATGGCCCCAAACGCTTGTATGATATTCCTGCGCCTGCGCGAGCAACACGCCCCCGGCTTCCTGAACATCCGTCGTGAAATAACCGATATCGGGAATGCGCTGTTCCTTGTTGACGATCAGGTTGAAAACAAGATCGAGGTCTTCGGCGGCCGCCTGCCGCAAAAGGCGCTCGGGCGTCATGCGGTAAGCGCCGCCGTAATTCATGTGGACATGGGGGTCGCCGCTGACCCATCCGTTAAAAACGCCGCCGTCGTTCAGGGACGAGAGAGAAATATCGAGCGCCGCGCCGCTGCGGGCCACCATTACATTTCGCGTTTCCACGGCGCTTTCGAGCCCGCGCCAGACGGTGACGGTCGCCTCGCCTGCCGGCAATAGAATGTCGTCTGTTCCATCCGTATGAAAATAGCGTGTCTCGAAAGGCTGACGCGCCCTGTCGAACCCATCGTCCGCATGCAACATCGCGCCGCCCGGCGCATAACTGCGTCCGTCCGAGGCGATTACGGAGACACGCGCCGGAACGTTCTCGCCACTTGCGTCCGTTACCGAAAGACCAAGCCGCGCCATGGGCTGGCGGTAGTCGGGCGTTTCAGTTTTCAGCGTTCGCCGCGCGCCGCCGACAACGTCCTGTACGACGATAACCCCGTCGCCGCTTTCGTTGGAAATATATGCGATCCTGCTTCCGTCCGGCGACCAGCGCGCGCCGGTCACATCGAAGTCGCCATAGCTGAATGGCGTCGGATAACCGCCCGGTTCGGCTGTCGTCATCCATAACTGGTGCCATTGCCGACCGAGATAGGAGGAATAGGCGACGCGCCCGCCGTCCGGCGACCAGTCGGGCCTTGCTTTCCAGTTGGTCTCCTCGTCACGGACGAGGCTTGCAGGCGCCGAGAGATCGAGCGGCTGGCGGAAAATGGCGCCCGACCCATGCGCAACCTCTGTGTTGGCGATGAAGAGAAGCGTCTTGCCGTCCGGCGACCATGACGGGCTCAATTCATGATCGCTCGCGCTGTAATAATATCGCGGCGTCTCGCTCCTGTTTTCCGCCCGCCACCGGGCCGACGACCATTCCCCGCCCTCCCGCGTCGCGATAGCTATGTGAAAATTGCCGCTCTCCGCTGTCGTCACATAAGCAATCTTCGACCCGTCCGGCGACCAGCGCGGTTCGAGATTGACGGCGCCGCCGCTCGTCAGCGCGCGCGTCTTGCCCGAGGCGAGATCGAGAACATGAAGCTCGATTGCGTCGGCTTCATACCGGGCGAAGACGACCTTCTTTCCGTCCGGCGAAATGTCGGGCTGATAATCATAACCGCCGCCCGTCGTGAGCTGCCGCGCGGCTCTCGACCCAAGCGCTTGCCGCCAAAGCCTGCCGCGCATCGAGTAAACGAGGCTCTTTCCGTCAGGCGCCCAGGCAAGGGAGCTCGGCCCTTCCGTAAGCTGAGGAACATACATTTCGCGCCAATAGTAAGGATGGCGCGCCGTAACCTGCTTCAGCACCGGCTCGCGGCCGTCGGCGTTGGCCGGGATGGGAAAGAAAAGCGCGAACAAAGCAACCAGCATAAGAGCCGCGCTCACAACTGCTCCCCTCATGTCTTTACCAGCGCGTTGAACGCCCCGTCCTTGAGCATGAACATTCTATCTTCCCGGCTTTCGACGAAACCGAGGCGTTCATAAAAATCCGCCGCCCGGACGTTCGCGGCGTCGACCGCAAGCCGAAGATAGGTTGCGCCTTCCTGGGCCGCCTCTGCCGCCAGCGCTTCAACAAGACGTTGGCCAAGCCCGGCGCTACGCGCTTTGTCGGACACGTAAAGGTCCTGCAAGTATACGCCGCGCCGGCCGCGCCAGGTGGAGTATTCGAGAAAATAGAGAGCGAGCCCGACCGCCTTCACGCCATCCATTGCAATGAGCGCCTCGAAGGCGGGCCTTTCGCCAAATCCGTCGCGCGCAATATCTTCCGCCGAACTGGAGACTAACCCTATCTTGCCGGTGGAACGCGCCAGCGCGACGACCATCTCGTGAATCGCCGGCGCGTCTTTGCGCGTAGCCTTACGGATGATCGCGCCCTCCGCCATCGTTAAAACCCCACCGCGTTGCCGCCCTTCAGGGCCAGTCTCGCGCGCGCTTCCGCCGGCGTCGCCACTTCAAGCCCAAGCTCTTCGACGATGCGCCGTATCTTCTTCACCTGCTCGGCGTTGCTCTTGGCCAGCTCTCCCGGCGCGATGGTGATATTGTCTTCGAGCCCGACGCGCACATTGCCGCCGAGGATCGCGCCCGCCGTCGCCATCGCCATCTGCCTGCCGCCGGCGGCGAGAACGGAAAAATCATAGGCGTCGCCGAGAACCCGGTCCGCAACGCCTTTCATGTGCACGAGATTTTCAACGCTCGCTCCCGCCCCTCCAAGAACGCCCAGCACAAACTGCACATAAAGCGGCGCCTTGACGAGTCCGCGCCTCAGATAAAACCCGAGCGTCTCGATCTGGCCGATGTCGTAGCACTCGAATTCAAACCGCGCGCCGTCGCGATTGCCGAGTTCGTCGACGATCGCCTCAATATCCTCGAACGTGTTTTTGAACACGGTGCGCCGCGTCGCCTCAAGCAGCGCCGGCTCCCAGTTGTGGCGCCACTCTTTTTGCTTATCGAGCATCGGGAACGTGCCGAAATTCATCGACCCCATGTTCAGCGAGCACATTTCCGGCTTGAAGACGCGCGACGGCGCGAGGCGCACATCCAGCGGCATCACCGAGCTGCCGCCGGTCGAAATGTTCAAAACCGCGTCGGTCGCCTGCTTGATCGGCGCCAGGAACGCCCGGAAATGCTCCGGGTCGGCGCTCGGCGCGCCTGTTTCCGGGTCGCGGGCGTGGAGGTGGATGATCGCCGCACCGGCCTCCGCCGCCTCGACCGAGGCCGCAGCGATTTCCGCGCCAGTTACAGGCAGATACGGGGTCATGCTCGGGGTATGGATAGACCCCGTCACGGCGCAGGTGATGATGACCTTCCGCACGCCGGTTCCGCCTTTAACCCGAGCCCCTGCATTTTTCATCTTGGCGTTCCCAATAGTTTTGGTTCATTCTGTCTGTCGATACAGAGCAAAGCAATTATAGTTTGGTGAAATGATAGGATGAGCCCGTCCAAAGGTCAGCCGCCCTTGCAGCATGTCCCTCTGGGCGACGGCGTCGCGTGGACGCTGGACTGGAACCTGCTGCGCTCGTTCTACGTGGTGATGCAGGAACGAAGCTTCACGGAAGCCGCGCAAAAGCTCTACCTGAAACAGCCGACGATCAGCAACGCGCTGCGCCGGCTTGAGGAAACGCTCGGCCGACGGCTCATTGAACGCGGTCCGCGCACGTTCGAACCGACGGCCCACGGCGAAGCGCTCTACCGGCAGGTGGCGCAGATTTTCGGCTCCATCGACCGGCTCTCGGCCTTCATGGAGGAAGAAGCCGGCGTGGTCTGCGGACGCGTCGCCCTGTCGATGGCGACGCATGTGACCTCGCCCATTGTCGACAAAGCGCTCAGCGATTTTCAGTCGCTTCATCCGCAGGCGTCGATCGCCATTTCCGTGGCGAGCAGCCGCGCGGTCGTCGATGCGGTCGAGGCGCGGCGCGGCGCCTTCGGCATTTGCCTTGTGCGCGAGCAACTGCCCGACCTTCATTACACGCACCTATTTCGCGAACATTTCAGCTTTTTCTGCGGCCCGACGCATCGCCTGTTCGGCGTGAAGGGGTTGGCGCTCGAAGACCTCAAGGGCGAGCGCAGCGTTTCGTTCGACACAGACCAGATCAGCGATGTGCTGCGTCCCGTAGCGTTGTTGCGCGAGCGCGCCGCGCTTGAAGCGCACCCTGCCGGCGTTTCCAACAATCTCGAAGAAGTGCGACGGATGACCATCGCCGGCCTCGGCATCGCGCCCCTGCCGATCCACGTCGTGGAGCGCGACGTGCGCGACGGCCTGCTCTGGCGTCTTCCGCCTTACGACGACCCGCCGGCGATCGACATCTATGTCGTGGAGAACCCGGCGACGCAGTTAAACCGGGCGGAACAGGAGTTCCGCAAGATTCTTTTCAAGCACATTGAAAATACGCCGCTTTCCGCGCGCACTTACGGGCTCGGACCGACGATGCCCGCCTCCAAAACAGCGCGCGTGAGGCGCGCATGAACGTAACGGGGATTTTCGACTGGTCGCCCGCAACGCCGTCGCGCCTGTTTTACCAGTCTGGCGGGCGACGGCCGATGCTCAGCCATGGCGAGGGCGTCTATCTCTACGATGCCGACGGAAGGCGCTGGCTTGACGGTTCGAGCGGCGCGATGGTCTCGAACATTGGACATTCGAACCCGCGCGTCCTCGCCGCGATGCACGCGCAGATGGAGAAGTCGACCTTCGGCTACCGCCTGCATTTCGAGAACGAGCCTGCCGAACGCCTCGCCGACGCCATCGCGAAACTGTCGCCGCCGGGACTCGACAAGGTGTTTTTCACATCCGGCGGGTCGGAGTCGGTCGAAAGCTGTCTCAAGCTCGCGCGGCAATATGCTGTGACGAAAGGCGAGATGAATCGCACCGAAATCATCTCCCGCTTTCCTTCCTATCACGGATCGACCTTCGGGGCGCTGTCCGTCACCGGTTACGACCCGCTGACCGCGCCGTTCGCGCCGATGCTGCGGGCGATGCCGAAAGTGCCGGCGCCGCGCGCCTATCTCGACCGGGACAATCTCGACGATGCGGCGCGCGGGCTGAAATACGCCGATATGCTGCGCGACAAGATCGAGGAGCTAGGCGCTGAAAACGTGCTCGCCTTCATTATGGAGCCGGTCGGCGGCGCTTCGACAGGCGCGCTTGTGGCGCCGGACTCCTATTATCAGCGCATCCGCGACATTTGCGACGAGTATGGCGTCCTGCTGATCTACGACGAGGTGATGACCGGCGCAGGGCGCACCGGAGCGTTCCTCGCCGCCGAGCACTGGGACCAGCGGCCCGACATTATCGCGCTCGCCAAGGGCCTCGGCGCCGGCTATGCGCCGCTCGGCGCCATGCTGGCGCGCGGCGACATCGTCGATGCCGTCGTCTCGAACGGCGGCTTCATGCACGGCTACACCTATGCCGGCAATCCGCTCGCCTGCGCCGCAGGCCTGGCGGTCCTCAAGGAAATCGTCGCGCAGGATCTC
>JAVJPA010000034.1:0-13303 GCA_040216495.1 Amphiplicatus sp. | reverse complement strand
TATCCAGCTTAATTCGGAGAGGCTCATGCGACACCCGGCGACCCCGCGCAAGATGGCGGGATTAACGGGCCTGCCTAATATCCGCAGCCTGGCGGCCCTGGCCGCTGCGGCTGTCCTGTCGGGCTGCGCGACGCTTGGCGGCGGCACGGAAGAGCCGGCGATCACCGGCGCGGCCGCAGACGATCTCGCCTGGAGTTTCGCGCGGACAGCCGAGCTCGAATCGCAGGTCGCGCAACTCGAAACCGAAAATGCGCGCCTGACTAAGCAACTGGCCGACTTGCAGGCCGCCAAAGCCGCTGCTGCGAAGATTGAACCGGAAGCGGTCGCGCAAGCCCCCACTCCCGCGCCGCCAGCGCCCACCGCGCCCGCAGTCAAACCCGAAACAGTCGTGGCTGCGCCCCAGGCAGACAAGGCGCTCGCCGGGGCGCCAGCGCCTGTCGATTCCTCGCCGCGGCTCGTGCAACCCTCTTTCGCCTCGCTGGAAGAGACAGTGTTCGAAAACGAGGCGGCCGGCGACATTCCGCTCACCAGCGTTATGTACGGGGTGCATCTCGCCTCCTATCGCCATGAAGCAGAGGCGCGGAATGGCTGGCGCAAGTTGCAGCGCGAGAATCCCGACGAGCTTGGACTGCTGGAGCCGCGAGTCGAGCGGGTCACGATCGAGAACCGGGGCGCTTTCCTGCGGTTGGTGGGCGGGGGCTTCGCCACACAGGAAAAGGCCGACGCTCTTTGCGTGCGTCTAAAATCCAAAGGCGTCTACTGTTCCGTCACCAGCTTCGATGGCCAGCGCCTGTCAGCTTCAACGGCGGGCAACGGCTGAGGCGGAAGCGGGAGTTGCTTTCGACGCGACGGGGCCTGTTCGGCGGGAACCGCAAGATTATCGGCAAATTACCGCGTCGGCTTCCCATAGCGGGCGGGCTTGCGTTATCAAGCGCCCACTTGGCCGCCAACCCCTAGAGCTGATGCGCATCGGAACGAGATCAAGCGCGATGGCGATCGCGCAGACGGACGAAGTCGCCGCACAGCTTCGCGCCGCGTGGCCTGACCTCGCGCCTGAAGTCGTGCGCTTCACGCCGCAAGGCGATCGCGACCAGGTCAGCAAGCTTCAGCGCCACGGCGGCAAAGGCGGCGCATTCGTTTCCGAAATTCGCGACGCCTTGCGCGCCGGCGGTCTCGATGCGGCGATGCACTCACTGAAAGACATGCCCGGCGACGAGGAAGCGCCGGGCCTTGTCATCGCGGCAATGCTGAAACGCGAACCGGCTTGCGACGCGCTGGTGTTGCGGCCGGGCCTGACGCTGGCGCGGGTGCAGGAGTTGAAAGCCGCGCATTTGAAGATCGGCACCAATTCCGTCCGACGCGCCGCTTTTTTGCGCCGGCTTTATCCGCAAGCGGAAATTATCCATTTCCGCGGCGCGGCCGACACGCGCATCCGTAAGCTTGACGAGGGCGCGATGCAGAAGCTCCCCGACGGGCGGGAGGTCGGCCCCGCCGACGCGCTGGTCGTGGCGCAGGCCGGGCTGATCCGGGTGGGGCTGGCCGAGCGCGCGACATATCTTTTTTCGGTCGATGAAATGCTGCCGGCGGTGGGGCAGGGCGTCGTTGCAGTCGAATGTCCTCTCAAGGCTTGGGATCTGCGGCTGCGCCTCGCGGCCATCGACCATCTCGAAACCCGCCGCTGCGCGGAGGCCGAACGCGAAGTGTTGTGGGTTCTAAACGGACATTGCAATTCGCCGATCGCCGGGCACGGGACGATTGCAGGCGATCAGTTGCACCTTAGGGCCGCCGTCATCAGCGAGGATGGCTCTAAGGTGATCGAAACGCGTCAGTCCGGCGCAGCGGATCGCCCGCGAGAAATCGGCCGCGCCGCCGGTCTCGATCTTCTGGCGAAAGGCGCTGCGGCTATCATCGAGGCGACGCGGCTGTAAGCTCCATCAGCCTTCGCGGCGCGCCAGAAGGCGCCGCCCGTCAGGCGCGAACAGGATCAATGCGCCCGTCTCGTCGATCTCGAAACGCACCACGCTCGAAAGCGCGTCGAAGAAACGCTGTTCCTGCATCATCAACGCCGGCGCGCACGCCTTCAGGGTCGCCGCGGCGTTGCCGAAGCTCAGCCCTTCGCCCGTAAGCGTGTAAGGCGCGCTGTAGGTATTGCAGGAGCCTCGACCGCTGACTCTGCCGTCTTCGCCAAAATTGAGCGTCGCGCGCGAACTGTCGATGACGCCGCCATTGTCGATGTCTTCGACCACCCACTCGCCCCCGGTAAGAAGGCTTGCCGGCTCGCCGCCGCAGCCGTTGAAGGCGCGGTCGCCGAGCGCGACGCTCACCCGGTCCGGATAAGGCATGCCGGTCGCATCATCGGCGCACGGCTTGTGTTCGATCGTGACGATGAGCTCTTCCGCAAGGACGGCGTAGCGGGTGAATCCGTCGCCTTCTTCCGGTGCGGGTTTCGGCGCGGCGATGCGTCGTTCGCCATAATCGGCGAGAAGGACGATCATCGTATCGGTGATGCTGAGGCTCCAGCCCGGCTCGTTCCCGCGCGCCTTGTAGGCGCCCCCCGCTCCTTTCTCGTCCTGCGCCGCACCGTCATTCTCACCGCGTATGACGCACTCTGGATAGGCGACGCCGTGCAGCGAGAGCAGCGCGCTGTCGCCTTTGGTCCAAAAATAAGTAGAAGCATCGCCTGTTGCTTCATACTTCGACCCCGATGAGGTAACGACCGGATGCAATGCGAACGACTCGCTGTCGATCTGAAGCGTCATCACGTCGCCCTTGATGCCGATGCTCACCTGTTTATCGCCGCAGGCATAGGAGGATGCAAAAGCGAGCGCCGTGTTTTGGGCGAGCAGGAGCGTTCCAATCGCGGCGTCGCCATCGGACAGATCGACGGGCGCCGGCGGGCTCACCCAGGAATAGGCGCCGTCCACGGCGATGGCGGCGCGGACATAATAGTCTTCGCCAGCGATGATTTTCGCAGAGTCGGCCTCAATGCTGAACGGGACAGGAACCTGTTTGCCGCCGAGTTCGATACGTTGTTCGGCGACGAGGGTTCCGGTTTCCGCCTCGCCGGCCCGTAATTCCGCGACGGCGACCGCATTCGCCGGCAGAGCGATGCGCTGCCGGTAGGTCATTTCGCCGGAAATCACAGTCATTTTCGCCTCCTCGTCCGACGGCTGAGCCGCGACCGGCTCGGCAGCGCCGTCATTCCGGCTGCAGGCGGAGAGAGGCAAAAGGAACGCGGCGGCGCACAGGATCAGGGATCGGATCATGGGATGTCTCCAGTTCGCGCCTTATAGCGCTGGCGTCGGGACGGCATCAACTCGCACATTACGCCAATTCCGGGGCGCAGACCCGTTTAAATTCAGCGGCCTAACGTGCGAAAACGCCGCCTTCTTCATCGGGCGGACCCCGCTATACTGGCGTTTTCGGCAGTCAGGCGCCCAGATGACGCATCAATGATACCTGAAATCGGACACTTCGCCCTTATTCTCGCCCTGCTGGTTTCCCTTGCGCAGGCGCCGGTGCTGTTCATCGGCGCCCGGACCGGGGACGAGGCGTTCGCTTCTTTTGGAAGGCGTTGCGCCTATGTTCTGTTCGCGCTCGTCGCGCTCGCTTTCGCCAGCCTCGCCTATTCTTATATCGTGTCGGATTTTTCGGTCATCAACGTTTTCGAAAATTCCCACTCGCAAAAGCCGTTGATCTACAAATTCACCGGCACATGGGGAAACCATGAGGGCTCGATGCTGCTCTGGGTTCTCATTCTCTCCGTATTCGGCGCAGCGCTTGCGCGACAAGGCAAGGCGATACCGCTGGAGCTTCACGCCTTGACGCTCGCTGTGCAGGGACTGATCGCTGCGGCGTTTCTCGCTTTTATTCTGTTTACGTCCAATCCGTTCGGGCGCCTGTTTCCCGTTCCGGCGGACGGGCAGGGGCTCAACCCGCTGCTGCAGGATATCGGTCTCGCGATCCACCCCCCGTTTCTCTATCTCGGCTATGTCGGCTTTTCGATTCCGTTCTCGTTTGCGGTCGCGGCGCTGATCCGCGGTCGCGCCGACAGCGTCTGGGCGCGTCTGGCGCGGCCGTGGGCGCTCGCCGCGTGGACGTTCCTGACTATCGGCATCACGCTTGGCGCATGGTGGGCCTATTACGAGCTCGGCTGGGGCGGGTGGTGGGCTTGGGACCCCGTGGAGAACGCCTCCTTCATGCCATGGCTCGCGGGAACGGCGCTGATCCATTCGTTGCGCGTCGTCGAACGGCGCGACGCGCTGAAAGGTTGGGCGGTCCTGCTCGCTATCACCGTCTTTTCGCTGAGCCTCGTCGGCACTTTCCTCGTGCGCTCCGGGATACTCACTTCAGTGCACGCTTTCGCCGTCGATCCGACGCGCGGCGTGTTCATTCTGATGATCCTGCTGGCGGCGATCGGCGGCTCCCTGTCGCTCTACGCCGCGCGGGCTGGTTCGCTGACGGCGACCGGCGCGTTCGCGCCCGTCAGCCGTGAGACGGCTCTGATCATCAACAATATCTTCCTGTGCGTCGCTTGTGCGACAGTATTCTTCGGGACCTTTTATCCGCTGTTCATAGCGGTGCTCACCGGAAAGACGATTTCGGTCGGCGCGCCATACTTCAATACTGTCTTCGTGCCGATCGCGTCGCTCACTATGTTTCTTGCGGCTGCGGGAACGCTGCTTCCATGGAAGCGCGGGGATATCGTCGATGCAGCGCGCAGGCTTGCGCCCGCCGCTGGCGCTGCGCTTGCGGCTGCGATCATCGTTGGAGTTTTCGCCGCCAAGGCGAAGATTATCGGCGCAGGCATGATAGCGCTTGTCGTATGGTTGGCCGCGGGAACGCTCACCGATTTCACCGGACGCATAAAGCTTTTTCGCGCGCCGCTAAAGGATAGCCTTGCCCGCGCCCGAGGATTGCCGCGCGCCGCTCATGGCGCCACCATCGCGCATCTGGGTCTCGCGCTATTCGCGTTCGGCGCAGCGGGGATCAGCATCTGGAAGAACGAACGCATTCTGATGATGACGCCCGGCGAAAGCGTCGCGTTCGCCGGGTATGACGTGACGCTGAAGTCCGTCCAGAATGGGCGCGGGCCGAACTATGAGGCTGAACGCGCCGTATACGAAGCGCGCAAGAACGGCGCGCGTTTCGAGCTTGTTGGCGAGCGGCGCTTCTATCCGATCCGGGCCATGCAGACGACGGAAGCGGCGATCAGCCCGCGCGCGACGGGCGATCTTTACATATCTTTCGGCGAGAACACGGGCGGCGGCTGGCCGGTGCGGCTTCATTTCTTTCCCTTGGTCGGCTGCTTGTGGTGGGGCGCGGCGGTGACGGCGTTAGGCGGCGCCCTCGCCATGAGCGATCGCGGCCGCAAACCGGCCAAAGCGAAACGCACCGCTATTGCGGCCACGTCCAGAGCGGAAGCGGCGCCCGCATGAAGAACGTTCTTGTTCTAGCGCCGCTGGCGGTTTTTGCGGCCATCGCCGGGGCCTTCGCCGTCGGGCTGACGCGCGACCCATCCGCCATTCCGTCGGCGCTCATCGACCGTCCGTTGCCGGAATTCGATCTCCCGCCGATACAAGGATTTCAACAGGGGCTGGCCTCCGCCGATCTCAAGGGCGAGGTGTCGCTGCTCAATGTTTTCGGCTCCTGGTGCGTGAGTTGCCACATCGAGCATCCGGTCCTAATGCAGCTCGCCGCTTCAGGCGCGGTTCCGATCCGCGGGCTTAACTGGAAGGATAAGCCCGGCGACGGCGCGGCGTGGCTGGCGCGACTTGGCAATCCCTACGACCGCATCGGCGACGATCCCGAGGGCCGGGTCATTTTTGACCTCGGCGTCACCGGCGCGCCGGAGACGTTCGTGATCGATAAGGAAGGGCGCGTGCGCTACAAGCATACCGGCCCGATCACGCCGGAGGTCTGGGAGAAAACGCTCCGCCCCCTGATTGAAGAGTTGAGGAAGGCATGAGGCGGCTTTTTGCAATATTGCTTGGCTTGTTTCTCGCAACGAGCGTCCTCGCCGTCGAGCCTGAAGAAATGCTTGCTGACGCCGCGCTCGAGGCGAGGGCAGAGGCGCTCGACAGGGAGCTGCGTTGTGTCGTCTGCCAGAGCCAGTCCATTGCTGAATCCAATGCTGATCTCGCCCGGGAAATGCGTATCGTCGTGCGCGAACGCTTGACCGCGGGCGACAGCGACAAGGAAGTCCTCGCCTATCTGGTCGCGCGTTATGGCGATTATGTTTTGTTGCGCCCGCCCATGCAGGCAAACACATTGATTTTATGGCTGTTTCCGGCTGTGACGCTGATCGTCAGTGCGGCAGGCGCTTTCATCTATCTTCGCCGCGCGCCCACCCCGGCTCCTCAACCATTGACCGCGGAAGAAGCAGGCGCGCTGGAAGCATTACTCGCCCGCGAAATCGACAAGCCGGAGCTGAAATGATCTGGATGATCATTGCAGCGCTTTCGCTCGGCGTTCTCGCGTTTCTCGCCTGGCCGCTGTTTCGCCTTAGGTCATCTCTCGAAGCCATAGACGAGACGGATTATTTGAGCGCGCAACTCCTTGATGTTGAGCGCGACAGGAAAGCGGGGGTTCTCTCAGAAGAAGATGCCGGGGCCGCCGATCTTGAAGCGCGCCGCCGGCTGCTCAGCGCAGCGCGTGCGGAGAGTAAAAACAAAACCGGCGCAGCGTCGCCAGGCTTGAAGCAATTGGCGGTGTTGCTTGTCGGCGCCGTTCCAGCCGGCGCCGTCGCGCTCTATCTCGGCCTCGGCAATCCGGCGCTTGAGGAAACGAAACTGGCGCAATCTCTCGTCCTCGCCTCGAAAGCCAGTGAAGGCGCGACGGGCTTGTCGCAGGCTGTTTCGGCGCTGGAAGCCCGTCTCGCCGACGATCCGGGCGATGTTCGGAGCTGGACTGAACTCGCCCAAAATTACGCAGCCCTCGACCGTTTCGCCGAGTCCGCCGCCGCTTTCGCGCGCGCGGCCATGCTCTCGCCCAACGAAGCGTTTCTCCATGCGGCGCTCGGCGAGGCGCTGATCATGGCGAACGGCGGCGCCGTTAACGCCGAGGCTTCCGCTGCGTTGAAGAAAGCGCTCGAACTCGACCCAAAAGAATCGCGCGCCCGGTTCTATGCCGCGATCGGGCTTTACCAGTCTGGCGACAGGCGGGCCGCGCTTGATGCGCTTGTCGCCTTGGCTAACGAAGCCCCAGACGATGCGCCGTGGCTGGCGATCCTCAATCGGGAAGTCGCCGGCGTCGCGGATGAATTGAATATCCCGGCCGAAGAAACGGGTCTAAGCCCGCGCGCACTGACGCGACTTTCCGCGGCGCCACAACGGGGGCCTTCCGCAGACGATATCGCCGCCGCGGAAGCGCTCACGGAAGAGCAGCGCGCGTCTATGATCGCCGGCATGGTCGAAAAGCTCGCCGCGCGTCTGGAAGACAATCCGGACGATCTTCAAGGCTGGACGATGCTCGCTCGCTCCTACGCATCGCTCGGCGAGAATGCCAAAAGCATCGGCGCCTTTGAAAAGGCGATTGCGCTAAGTCCGGACGATCTGGAACTGCGCATAAGCCATGCGCAAGCGCTGTTGGCGCGAGGCGAAGCTCAAGGCGCGCCCATTGACGCGGAGACGAAGACGGCGCTCGATGAGGTTCTCAAGCGTAACGCCGAACAGCCTTTCGCGTTATTCTTTCTCGGCGTCGCAGCGCGGCAGGCTGACGACGCCGCAGGCGCGAAGACATATTGGGGGAAACTGCTGGCGCAGCTTCCTCCGGACTCGGACGAAGCTGCAAGAGTAAAGGCGATGATGGAGGCCCTTTAAGCCGTCGGCTTGCCTATATGGTGAAACCGAGCGTAGATTCGCGGCTGCGGGAATCGCGATCCGGCCGCAGCCGGGCGAGGGGGACGGAGCACAAAATGCCGGCGCAAGTCCAATTCATCTTCGTTATGTTGGCGGTCTTCCAAGTAAAGCATTTCATTGGGGACTACGCGCTTCAGACCGCCTGGATGGTTAACGGCAAAGCCCAGCCCTGGCCGAAATTTCTCTACCCCTTATCTGCGCATGTGCTGACCCACGCGCTGATGACGCTCCTTATAGTGTGCATTGTCGACGCGCGGTTGTGGTATCTGGCGCTGGTCGATTTCGCCGTGCATTTCGCTATGGACAGGATCAAGTCCAATCCGGCGCTGCTCGGGCGTTTTAACGATCCTCAGAAGGCGTCTTTCTGGATTCCCATGGGCCTCGACCAGATGGTCCACCATTTCACTCATTACTTCATTATCTGGCGTCTTTATGCGGAACGCTTCCTGTAAGCGCCGTCTTTTCGGTCGTTAAGGCGTCTTTGGAACGCATTTTGCTGACGGGAGCGCCTGCGTAGAGGCAAAAAGCCGCTTCTGCGTCTTTGCCCGCCGGAATAGTTGGGGCAGGATGACGCCGGCGCAGCGCCGTAGCGGATATTGGGGACTTCATTCGCGCCGGTTAGCATCGCATTAGAGGGTATGACGACCTGCGCAGCCGCTAAGGCGGGGCGCAGTGGGAGGGGGGTAGTCGGGGTGTCGGTTTCTCGCGTAATTGGATTGTCCATCGCGGCGTTGTTCGCCGCAAGCGTTGCGTTTGCGCAAGAGCCGGAAGAGACCGCGCGCGAAGCGGCGGAGCGCGAAACGCGCGCCGCGGAACAGCGGGAAGAGGCGCTTGAGTATAGCGGCGGGTCCATCCCGTTTGGTGAGGTGCTCGCCGCGCCTGACGATGTTCGGCTCAATCTCGCTTACGCACGCGAGCAGATCGCCGGCGGCGACCTTAAAGAGGGCGCAGCGACGCTGGAGCGCATTTTGTTGTTGCAGCCGCAACTGCATGATGTGCGCGTTCTTTATGGTCTAGTGCTCTACAGGCTGGGACTTCTTGACCGGGCAAGATTCGAACTCGAAACTGCGCTGAATGGCGAGCTCGCGCCGACCGTCCGGGCTGAAGCCGAACTGTATCTTGAGCGCGTCAAGCGACTGCAACGAGCGACCCGTGGAACGCTGACGCTCACCGTCGGCGCCGAGTGGGACCAGAACCGCAATCAGGCGCCGTCAAGCGGAACGCTGCTCTTCTTCGACATTCCGCTGACCGCCGAGCCGCGGGACGCCGATTATGCATGGATCACTTCCGTGCAGGGAAAGATCACACGCGATCTCGGGTTTCAGGCTGGCCATACTGTGTATGGCGAGGCGTCTTACTACCGATCTGATAAGAATGAGGTCGACAGTCTCGACATTGATGCGGTGTCGCTCGCTACAGGATTTACTTTCAATTTCGGCGATTTCTCCGTCAGTCCCCGCGCGCGCGGCAGTTTCATCTGGCTTTCCGGGGAGGATTATCTCTCAACCGTCGGCGGCGAGATCGAGTTGCTTTACCGCATCAGCCCGGTGTTGCGCGCTTATATGAGTTTCAGAGGAGAGCATGAAGAGTTTCGCGCGGTCAGCAATTATTTGACAGCCGACGAACGTACCGGCCGGCGTTTAAGCGCTCGTCCCGGGGCTGTATGGCATTTGAACCCGAGCATGGCGCTGACCGTCGAAGGTTTGTGGATGGACAAGAACGGCCACACACGCCTCCCAGGCTTCGAGTATGAATCTTTCGGCCGCTACGGCGCCTTCGCTCAGCATAGCTGGCTACATGGCGGCGGCGCGTTTACGCTGATCGGCGGATGGGCGGAACGATCTGACTACGACTCGATTAATCCGTACATCAGCCCCTCCACGGTTCGCGAAGAATGGCTTTATCGCGCGCGCTTTACTGCCGGCGCGCCGCTTTCATGGTTCTTGCGCGGCGTCGACATGCCGCGCGCCCTGTCGACGATCAATCTTATTACTCAGTATGAGTATGAGAAGGTCGATTCCAATATCCCCAATTTCGACTACGACACGCACAAGGTGAGTCTGTTGCTGTCGAAGCGCATTACGTTCTGAGGGGCGCAAGATGGCACGCAAAACAAAAAATCTCACCGCGCTGAAACTCACAAGCGCTATCGTCGCCTTGTCTGCGCTGCCTGTGGCTGTAAACGCGTCTGAATGCTTCGATGAGGAAAGTTCCAACCCGAAAGCCGGCAACGCGACGGCCGTCGTCGGCCCCGATGTCGGCCTGATGCAGGGCGGCGGTGATTACGAGCGGCCTTCCGCAGGCGACGATGTCTTTTCCGAAGATTATGTGCGCACCGGCGAGGCGTCGCACATGCAGCTCAAACTTTGCGACTGGAGCACCTATACGTTCCCGCCGGAAAGCGAAGCGCAGATCAACGAATTCTATGACGACGAAGGCGCGCGCAGTCGCCGGGTCGTCAACTATGTGCGCGGCGGCTTCCGTTATGCGTCGGGACGCGACACCGAGCCGGGTTCGACCGAAGTTGAGATTCAGGAATCCGGCGTCACCATGGGCGTGCGCGGGACCAACGTCATTCTCGTCGAACTCGAGGGCGTTATTTACGCGCTGCTTGAAGGCCCGGCGCTCGATAATACAGGTTATACGCCGAAAGGCCGCGTCGAGTTCTGGACCGGCGAGAACCGTGACGCCATTCAGGCGCGCCTTATTCGGCCCGGCTGGGTCGTGCGCATCGGGCCTGACGACGTCTCAGATCCATACCGCGCCGATGATGCGCTTTTGAAGCGCATCTACGGCGCGTTTCTTCCGGCCGTTCCCGACGAAGACGATGCCTTTTTTGCGTATGAGCACAATCCGTCCGGGGCATCAGGGCAAGGCGCTCAGGAGGGGCAGGAAGGCGTCGACACCGCTAACAATCACAGCCGCCGCGAAGACGAGGACACTGAAAACCTTCCCGAACAGCCATCCGAGGCGGGGATCTCCTTCGAAGAGCGCTATAACGAGGCGTTTCCGAACGAAACGCCGCCATTTCCCGTCGCTGTCGGCGAGATCCTGCCGCTCGATGCGCTCGACTATTACGCGGACGCGCAAGCCTCGCCGTCCGGGCATATCTTCGCTATCGCGCCGGCGCAGCTTTTTGTCGATAACGGATCGGGTCCGACGCTTGCTGACGACGGCGTCGTGATAGTCCAAATCAATTTTGACATCGCCTCGCGCACGATTGCGCCCGAAGCGCTCGCTTCGTTCGTAAAGTTCGATTTTTCGGTTCTTGATCCGTCTAATCTCGGTCTGGACGATGTCGGCGCCGCGCTTGAGGACCAGTTCACAAACGCTTTCGTGCAAGCCCTTATCGCCAGTTCAAACATTCCTTTCGCTTCTGGAGGGGGCGGCGTCGCCGTATTTCCGGCGCAGGCGTTCACTGTCACGGTTCGTCAGGGCGTCGGCGAAACAGTTACGGTCGATGTGTCGGCCGATTTCAGTTCGACCAACGGCCAGATGGTCACGTCGAACGCCATCGCCGAAGCGCTCGACCTGCAGCTCATGCCGGGCGATGGAGATCTCGCTTATTTCAACTTCGGCCTCTCCGAAGTTTTCACCATCGCCGATCTCACCGGTTATTCGACCAGCGGGACGACAAAACTTTATGGGTTCACCCCCGATATCAGCCAAACGCTAGGGCAAGCCGGCCCGCTCACTGGACTTGCTTATGCGCAGATCGAAGTGAACTTCAACAACCGCACGATTGGCGGGCCGGGCTCGTTCATGGTCGTGACCGCTGCAGCGGGACCGGAGACAGGCGGCCAGCAGGCGAACGCTTATGTTTCGCTCGATCAACCCGCGCCGTTCAGCGCCGGGCTTTTTAATATGGCTCTGTATCCGATCAGCCTTTTGATAAACAACGGCTCGGCGATCGCCGGACAGGCGCTCGTCGCCGAAGGGTCAGACGTTCCTGTTTACGCCGACATCGCCGCTATTCTCGAAGCGAATACCGGCGCGCATCTTTATTCAGAGATCCTCCTCGAAAACCCATTCTACGGCGCGGATTATGAACCGGCTTCTATTGCGGAACTCGATGCGCTGGGCGTTGCGCTTGGAACCGGTGCGTTTTTCTTCGATGGCTCCATCGCCAATCAGAACGCCGCCGCGCTTTCCAATGCCGCCACAGGCGATTTCTTCGGTTCGATGAACGCTAAAATTGATGTCAGTTTCGCCAACCGTACGATCGGCGGCGGCGACTCTTTTGTTTCAGCGAACCTGTTCAATAATCTTACGAGTTCGACTTTCCAGTTTTCTGAGTTTTTGAATCCGGCGTCATTCGACAGCGCGCTCGGCGGCAGCGGAGTTTTCGCCTTCGACGGCGCCGATTTCAGTGGGAACAATATTCAGTCCATGATTTTCGTTATTCGCAACGATCTGGCAGGCGGCGCAGCGACGTCGGCCGACGCGTTCCTCAATTTCACTGACGGCGCTGGCGGAAAGGGACTGGGCGAGCTTCGGGGTATGACGCTAACCCCGGGAGCGGCCTGTCCCGGCGCTTGCGACTAGGTAAACGGGATGGCTATGGCGGCGCGCAGGCGTTTTCTCGGCCCGAGACTAGCCGGCGCCGTCGGCGCTGCGCTGGCGCTAGCCGTCACGTTCCAGCAACCTGACCTCGTTAACGCCGCTCGCGATCGCGTTTTCGACCAGTATCAGCGCCTGGCGCCGCGGATGAATGAGACGACGCCCGTGCGGGTGGTCGAAATCGACGATGCGGCGCTCGAGCGGTATGGCCAGTGGCCTTGGCCCCGACACCGGTTTGCGACGCTTGTCGACCGCTTGAACGAGGCTGGCGCCGCAACCATCGTGCTCGATGTAATCTTCGCCGAACCTGACCGGACGAGCCCCGCCAATGTGGCGCGAAGCTGGATCGATGCGCCGGCGCTTGAGGGAATCGTTCGCGACCTGACGGCGCCGGATCTGGAAGGCGCGGACCATGACCGCGCGCTTGCGGCGGCTTTGGCGCGCGCGCCATCGGTGCTTCATCTCACGTCGCGTTCAGGCGCTTCTGAAACAGCTTGCCCTCCGCCGCTCGCGGCCTCGCGCGTACAGGGCATGGACGCAGGGGCGCTGGCCCGCATTGCGCCGAGTTTCCGCCAGATTGTCGCGCCGCTCGCCGAATTTCGTGATGCGGCAAGCGGAGAAGGGTTCGCGCGCGCAGGGCTTTCCAGGGATGCGGTCGTGCGTAGCGCGCCGCTGATCGCGCTCGCCTGCGACGGCGGCGAAGTCTATCCAAGCCTAGCCGTTGAAGCGCTCCGTGTCGCCGCGCCGCGTCTCGACGCCAGTCTGGCGCCGGCCGGATTTGCGAAAGTTGCTCCTGAAAAGGCTTGCCGCACCCACGTCACCGGCGTCGCGGGACAAGCCGTATCGAGCGTGCATGTGTGCGGCCTGCGGCTGCCGACGACGGA
>JAVJPA010000033.1:0-13179 GCA_040216495.1 Amphiplicatus sp. | reverse complement strand
TATTCGGTGATTTCGCCGGAAGGGTGCGCCTCTATCCTCTGGAAGGACGCCGCCGGCAAAGGCGAATCGAAGGCGCCGGACGCTGCGGAGGCGATGAAAATCTCCGCCGACGACTTGCTCGGGCTCGGCGTCGTCGACGCCGTCATCCCCGAACCGATCGGCGGCGCGCACCGCGATGTCGCGCTCACCATCGAGCGGCTCGGCGACGCCGTCGAAGGGGCGATCCACGAGCTCGAGCACATGTCGCCGGACGCGTTGCGCGCCCATCGGCGGTCGAAGTTCCTGAATATCGGCCGGGTCGGTCTAATCTAGCCGGTCACCAGATCGTCTGGTCGTAAACCTTCTCGCCATCGATGACGACGCCCTTGATGAGCGCGCGGCCGGAGCGGGGGACGGAGAGGATGATCTGCAATGGTTCAAGCGCCTCCTCGCCTTCGGCGGGACGGCGGCGTGCAAGGTTTTCGAGCCGGCGCGCCGCTTCGGGCGACGCGAAGTACTCCTCGACGCCGTACTGAGCGAAGAGTTGCTCCTCTCTTAGGGGCGCCCGTTCAGCGCCAGGCGTTTCGCTTAGAGTAGGGTCGCCGCGTTGCTCGTTCGGACAATCCGAATGCCAGGAGACCCGCCCGCGCAATGTGACGCGATTGTCGCTGAAGCCGTCCTGCGGCATGTCCGGGGCTGTGGCGAACGGCCGCCATTCATCGTCGCTGCGTTCAAGCGTCACGTAAATGGCTTCGTTTCGCTCGTAGCAATGCCCGCCCAGCGCTTCGCCGCTCAGCCGGCTGATCGAATAGCCGAGCGTCGCGTAGTGGCCGAGGAACAGGGAGCGCGGATCGACCGGTTCGGTCTTCAGCGTGATCTCGGTTCCGCCATGCAGGTCGCGCGCGTAGAAAGCGACCATCCCGAGAATGACGGCGGTCATGGCGAGAGCGAGAAGCGCGATGCGCATCGTGCGGATCATTTCGCGTCTCCTCTTGCGGCGAGGCGTTTGCCGGCGACATGGGCGAGCCAGGCGAGGGCGAAGAGCAGAAGCGCGCCGATGAGGAACACGAGCGACGTCCCGATCAGCCCGCGGAAGGTTTCGAAGTAAAGATTGAGGACGCCGGCGCCGAAGGCGACGAGACCGAGATTGATCAGCGTCCGGCGCCCGAGGGTCACGCCGATGGCGATCACGGCGATGACGGCGATCCAGTAGCCGATGACGCTGGCGGCGGGGCCGATCATGGGTGCGGCGAAGAACGAGATCAGTCCCCAGACGATGATGGCGAGGCCCGCAATCGCCGCCGGCGCCGTCAGCCGTCCGCGCATGAACGCGAAGGCGAAGCCCGCCGCCGCGACAAGCCGAAGCGTTTGCGTTCGGGCGAAATCGGCGAGGTCCGGTCCTTGCGCTTCTTTCACCGCCTCCCTCCAAAGGCTGTG
Source organism: Amphiplicatus sp. (assembly GCA_040216495.1). Taxonomy (GTDB): domain Bacteria; phylum Pseudomonadota; class Alphaproteobacteria; order Caulobacterales; family Parvularculaceae; genus Amphiplicatus. The sequence continues at coordinate 11,763 of JAVJPA010000033.1, read as the reverse complement.
GTCAAGGGCGCCGAGCGCCGAGGAATGCCAGAAGAACCCGACGGCGAGAAACGCGAACGCGCCGTAATGGGCGGCGATCCGCCAGGGCCGGTCGTCGCTGACAAGCGCCCAGGCGAAGAGCGCAAGGCCCGCCGATGCGTAGTAGGAAACGACCTCAAGTTCGTGAACGCCAAGAAGGTCCGATAACGGATCAAGCGAGAGGACGAGCCAGTATAGCGCCGTCAGCGCCACAAGATGCGCGCCGCCGCGCCATTTCAGAACGTAGGCGAGGGCGGCGGCGGCGGCCCAGAACGCCGCGAAGGGAAGGTGCAGTCCCGGCGTGAATTGCAAAGTTTCGACCCAGGTCCATATGCCGCCGAGAACGAGCGCAGCGCCAAGGGCCGTGCGAGAGGGAACGACGGCGGCTGCGGCGAGCGCGCCGAGCGCCCAGATCATCAGCCCGTCGGGATAGTCCGCGTTGATGTGGTAGGTCTGGCCGACAAGATTGATGTTGGCGCCGAAAAGTCCGACCGCGAGGAGAACGAAAGCCTGCGCCGCGCCCGGCCGGTTGCGACGAAAGAAGAGGACGGCGATCGCCCACGCGCCGAGCATCGCGGCGAGAAGCAGCGCAAGGCGCGCCGTCTTCGCCATGCCCTCCCAGTTTGCCGCGACAAAGGTGATCGCGGCCGCGCCGGCGAGGATCGCGCCGAGCACGATCAGCAATTGCGCGAAACTTGTCCCTTTCGTCTCGCCGATGTCAGCGAGGATGGCCTCGCCCTGCGCCGGGGAGATGATCCCCTTCGACACCCAGTCCCCGACGTCTTCCTTCAGGCGGCGCAGGTAAAATAAAGGACGCATCAGGCTCCGCTCCCCGCGAGAATTTTGCGCAGTATACCAATCTGATCGCGTGCAGACCATGCGCTTCGGGAAAGCGGGCGCTCGCTCTGGTCACAGCACCAGCTCATTGTCGCCCTTTTGAGCCGGCGCGTTGTCGCGCGCCGCGATGGCGAGTCCGAAGGTGAGGACTCCGGCGCGCCCTATAATCATCAGGAGAATGATCAAAAGCTTGCCAGGGTCGCTGAGGGAGCCTGTGATCCCCATGCTCAATCCGACGGTGCCGAAGGCGGAAATCGCCTCGAACAGAATCTCCTCGAAACTTCCCTGTTGCACCAGCAGCAGCGCGAATAGAACTGTCGCCAGCACAAGAAAATAGAAGGCGACGCTGGCGGCGGCCTGGTAGATGCGGTCGGGCGCGAGTTCGCGGCGCATCACCTGAATCGTCGGGCGTCGCGTCAGAACGCTGGCCATAACGCCGATCATCACCGCGAGCGTCGTCGATTTCAAACCGCCGCCAGTGCCTGACGGCGACGCGCCGAAAATCATCAGACCATAGAGCAGCACAATAGCCGCCGGCGCGAGCGCGCCTATCGGGGCAGTGTTGAATCCGACCGTCGTCGTCGCGGTCATCACCTGGAAGAAAGCGGCGAGAAACCGCTCCCACAGACCGAAGCCCGCGATGGACGGCTCGAAAAGGAAGAAAAGCGTCGTCCCGACAAGCGAGAAGATCAGCGTCACGCGAAGGATGACGATTGTCGTGAACCGAAAAGGACGTTTACGGAGGATGGCGCATTCCCATACTTCGCTGAGCACGATGAAGCCGACAGCGCCGAAATAGCTGAGCGTGGCTATCGTCAGCGTCACCGCCGCGTTAGCGCGATAATCCTCAAAGCTGTTCGCGTTCAGGCTGAAACCTGCCGTGCAGAATGCGGAGATCGAATGGAAGATCGCCGACCATAGCGGACGCTCTTCGCCCGCTGCAGCGAAGGCGAAATATAGAATTGTCGCGCCGATGGCTTCGCAGGTCAGCGTAAAAATTATGACCATCGTAATGAAGCGGGCGGGGTCAAAGCCCTCAGGCAGTGAATAGGCCGTGCGCGCCATTTTCTCGCGGAATCGGGACAGCTTGTGCGAAATCGAAAGCGCGACAAACGATCCGACCGTCATGTAGCCGATGCCGCCGAGCTGCATCAGCGCCGCAAGCACGATTTCGCCGAACATCGTATAGGAGCTTCCCGGATCGACCGTCACAAGGCCGGTTGTCGAGACAGCGGAAACGGCGACAAAGAGGTTGTCGAGAATGCTGATCCGGGATTCCTGCGCGAATGGAAGCGACAGTAGCGCAAAGCCTGCGAGCATGTAGAGGGCGTAACCCGCCACGAGAATTTGAGTCGTATCAAGGCAACGGGCGACGTGCTTGATGAAGCGTCCGCCGGGTAGGGAGAAACGGGACTTCATTGGCCCACCTCCTTTTGTGCGGCGCGGAAAATGCGCTCATCCCAATGGAAGTCAAGCCGTAAAAAAGACTTGTAAGAAAGGGGTATTGGCGCCAGCGCGGAGAGTTTCGCGCGCCGGCGAACTATATATAGTCTTTAGGCTGATAGTTTCTTGCGCTGGCGGGCGCGCAAAAATCAGATCGACCCGTGGCAATGCTTGTATTTCTGTCCAGATCCGCACGGGCAAGGGGAATTCCGCGAGACGACGCCCCATGTTTCGGGCTTGGCGGGGTCGACCTGCATGGCGCGCGCGCGCGCGGCCATGGTGCCGAAGCCGGCGGAAGCGCCGCGCGGCGGCCCGCCGGCCATCGCCATCTCGTTTTCGCCGGTCTGCGGGTTGAGATGCGTCTCGATGAGTTTCGACGGAGCGGGACTTGGCGGCGGCGGCGCTTCGGCGCGGACCTGCACATGCATCAGCATGCGCGTCACATCGCGACGGAGGCCCTCGAGCAGCGCGCCGAACAGGGCGAAGGCTTCGGTCTTGAATTCGTTGATCGGGTCGCGCTGGGCGTGGCCGCGCATCCACACGACCGAACGGAGATGGTCGAGGTGCTGCATGTGTTCGCGCCAGTTGGTGTCGAGCACGTGCAGAAGGAAAGCCTTCTCGACCCGGCGCATCACGTCCGGTCCGACTTCGGCGGCGCGCTGGGCGGCGAGCTTGCTGGTTTCTTCCAGCAGCATTTCGGAGATTTCCGCGTCGGCGACGCCTTCGCGTTTGGCGAGTTCGGAGACGACGATCTTCTTGCCGAAGATGTCCTCGACGGCCTTTTCCAGTCCCTCGATGTCCCACTGCTCGGCGTAGGATTTCGCCGGCACATACTGCGCGACGAGATCGTTCAGCAGCTCGACGCGCATGTCGGCGATGATGTCGTCGACGGTCGCCGACGACATGAATTCGATGCGCTGCTCAAAGATCGCCTTGCGCTGGTCGTTGATGACGTCGTCGAACTTGAGGACGTTCTTCCTCATGTCGAAGTTGCGCTGTTCGACTTTCTTCTGCGCGGTCTCGACAGCCTTGGTGAACCAGGGATGTTCGATCGACTCGTCCGGCTGGATGCCGAAGCGTTTCAGCATCTTCTCCATGCCGGAGCCGAAGATGCGCATCAGATCGTCTTCGAGCGACAGGAAAAACTTGGTGGCGCCCGGGTCGCCCTGACGGCCCGAGCGGCCGCGGAGCTGGTTGTCGATGCGGCGGCTTTCATGGCGCTCGGTCGCTAGAACGAACAGGCCGCCCGCGTCGAGGGCCTTTTGTTTGGCGTCAGCGACGCGGGCTTCGATTTCCGCGCGCTTGCGCTTGATCGTTTCTTCGCTGTCGCCTTCTTCGAGATGGTCGAGAAGCTGCTTGTCGACGGAGCCGCCGAGCTGGATGTCCGTGCCGCGGCCCGCCATGTTGGTGGCGATGGTGACGGCGCCCGGCGCGCCGGCGTCGGCGACGATTTCGGCTTCCTGCTCGTGATAGCGCGCGTTCAGAACGTTGTGCGGGACCGGGGTTTTCCTGCCGGCGAGCTCTTCGAGGTAGGCGGCTTTTCCTTCAAGCTCTTGTCTGAGATCGGCTTCCTTGTCCTTCAGCGCGCCGGCGCGGTCGCGCAGCGTTTTCGCAGCTTCGCGGAAGAACTTCTTGTCTGAGAGAAGGTTGGAGAGCGTTTCCGATTTTTCAATGGAAACCGTGCCGACGAGAACCGGCTGGCCGCGCTTGTAGCAATCGGCGATCTGCACGGCGATCGCTTTATATTTCTCCGCCGCCGTCATGTAGAGCTCGTCGTCCATGTCGACGCGGGCGATCGGCTTATTGGTCGGAATTTCGAAAACGTTGAGTTTGTAGATATCGGCGAATTCGGCTTCTTCGGTGAGCGCCGTGCCGGTCATGCCGGCGAGCTTTTCGTAGAGCCGGAAGTAGTTCTGGAACGTGATCGAGGCGAGGGTCTGGTTTTCAGGCTGGATCGCCGCTTGCTCTTTCGCTTCGACGGCCTGGTGCAGGCCTTCGGACCATCGGCGTCCTTCCATCATCCTGCCGGTGAACTCGTCGATGATGACGACCTTATCGCCGCGGACGATGTAATCCTTGTCCTTCTGGAAAATCTTGTGCGCTTTCAGCGCTTGATTGACGTGATGAACGACGGAGATGTTCACCGCGTCGTAAAGGCTCTCGCCTTCGAGAAGGCCCGCTTCTTTCAGGAGCGCTTCGATTTTCTCGTTGCCCTCTTCGGTGAGGGCGATAGACCGCGCTTTTTCGTCGAGTTCGTAGTCGCCCTCTTCGAGATGCGGCATCAGCGCATCGATCTTCATGTACAGTTCCGACTTGTCGTCGGTCGGGCCTGAGATGATCAGCGGCGTCCGCGCTTCGTCGATCAGGATCGAATCGACCTCGTCGACGATGGCGTAATAATGGCCCCGCTGGACCATCTCTTCGAGCGACGACTTCATGTTGTCGCGCAGATAGTCGAAACCGAATTCGTTGTTGGTGCCGTAAGTGATGTCGGCGGCGTAGGCCTGCCGGCGCTGCGAATCGGAAAGTCCGTGGACGATGCATCCGGTCGTCATGCCGAGGCGCTCATAAACCCGCGCCATCCAGTCGGCGTCGCGCTTGGCGAGATAGTCGTTGACGGTGACCACGTGGACGCCGCGGCCGGCCAGCGCATTGAGGTAGACGGGCAGGGTCGCGACGAGGGTCTTGCCCTCGCCGGTTTTCATTTCCGCGATGTCTCCGCCGTGCAGCACCATGCCGCCGACCATCTGGACGTCGTAATGGCGCTGCCCGAGGCCGCGTCGGGCCGCCTCGCGGACCGCGGCGAAGGCCTCTTCGAGGAGGTCGTCCAGGGATTCGCCGGCGGCGTAACGCTGGCGGAGCGCGTCGGTTTTAGCCTTGAGGGCGTCGTCGCTCAGGGCCGCCATTTCCGGCTCGAACGCATTGATCGCCTCGACGCGGCGCCATAACGGTTTCAGGCGGCGGTCGTTAGAGTTGCCGAAAAGCTTTTTTGCGATACCGAGAAGCGCCATGAACGGCAAACCTTGCTGAAGTCGTCAGGGCCGTCGACGGCGCTGCGCAGGCGCCAGCTGAGACGGAAAACGCGCCCCCTCGAGCGCCCTGGAGAGATAAGCAGGGGGGCTGGGACTGTCAACGAACGGCGGAAACGGGAATGACTGAGCCGGGACAATGAATACGCCCGAAGATTCTCCCTCAAAGAACGGTCTCGCCAGCGAGGCCGTTTCCGGCGCAGGCGGCGCCCTCGTATGGACGGCGCGGACCTTTTGGCGGTCGATCGTCCTGATTGCGCGCGGCGCCGGCAAGTTTGTCGCGACGGTCTGGCGTCTGGCCGGCGCGCTCGATGCGGCCTTATGGCGGGGCGTGCGGCTCACGGCCGCGACCGTTTGGCGTTTCCTGCGGATCATTTTCCGGGTCAGCGCTTCGGCGGCGGGCGATTTCGTTCGCTGGCTTCCGACTCGTTCGGGCCGGGCCTATAGCGCTTTCTCGGGCATTATCCTGATCATCGCCAGCCTGTGGATTATCGACGAGTTGCGCGTGATCCCGACGGACAGTTTCGCCGCCGGCGCCGACCGGCGCGCGCCCGTCGATCTCGACGATCCGATCCTCGCCCGCATCGACGGGCGCTATGTGCATCTTTCCGAAGTCGAATCGGCGGCGCGCGCGTCCGGCGCGCTGCGCGACGGCGAAAAGCTGACGCCGCAGGCTGCATTCTCGCGCCGGCTGGTCGAAACCTATATCGAGCAAAGGCTTTTGGCGCGCGCCGCGCTTGACGAGGGCGTTCACCGGCAACCCCAGACCGCGCGCCAACTTGCAGCGGCGCGAGAGCGGATTCTCGCCTCCGCATACATGCAGTCGCATCTCGATGCGGCGGTCACCGATACGCTCGTTGAAAAGCTTTACGCCGATCAGTCGGATGTGACGCGCCTCGGCGATGAAGTCCGGGCGCGGCATATTCTTGTCGAGACGGGCGAGGAAGCGGCTTCCGTGATCGCTGCGCTCGCGGCCGGGGGCGATTTTGGAACATTGGCGCGCCAGCTCTCAAAGGACCGCTCCACCGCTCCTCTTGGCGGAGACCTCGGCTGGTTCACGCGCGACATGATGGTGCCCGCGCTCGCCAGCGCCGCTTTTTCCACGCCGGCGGGCGAGACCGCGCCGCCCTTTCAGTCAGAATTCGGGTGGCATGTGGTTGAGGTGCTGGACCGGCGCAAAACCAGCGGCGTGCCGCTGGAATCGGTCAAGGACAATATCCGCCGCTTCCTCACCATGCGCGCCATCGAGCGCACGCTGGCGCAGCTCAAGGAAGAGAGCGACGTCGTGTACTACAATTCTGAACAGGGCGCCGGGCCCGCCTCGCCGCGCACTCCTCCCGCAACCCCGCCGAAGGGCGGGCTGCGCGAGCCGGCGCCGCTATCGCCGGGGCCTGGTTGAGAAGATCTTAAGATTCTTTACCAGTTTCTTTAGCGGTCCGGTAACCCGCGCCGATCACAATTGAGGCGAAATCATGGCGAAGCTGGTTCTGGTAGCGGCATGCGCCCTGGTTGACGGTGACGGACGCGTGCTTCTGGCGCGCAGGCCGGAGGGCAAGGCGATGGGCGGACTATGGGAGTTCCCGGGCGGCAAGCTCGGCGACGGCGAAACGCCCGAAGCGGCGTTGGTGCGCGAGCTCAAGGAAGAGCTCGCCATCGATGTCGCGCCGTCCTGCCTGGCGCCGATCGGCTTCGCATCCCACGATTCAGGCGACTTTCACCTTTTGATGCCTTTATTCGTTTGCCGGAAGTGGTCGGGCCGACCGCAACCGGTCGAGGCTCAAGCCCTTGCCTGGGTGCGGCCGGGGAACTTCCCGTCTTATGAAATGCCGCCGGCGGATCGCCCGCTCGCGGCGCAGTTGAGAGACCTGTTATGAGCAACGCCGCTAGCTTTTCAGCGAGGCTTGTTGATCGCGTCCGAGCCTGCGGGCGCCGTTTTGCGGCGGACGCATCCGGCGCGACCGCCATCGAATACGGTCTCATCGTGGCGCTGATCTTTCTCGCCATCGTCGGCGCCATCAATAACTACACATCAGAGACATCTGATATGTATTCCGAAATCGAGTCGGCGCTCGGATAGCGTCATTCAGGCTTTCGACTTTACCGCCGCCTCCAGAGACTGTCGCCCCGAGCCCGGCTTCAGCGGTTTGGGTTGGCTGGGCGCCGGCGCCCACCCGGTCAGATAAACAATATCGAAGCGGACTTCCGTGTTCAGACGAGCGAGCGCCTCGCGGACGAGCGAGACGGTCATACCGCGGCCTCGCGCTGAAAGCGCGCTGGTCTCGCCCATTCCCCTCAGATCCGCGAGAAGTCTTGCGGGCTCTTTGTAGCTGATGCGCACAGGATCGATGTCGGCGACAGGCATGGCGAAGCCTGCGCGCTGCATCGCGCCGCCAAGGTCGCGCACGCTGGCGAAAGGCGCGACGCGCGGCGACACGCCGCCGCGCAGAGCCGTCTCAGCCGCATAAAGCGCCTGCCGCAATGCGCCGAGCGTTTCCTCTCCGAACAGCGCGGCGATAAACAATCCGTCCGGCTTCAGGCTGATGCGATGCTGGGCGAGGGCGCCGACGAGATCGTTCGCCGAATGCAATGTCAGCAAGCTGACAACCAGATCGAAGCTTTCCGGGGCGAACGGGTTGCGTTCTTCGTCTGCGACCGCCGTCCGCATCATGTCGGGCAGGCGTTGCGGCGCGAGATCTGAATGAACGATGTCGCCAACGCCCGACTCTTCTGTCAGTAGCGAGACTAGGGTCCCCGCGCCGCAAAAATGCGCCAGCGGGAAGCCGCGGCGGACCGTTTCAAGCCTGTCGACGACGTCCGCCATGACGCGCCGATGAAGAAAATCGAAGTCCGAAAAGGCCCTGGCGGCCCGCGCTCGTCGGCGGGCGACAAGGGCGCGGTCGAATATTTTCGGCGGGTCGGCGCGATCGCTCATGGCCAGCTACGCTAGGGTTCCTGCCCCGGGGCGGCAACGGCTCAATAAAACTTCACGTTGCCCGGGCCAAGGAACCGCCATAATGCTCGGACTGGCTTGGTTAACGCGCCGTAGGGGAGATCGATCATGAGGCTGTTCATTTGGGCGTTCGCGCTGTTCCTGACATCGGCGCCGGCGATGGCTCAGATTGATGAAATGCGCGCAGGTCTCATGCTTCACGATCCCGGTCCGTTCTCGACCGGCAAGGAAGACGGCGTCGATATCAACGCCGAAGTGATTTTCAACCCGCTCTCCGGCCTGTCGTGGCTAGGTTCGCCGCGCCCTTTCGCCGGGGTCGCCATTGCGACGGGCGATGAGGCGACGAGCCAGCTTTATGGCGGGCTCGGCTGGGAGGTCGATATCGCGCAGCGCTATTTCGTCGGCGTCGGCCTCGGCCTTGTCGTGCATGACGGCGAGACAGATTATGATCTCGGCGAGCCCCTCTTTGCGGACCGCGCCTATCTCGGCTGCCGGGTGCTCGGCCGGCTCAGCGGCGAAGTCGGCTACCGGTTGAGCGAACGCCTCGGCGCTTCGGTCCAGTTCGCGCACGCGTCGAACGCCGGCATCTGCGACGAGAATGAAGGTCTGGACACGATAGGCTTCCGCCTCGGCTATAAATTCTAAGGCTTCGCCGAATAGCCAAGAGCGCGCAGGTCGTCCGCCATTTCCTTGACGCGGCGCGCTTTCGAATGATGCGCCAGGAACGCCGCATGCGCGCGCGCGCCAAGGGCTTCGCGCCGCGCCGGGTCGTCAAGAAGCGCTTGGATGGCGGATCGCAGGGCCGCCGCATCCTGCGGCGGCGTCCAGACTATCGCGTCGGGGTCTGCGAATACCCGGTCGATCCCGACAGTGCTTGAGGCGATCGCCGGCCGGCCGACCGACGCGGCCTCGAGAAGGGTCGTGATTCCGGCAGCGTAATTGTTCGGCAGCAACGGCGCCACGACGATGTCGGCGTTGCGATAAAGCTGCGCGAGATCGCGCCAAGCGTAAAACCGAGCATTCATGTTCGCCGGCATTGTCTCGGGCATGCTCTCGCGCTGCTGTCGCGCATCCTTGGAGAAGGCGCTGATGCGTATATCTGCGTCGAGACCGTCCACAGCGGCGGCGAGAGTGCGATAGTCGCGCTGCTCAAGGCCGACGCCCACGATAAGCGGCCGGGCTTTCGTTTCTGCCGCCCCGGGCGAAAAAAAAGCCTCGTCCGCTTGTTCGGCGACCGCAGCAATGCGCGCCGCCATGCGTGGCAAGCGGCGTTTCGCGGCCGCGACCATGCGCGGCGAGATCGAATAGAGCCGGTCGATGCGCTGAAACCACGGCGTCGCCAGCATGGCGAGACGCATCCGCGGGCGGACGATATTGTGGGCGAAGACGGCTAGGCGCGTTTTCTTCTCCGAGCGCAGAAAGTTAGCCGCAATTGCAAGCCCGACGCCCTCCGCGATGCAGAAGACGACGTCGTCGTCCGCCGCTGCATTCGCGACGCGGTCGGCAAGAGCCAGAATCTTCTGTGGGGACCGGAGCAACTGGTTTTCAATGAAACCTGGCGCGCGGGCCTCGTCGTCTCGGGGCTCGTAAAGCGTCGCGCCAAGTTCGTCCGTCAGTGATAAAAGGAAGTTTCCGGGCCGGTCGCCGGCCGCTATCTCGGCGCGTGTCTTTTCTTCGTCAAGCGCGGTCGCGGCGACGATGTGATAGGCTGGCACGATGCGGGTCCTTGGGGCTCTGCGGGCGGGGCGGGAAGACTTCACTCTATCGCCGTTCCGGTTACGATTTTATAGATCGGGGTCCCGGATCGGAGGGGCGACGGCTCAGCCATTCCGCCGCAGGAGCGCTTATTGCGCCGCAAGGGGGGGCGTGCTATCCCGCGCCGAACTCGCGTTCGGGGGCTGGCCGGCCGTCGTCTTGGCCCTCAAATTCGCTGTAAAATCAATTCTTTAGGCGCTCGGCCCCGAGCGCTCGTCCGGACAGGAGCCGACTGCCCAGATGTCTGCTGCATCAGCCTCAGCGCAAGCCGCCCGCTCCGGCCCCGTCGCCGGCATCGCGGGGCGCTACGCCGACGCGCTTTTCGACCTTGCGCTGGACGCGAACGCCGCAGAGCCGGTCGAAGCGGATCTGAAATCGCTGAAGGCTGCGATCAGCGGCTCGCCGGAGCTCCGCGCATTTCTCGCGAGCCCGCTTTATGGCGCCGAAGACCAGCAGCGCGCGATCAACGCCGTCGCCGGCAAGGCCGGGTTCTCGTCGCTGGTTTCGAACTTTCTTTCGCTCGTCGCGAAGAACCGGCGCCTCTTCGCGCTCGATGCGATGATCGGCGCTTTCTTCGAGCGTCTCGCGCGTCACCGCGGCGAAGTCAGCGCCGAAGCGGTGTCGGCAGCGCCGCTCAGCGACGATCATTTGAAGCGCCTTCGCGGCGAAATCGAAGCCATGGTCGGCAAGGCGGTGAACCTCGCCGTCAGCGTCGATCCCGAGCTTCTCGGCGGGCTCGTGGTCAAAGTCGGTTCGACGATGATCGATAGCTCGCTCAAGACCAAACTCAACAGACTTAAATCCGTGATGAAAGAGGCCTAACGCCATGGAGCTTAATCCGGCAGAAATTTCTTCGATCCTGAAGAGCCAGATCAAGGACTTCGGCAAGGACGCCGAGGTTTCCGAAATCGGCCAGGTGCTGTCGGTCGGCGACGGCATCGCGCGCATTTACGGCCTCGACAACGTCCAGGCCGGCGAGATGGTCGAATTCTCGAACGGGGTGAAGGGCATGGCCTTGAACCTCGAGGCGGACAATGTCGGCGTCGTGATCTTCGGCGAAGACCGCGAGATCGGCGAAGGCGACACCGTCAAGCGCACCAAGGCGATTGTCGACGTGCCGGTCGGGAAGGGCCTTCTCGGCCGCGTCGTCAACCCGCTAGGCGAACCGATCGACGGCAAGGGGCCGATTGAATCGACCGAACGCCGTCTCGTTGACGTCAAGGCGCCGGGCATCCTGCCGCGCAAGTCCGTGCACGAACCGGTGCAGACGGGCATCAAGGCCGTCGACTCCATGATCCCCATCGGCCGCGGCCAGCGCGAGCTTGTCATCGGCGACCGCCAGACCGGCAAGACCGCAATCTGCATCGACGCCATTTTGAACCAGCGCGACATCAATCGCGGCGGCGACGAGTCGAAGAAGCTCTACTGCGTTTACGTCGCCATCGGCCAGAATCGCTCGACCGTCGCTCAGATCGTCAAGACGCTCGAAGACAATGGCGCGCTCGAATACACGATCGTCGTCGCTGCGACCGCCTCCGAGCCGGCGCCGCTGCAATTCCTCACGCCGTTCTCGGGCTGAGGCATGGGCGAGTATTTCCGCGACAACGGCATGCACGCGCTCATTATCTATGACGACCTCTCCAAGCAGGCCGTGTCGTACCGCCAGATGTCGCTGCTGCTGCGCCGCCCGCCGGGCCGCGAAGCCTATCCGGGCGACGTGTTCTATCTCCA
>JAVJPA010000032.1:0-15012 GCA_040216495.1 Amphiplicatus sp. | reverse complement strand
ATCGCCATGCCGATCATGCCAAAGCGGTTGCCCGCGCGAGCGGTGGCGGGCGAGGACATGCCGCGCATCGCAAGGATGAAAAGGATGCCCGACGCGATGTAGAGCAGAGCCGGAAGATTTTCCGCCATCATCGGTCCCTATGTTTCTTTCTTTTTGTACATCGCCAGCATGCGCTGCGTGACGAGGAAGCCGCCGAAGATGTTGACGCTGGCGAGCGCGACCGCGAGGAAGCCGAACAGTTTCGGCCAGAACCCGTTGAGCGATTCCGATAGGTCCGCGCCGACGGCGATCAGCGCGCCGACGATGACGACGGACGAGATCGCATTGGTGACCGACATCAACGGCGTATGGAGCGCCGGCGTCACCGACCACACGACGTAGTAGCCGACGAAGATCGCCAGCACGAACAGCGCCAAGAGGTAGACGAAATCGGAGGGCCCGCTCAGCGACGCGGCGAGCGAGGCGAGCTGGTCGGCGAAGGTGCGCGCCTGATCGGCGGCCGCGGTCGCCGCTTCGGCGTTGCCCGACGCATTTACGGCGGCGGCTTCAGCGGCGCGCGCGGCCTCTTCGGCGGCGCGGGCGGCTTCCTCGACTGTTTCGCGTTGCGATTGCATGGGCCTGTCGCTCCTTGCTGGTTCTAGCCTTGCGGTCCGTTTTCAGACGCTGCGGGCGCAGGTTCTGCGGCGGGCGCCGGCTGCGCCGCGCCGAAATTCGGATGGACGAGCGCGCCGTCGCGGGTGAGGCCGACGCCCTTGAAGATCGCGTCTTCCCAATCGACGGTGAAGGTCTTGGCTTCCTTGTCCCAGAAAGCGGCGATGAAATTATAGAGGTTGCGCGCGTAGAGGCTCGACGCATCCGCTGCGAGACGCCCGGCGACATTGTTGAAGCCGAGAATGATGACGCCGCCGACATCGACCGCTTCGCCTGCTTGGCTGAGAGCGACATTGCCGCCCGCTTCAACCGCAAGATCGACGACAACGGAGCCCGGCGCCATACCGCGCAGCATCTCCTCGGAGATCAGCTTCGGCGCAGGCCGGCCGGGGATCAACGCGGTGGTGATGACAATGTTCTGCTTCTTCAGATGCTCGCCGACATACTCCGCCTGCCGTTTCTGGAAGTCCGCCGACATTTCCTTGGCGTAACCCCCGGCGGTTTCGGCGTTTTTCATCGCCTCTTCATCCACCGTGACAAAAGTCGCGCCGAGGCTCTGCACCTGTTCTTTGGCGGCGAAACGCACGTCGGTAGCCGAGACGACCGCGCCGAGGCGGCGCGCCGTGGCGATGGCCTGCAAGCCGGCGACGCCGGCGCCCATGACAAAGACGCGCGCGGCGGAGATTGTGCCGGCCGCGGTCATCATCATCGGCAGCGCACGCCCGTAATAAGCGGCGGCGTCGATCACCGCCTTGTAGCCGGCGAGGTTCGATTGCGACGACAGCACGTCCATGGACTGCGCGCGGGTGATGCGCGGCATCAGATCCATGGCGAACGCGTCGACTCCGGCGTCCGCATAAGCCTGAAGCAGCGCAGGCTCCGCATGCGGAGAAAGAATGGCGATCAGTTTCGAGCCGCGCCCAAGCAGCGAGAGCTCCTCAACGGTCGGCCGCTGCACTTTCAGCGCCAGATCGGCGCCGCGCGCCGCATCCGCCGCGGACGAAGCAATCGCCGCGCCCGCTTCCGAATAAGCCGCATCGGCGAAATTCGAATGAGCGCCCGCGCCGGACTGCACGACGATTTCAGCGCCGAGCGCCGTCAGCTTCTTCACCGTTTCCGGCGAGGCGGAGACCCGCGTTTCGCCCGGGCGCGTCTCCGTAAGAACGGCGATCTTCATCGATCCTCCTGAAGGCCGGATGAGCGCTTGCGTCCGAACCCGGTTCGTCCGGCGGACAAAACTCGAGCGCTAGTGAGAGAAGAACGTCTTCACGATGAAGAAGACGGCGAGATAGGTGATGACCGCTGCGACCAGAGCTGCGCCGACGCCATTGGCGAGAACAAGATTGGTGAAAAACATGGTGAGCGCCAGACAAAACGGCACCCCGACCTCGCCCGACGCCTTCATGATGGCCTTGTAAGTCTTGCGATGCTCCTCCGCATCGTGAGTGCGCTGCCCGCCATCGTGCGTCGCTGCGTCCTGAATCATGGATGAAATCCCTCAAAGAAAGCCGAAATCGGGTGTTTTGTGGCGGAATTCAGCGGCTTGGGCAAGGGGGTCAGACCCCCGCCCTCACCGGCCAGCACGAGAGGAGCGCCCGCAGCGTCGAGATGAAGGCGATGGGCTCTTCCATCATCAAGTGATGATGGACGCCGGGCATAAGGATGAAAGGCGAACGGCCTTTCGACTGGGCCTGATGATGCTCGAACCCGGGTCCGCGGGCGAAGAGCGATTCCTCGCCATAAATGAAGGCCAGCGGGCAACGCGCTGCGAGAAACAGATCCCGGTCGAAGTGGATCTCGAAATTGCGCCCGTGGGATGGGTCGAATTTCCACGCCCAACCGGTCCCGCCGTCCGGATGCGGCGCCTCGACCAGACCTTCGCGGGCCAGATGATCGACAAGGTAAAGCTCCTCGCAGGGCTGGTTCGGCAGAAAACGGAAGCGTTCGATCGGCTCGGCGATGGTGCGGTAGACTTTCACCGATTTCTTCGTGTCGTCCTTCGCGCCGGCATCGCCTTTCCGCCTGTTGACCGTATAGCCCTCGTCCGGATCGGGTTCGGATATCGGGCTGTCGATAACGACAGCGCCTGACAGCCGCTCGCCCTGACGCTCGACTGCGGCGAGCGTCACCCAGCCTCCGAAACTGTGCCCGACCACGACAGGCCTGCCGCCGCGCGTCAGTTCCGCCGCTTCGATGACGGCGAACAGCTCATCGACGAGGCCGTTCATCGAATAGCGCGGACGCCAGTCGCTGTCGCCCATGCCGGAAAGATCGAAGGCGACGACGCGGAAATGACCGGAGAAGAACGGCGCGAACGGGCGCCACCAGTTGCGGTGCGCGCGCCCGCCATGGATGAAGACGAGCCCGCGCCGGCCGACAGGGCCCCAGGCGGAGTAAGCGATCTTCGCCCCGGCGACTTCGACCGAGCCTTCTTCCGACGGCTGCCCCATCGCCCAGTCGAACCAGGCTGGCGCCGGCGGCTTGACGCCGCCAAGTCCGGCGAGCGGTTTGATATAATCTTCGCCAGCGTCGGCCATGGCGCTTCTCCCGCATCGCAGCAATCGGATGACACCCTCATAGCGCAAGCCCGGCTGCGCCGACAGTCTCCCTGACGGTTCAGGTCCGGTCAGCCGCCCCTGCCTCCGACCAGCTTGCTGATGGCGTCCAGATAGGCGGCGAAGGCCTTGCGCCCTGCGGACGTAATGCGCGCGCGCGTGTTCGGTTTGCGGTCGAGAAAACTCTTCTCGATCTTCACATAGCCGGCTTCTTCGAGCTTTCTGAGATGCACCGAGAGATTGCCCTGCGTCGCCTGCAGAAGGGCTTTGAGCTCATTGAAATCGGCGGCTTCGGCGTCGGCGAGATACGCCATGATCCCCAGCCGGATGCGGCCGTGGATCACATCGTCGATCTTGCCAATGTCGAAGGCCGCCATGCGCGCGTCACGCCGCCTGTTTGCCGGCGCGCCTCATGGCGTATCCCGGAAGAGCCATCAGCAGGATGAGCGCGACGCCGATCGTCAGGAGGAACTTATCGGGGCTTTGGACTAGGAGGCCGCATGTGAGAGACACCGCGAACCAGCCAAGCGACACAAGGCCAAGCCAAGCGCGTTTGCGGATTATCCATGCCACATACCAGGCGACGCCCTGAAACACGCACACGACGACAGGATGATAGAGCCAGACAGTTATGCTCTGCGTCAGGTGCGCGCCGTAAGCGAACACTAAAGCTAGAACGAGATTGGCGATGCCGGCGCCCTGAAAAACAGCCTCCAGGGCGCGCAAGGCGCCCGCTGACTTCGGCGCCTTGCGCTCGCGCCAGATGACAATGCCGAGCACGACCAGAAACACAAAAGTCGGGCCGAAGCTCACAACCAGCATGGCGGGTTGCGAGAAACTGACGACGCCGGCGACATCGAGCCAGCTGAGGAGGCATTGCAGCCCGTAAAGGAGCCCCGCCCAGATGAAGATTTCGCCGGCGACGGTCTGAAACTGCCCGCCGCCGCTCACTAGCGAGCGCATGAATGCAAGGTCGTCGCGGGCTTCTGCAAGATCAGAGTCGGTCATGTCGGCTCCTTCATTCCGCCGCTGCGGCGGCGACGTTTTGTTTTCCGCCGCGCGCTGCCGCCAGGCGCTTCTTGCCGCCGAGCATCCGCCCGATAAAGCTGTATCGCACGAACAGATGATAGCTGACGAACGCAGCGGCGAAGGCGGCGAAAACGATCGCCGGATATTTCACCGTCCACGGCGCATCGACGCCGAAAGCGATCACCTGAAACGCCATGATGAGCGGCAGATGGACGATATAGATCCAGTACGACGCGTCCGCCGTGTAGCGAATCGCCGGATTCGGGCTGGAAAGGAACTGCATCGTCGCGCCGATAAGCCCGAACGTCCATGTCCAGATCGCCGAAGCGTAAGCCGCGCCATAGGCGACTTTCTTCCAATCTTGCGCCGACGGCGTGACGATGGGGGCGACGCCGATGTAAGCGATGAGCCCCGCCGTCAGCGCTACGGCGAAAGCGAGATTGAGCGCCCATCGTTTGCGCAGGATTTCCAGCAGGCGCGGTTGGCGTTGCAGCAGCCAGCCGAAACCGAAGGCGCCGCCGTAGGCGATCATCGCCGTCATGTTGGGCAGCACTCCGATATCGGGCGTCGGCACGCCGAACCAGAGCAGCCAGTCAGGCTTGAGATAGAGGGCCGCAGCGGTCGGCGCGGCGAGCGCCATGAAGCCGAGCGGCTGTTCGACGATCGGCGAAACAAACCCGTCGACCACGCCCCGTAGGCCGCCTTTCCGATCGACCGCGACGACCGCGCCTCTCAGCACGAGCGCACCCCCATAAAAAATAATCAGCACATAGAGGAACCACAGATGCGTCAGCGGAAACGTCTTCGCGGTCATCGGCGGCGGCGGAGGCGCAGCGGCGGCGGCTTCAGGACCGACGGTCGCAACAAAGCCCCAGACGAAGCAGGCGACGATGGCGGCGAACACGAGCGGCCAGAAAATCGCCAGCGGCAAGACGATCCGCTTGGCGCGGTCGCCGATGAAGCCTGCGACGCCTCTTTTGTGTAACGCCATGCGCGCGAAAAAGCCGGCGAGCACGAAGAACAGCGTCATCCTGAAAATGTGCGAAACGTAGAAGAGGCCGCCAAGCGCCGCGCTCTGGTCATCACGGACGATCCATATTTGCGGGTCAGGGAGAAACGACAGGGCCGCGTGAAAAAATACACCGAGCAGAAGCGCCCCTGCGCGCGCCGCATCGAGCGCATGCAGCCGCTCGCCGCGTGAGTGCGCCGCCTCCCGCACTTCTGACCTGCCTTGCGCTACTGAATCAGTCATTTCCCGCCCTTTTCTCCTGCGCCCGACGCCTGTTCGCTGGCGTCTGGATCTCAATAGGGCATTTAGTTTGTTTTGTAAACTAGTCTGCTATCACTCGCCCTGGGATGAAGCGAACCGCCTCCCTTCCCCCTATAGCGGCGAAAAACCCTCCAAACTCGACGTTCAAGTCAGGCTCCGAGGCGCAACGCGTCACGAAGGAAGCACGCGCCAGTGCGGCGCGCTCGCTCCGTAAACGAATGATTAACCATGCTCCTGCCCCCTGCCCCGGAATGAAACGGTTTAAGCGCAAATTTACTCCGTTCCTGTAGCTCTTGGCGGCTGTTAATCCGAACAAGAGGCCGGGCCGCACAATGGCGAAAACCATTCTTATCGTTGACGACGATCCGACGCAGCGACGGCTGATGCGCGCCGTATGCGAGAAGGCGGGCTATCCTGTGCTCCAGGCCGACAGCGGCGAGAACGCCCTATCCCTGCTCCAGAGCCAGCAGGGCGCCGACATCAGCCTTGTCATGCTCGATCTCAGAATGCCCGGCCTTGGCGGCATGGAGACTTTGAAGCGCACCAAGTCATTCCGCGAAGAACTTCCTGTCATCGTGCTCACCGCTCAGGGCGGCATCGATACGGTCGTCGAGGCGATGCAGAACGGCGCTGCGGACTTTTTCGTCAAGCCTGCGAGTCCGGAGCGCGTCATTGTTTCCATCAACAACGCGCTCAACATGTCGACGCTGAAAGGCGAAGTCTCGCGCCTGAAGCGCAAGAAGGAAGGCGCGCTCGGCTTCAAGGACCTGATCGGCGAAAGCGCGGCGCTGCGCCATGTGATGCGCCTCGGCGAACGCGCCGCGGCGTCGAACATTCCGATCCTGATTTCGGGCGAATCCGGCGTCGGCAAGGAAATGATCGCCCGCGCCATTCAGGGCTCTTCGGAACGCTCCGGACGCCCCTTCATCACCGTCAACTGCGGCGCGATCCCGGAAAACCTTGTCGAGAGCATTCTCTTCGGTCACGAAAAGGGTTCCTTCACCGGCGCGACCGGCAAGCATACCGGTAAATTCCAGGAAGCCGACGGCGGCACCATCTTCCTCGACGAAATCGGCGAACTCCCCGCCGATATGCAGGTGAAGCTTTTGCGCGTCCTGCAGGAAGGCGAGGTCGACCCGATCGGCTCCAAGCGTCCGGCGAAAGTTGATGTACGGATCATTTCAGCGACGAACCGCGACCTCGCCGAAGAGGTCAAGGCCGGCCGTTTCCGCGAAGACCTGTTCTACCGCCTTAACGTCTTCCCTGTCGTCGCTCCGCCCCTGCGCGAGCGCGCCGAGGATATCCCCGCGCTGATCGACCACTTCATTCAGCGCTACAATGCCGAAGAGCGCCGCGACGTGCGCGGCATCCAGCATGAAGTACTGGAAGTGCTGATGAAACAACCCTGGCCCGGCAATGTCCGTCAGCTTGAGAACACAATCTTCCGCGCCGTAGTGCTGGCTGAATCGCCCTATCTTTCCGCCATCGACTTCCCGCTTCTGGCGAAGGAGTTCGAGGAAGCCGGCATCGACATGGGACCGCCGGTGATTTCGGGCCATGAAGAGAATGAGCGCCCTCCGGTTGCGGCGACTTTCGCGAGCCCGCCATCATCCGGGGATGCTAACAATCCGATCAGCGTCTTCGACCGCGAAGGCAATCTCCGGACTCTGGAGGAGATAGAGCGCGACCTTATCCGCCTCGCCATAGACACCTACGAGGGCCGGATGTCGGAGGTCGCACGCCGCCTCGGCATGGGCCGCTCGACCCTGTACCGTAAAATCCGCGATCATGGGCTCGAGGTGAAGCGGGCGGGCTAGGCTTTCGCTCAGTTTCCAAACTAAAGCCGAATTTTATTGCTGTGCAATTCGCGCCTGATAGGATCGCATCCTATAGGGAGAGATCATAATGCGCAGCATTTTTCTTGCTTTCGCGATGTCCATGGCGGGAGTTTGCGCTTCGTGCGCGAACGAAACGCCGGTCGAGCCGGTCGAAACGTCCGAAAAGAATACGGCGCTGTCGGCGTCCGCTGATGACGCCGAACTGGCGTGGGGGCCATGTCCGGAGATATTTCCCGCAGGATGCGAGATCGCCGTGCTTCACGGCGATCCTTCCGCTCCAAACGCAGATATATTTCTGCGGGTGCCTGGTGGGTATGAAATCCCGGCGCATTGGCATAGCTCCGCGGAACGAATGATTCTGGTCGCGGGCGACATGACCGTTCGTTACCGAGGTCATCCGGCTGCGTCCCTCTCTGCGGGAGATTACGCTTACGGCCCGGCTAAATTGCCCCACGACGCGCAATGCACAAGCGCCGGCTCCTGCACCCTCTTCATCGCCTTCGAGAGCGCAGTAGATGCGGAATCCTATGCGGGCGCGCTCGACTGAGCGCCGCCCCGGCTCCGGGATTTTACGCCTCGCCCAGCGCCGAGAGATAAAGATCAAGGAGCGCTTCTTGCTCCTGTCGCTCGGCGCGGTCCATTTTCCGTAGACGAATGATCTGGCGGAGAATCTTGGTGTCGTAGCCCTCGCCCTTGGCTTCGGCGTAGACTTCCTTGATATCGCCGGCGATGACGGCTTTTTCTTCCTCGAGGCGTTCGACACGCTCGAGGAAAGACCTCAATCGCTCAGCAGCAACCCCGCCGCCGCCAGAGGGGCCGTCGGTTTTCACTTCAAGTATCGCCGCTGCGCCGTCAGCCATGCTCTTACCGCCTTCGCTACGAACCCGTGCGGGTGAATTTAATCTGTAAACGGATTAACTGATCCGCGTTCTCCCAGATAAGAAGGCGTCGCTGATTCGGGCAAGCGCGAAGTGGCGCGTGTGGAAAAGTAACTTTTGGAACTCGTCATCCCGGACGCGCCGCAACACGCAACGTTGCTGCGCAGATCCGGTTGCGCTGCATTGCGCCCGGGATGACGCTTACCTGTTGAAAATCCTGTGGAAGACTTGCGGAAAACCCGCCCCTAGATCTCCTGCCCGGCCAGTTCGTTGCGCAGGGCGCGCGCGCGGCGGCGGGCGTGATCGTCGTGGGGATTCCATTCCAGCGCCTTCTGGAACATCTCGTAAGCATCGCGCTTTTCATTGTTGCCGAGCAGGATTTCGGCGAGCGCGATCCGGACCTCGAACTGGCGCGGCTCAAGCTCCAGCGCCTTCGAGAAATCCGCGATGGCGCCGGCCTGGTCGGCGAGCGACAGCGCCACAACGCCCCGGAGCGCATAACCTTGCGCAAAGCTTGGCGCCAGGCCGGTCACATGGTCGAGCAGGGCGGAAGCAAGCTCGAAATCCCCGGCGTCGGCGCTTTCAAGGGCGCGCGCATAGAGAAGATCGACCGTGTCGCTCTGGGCGTCGGCCCAAATCTCGAGGATGCGGTCGGTGGTTTCCTCGGCGCTCAGCGCGTCGCCGCTCCTGAGCTCCTGAAACAGCGCATCGAGACGCTGGTCGGTCTGATCGGCGAACGCCGGCGCCGCGAGCGCGAACAGGCCTGAAACGATAAGCAGAAACAGCCGCATATGACGCCACGGTAGCGGCGCCTGAGGGCGGCGACAATTCAAAAAGAGGAAAGCCCGGCTCAGAAAGGCTAAACGCCGATCAGCCCTGACGCGCCTTGTAGCGCGGATTGGTCTTGTTGATCACGTAAATCCGGCCCTTGCGGCGCACGACGCGGCAGTCCTTGTGGCGGGACTTCAGCGACTTGAGAGAGCTTCTGACTTTCATGACGGACCAAAAAGGTTGAATTCGGAGCGCGGGGGATACCGGGAGGCGCGAAGCCTGTCAACCTTCCGGCATTAAGGTTTTGGCCCAAAAAGCGCGATTCCCGCCCTAGCAGGCTTTCGAGATCCTCGCCGCCGGCGCAGGGTCCGGGGCGAGCCGGGCTTCTCCGACCGGATAGACGGCGCTTCGGCCTATCACCCAGGCGGTGACAGGCCCGAACAGAGGCGCGAACGCCTCGTCGAGCACGTTGAGCCCGCCCGCATAGGCGCCGAAGGCTGGGAGAACCATCCTTTCGCCGTCGCTCGCAAAGCAGCGCCGGCGGAGCGTCCGCCCGTCACACACGACCCGGGCGCAGGGGTGAAGATGGCCCGCCAGCTCGCCGGGGGACGGCCCCTCGGTCGGCTCATGGCGGAGAACAAGCCGGCCGATCCGCTTAGCCGCGACCACCTCCCCGGCGAATCGCTTGGGCGGGATCGGGTCGTGATTGCCGAGCACCCAGATCCAGTCGCGCCCCTTCATCATGGTTTCGAGCAGCGCCGCGTCAGCTTCGTCCATCCGCGCCTCGGCGGCGCGATCGTGGAAAGCGTCGCCGAGCGAGATGACGCGCTGCGGCTGATACTGATGGATGACGGCGCTCAGCCGCTTCAGCGTCGTGCGCGTGTCGTAGGGCGGCAACAGCACGCCGCGCCTGGCGAAGGCGCTGCCCTTTTCGAAGTGGAGGTCGGCGACGACAAGCGTTTCTTCCTCGCGCCAATAGAGCGCGCCGGAAGGCGTCGCCTCCAGCCTCACGCCGTTCACGCTCAACACCGGCCGCTCAGCCACGCCGCATAGCCTCCGCAATCAACTGGTCGGACGCTTCCGCCAGCATCGCCTCGTTCGCCTCGCCCGCAACGTTCTCCTTGCCGATCTCCAGCATCACTGGAACGGCGAGCGGCGAGACGCGCGCAAGCGCCGCATGATTGACCCGCCCGCGCACCCGCGCAAGGAGGTCAGAGAGGCGCTTCAAGTCGAGATAGCCGTCGGCGGCGTCCTCCCAGGCGGCGCGAAGAAGGACGTGATCGGGCTCGTGCTCCTTCAGCACGTCATAGATGAGGTCGGCGGAGAACATCACCTGCCGCCCGGTCTTCTCCTGTCCGGGATAGCGCCGCTCGATCAGCCCGGCGATGACCGCGCAATTGCGGAAGGTCCGTTTCATCAGCACCGACTCCGCGAGCCAGTTTTCGAGATCGTCGCCGAGCATGTCTTCGGCGAAGAGCGCGCCCATATCGACGCCCGACATATCCTTCCGCCCCCAGATGGAAACCGCGTACTCGGTGGCGACGAACCCTAACGGTTGACGCCCGGCGCGTTCGAGCCGCCGCGTAATCAGCATGCCCAGCGTCTGGTGGGCGAGACGGCCGTCGAAGGGATAGCAGACGAGGAAATGCCGGTTGACGTAGGGAAAAGTCTCAACCAGCAGTTCGTCGGCTTTTGGAATGACGGAATGTTCGCGCTGCAATTCGAGCCAGTCGCGCACCGGATCTGGAAACCTCTTCCAGTCCTTCGGCGACGCTATCATGCGGCGCACGCGGCCGGCGAGAAAGGTCGAGAGCGGAAACTTGCCGCCGGCCCACATCGGCGTCTTTGGGTCTTCGCCCGGCGCGCGCGTGACCAGCGCGTCCTGCCCCTCGACTCCCTCGAATCGCAATATCTCGCCCGCAAAGAGAAATGTATCGCCGGGCGCCAACCCTTCGATGAACCATTCTTCCAGCGTGCCGAGCTTGCGCCCCGGCCGCTTCGGCCCGCGTGCAGTCATCAGCCTGATATTCAGCGCCGGCGACTCGACGATGGTCCCGACATTCATCCGGTATTGCTGCGCCGTCTCGGCGTTGCGAATGCGGTAGAGCCCTTCAGGTGTCTTCACGACACGGCGATAGCGGTCGTAGCTTTTGAGCGCGTATCCGCCGGTGGCGACAAACTCAAGAACGCGCCCGAAGGTTTCCCTGTCGAGGCCCGCATAAGGCGCGGCGGAGATAACTTCCTTGTAAAGATCATCCGGACGGAACGGCGCCGCGCAGGCCATGCCGAGAATGTGCTGGGCGAGAACGTCAAGCGCGCCGATCTTCGGCGCCTCGCCGTCAAGGGCGCCTTCGGAGATAGCGGCTTGCGCCGCGAGACATTCCAGCACCTCGAAGCGGTTACCGGGTATCAGCAGCGCCCGGCTCGGCTCGTCCATGCGGTGATTGGCGCGCCCGATGCGCTGGGTGATGCGGCTTGCGCCCTTTGGCGCGCCTACTTGAATGACGAGATCGACATCGCCCCAGTCGATGCCGAGATCGAGCGTCGAAGTGCAGACGACGGCGCGCAAGGACCCCTTCGCCATCGCCGCCTCGACCTTGCGGCGGCGTTCCACATCGAGCGAACCGTGATGCAGCGCAATGGCGAGATTGTCGTCATTCATCCGCCACAGCGCCTGAAATGTCATCTCCGCCTGGCTCCGCGTGTTGACGAACACAAGCGTCATGCGCGCGCCGCGGATCGCATCGTAAATCTCGCCCCAGGCGTGGCGCGCCGAGTGGCCGGACCACGGGATGCGCTCATCTGAGTTGAGGACGTCCACTTCCGCCTTCGCCCCGCCCGCGGCGCGAATAAGCGCCGGCGTGCGCGCCTCTTCGTTCCGGGCGCTGAGGAAATCGAGAAGCGGCTGCGGATCGGGCACGGTCGCGGAAAGGCCTGTGGCGCGAAGCCCCGGCGCCAGCCCGCGCAATCGCGCCAGTCCGAGCGCCAGCAAATGCCCGCGCTTGCCGCCAGCCATGGCGTGCAGCTCGTCGACGATCACCGACTTCAACCCTGCGAACAGCCGGGCGGAATCCTTGTGCGACAGCAGCAGGGCTAACTGCTCCGGCGTCGTCAGCAGGATGTCGGGCGGATTGAATTTCTGGCGCTGGCGGCGAGACGGAGGCGTGTCGCCGGTACGGGTCTCGAGCGTGACGGCGAGCCCCATCTCCGAGACCGGCGCCTGAAGGTTGCGCGCGATGTCGACAGCCAGCGCCTTCAGCGGCGAGATGTAGAGCGTGTGCAATCCCTTGCCCCCGCCGGTCTCGTGCAGGTCGACGAGGCTCGGCAGGAAGCCGGCGAGCGTTTTGCCGCCGCCGGTCGGCGCGATCAGCAGAAACGAACGCCCGGCCCTACCCGCTTCGAGGCATTCGAGTTGATGCGCGCGAGGGCGCCAGCCGCGCGCCGCAAACCAGCGCTCGAAGACTGTCGGCAATATAACGGCGGCGGAAGGCTGTACTTGCATCGGGCCGCGCATCATACGCGGCGCAGGCCCGGCGGCTATCGGGAATTAGTAGCGCAGCGGCGGTTCATCGCTTGGGGACGACAGCGGCACAAGCGCCAAGGAGGCGCGTTTCAGCTCGATCGCGAAGCCTCCGTCGAACAGGCGAACGACCTTGCCCAGATGCCGCCCGAACTTGTCGAACGAAACGCTCACCAGATCGCCCGGCTCAACGAGCGTGCGCGACAGAATGGCGACGCCGCTCGGCGACACGTCGCGGGTGAGGCCGGCCTGCTTGCGCCCGCCGTTGACGGTGAACACGCAGTCGATCCGCGCCGGCGTGCGCGGCTCCCTGCGGCGGTCGACTTCGGGAAGCGGGTGGACTGCGGTTTTCATAGACGCCCTCTCTCCAAGAGAAGCGAAGCGTCGCCGCCAATTCCTGCCAATTCGCCTAAAGATACGCTAAAATTGTCTGTATCGCCCGGCGCTCGCCTCGGCGCTTACGCGGCGGCCAGCACGCCCTTGTCAGCGAGAAACGGCTTTAATTCGCCATTTTCGAACATTTCGCGGACGATGTCGCAGCCGCCCACAAACTCGCCTTTCACATAAAGCTGCGGGATCGTCGGCCAGTCGGAGAAGTCCTTGATGCCCTGGCGAAGCTCCGCCGAGGCGAGGACGTTTTCCGAGCCGTAGTCGACGCCGAGATAGTCGAGTATCTGGACGATGGCGGCGGAGAACCCGCATTGCGGGAATTGCGGCGTCCCCTTCATGAACAGCATCACGGGGTTTGCGTCGATTTTCGCCTGAATGGCCGCAAACGCGGGGTTGTCGCTCATCTCGCCGGTCCTTTGATACGCCGATAGGAGAGCTAGGCGCCCGCTTCGGAGGCGTCAAGTGGTCAGGGCGCGCAGGCGGGCGAGGACATCAGGCGCAAGCGAGGGCGGAACGGCGAGGATTTCCGCCAGATGCGCGCGCTTTGTGGTCGTGGTCATCGCAATATCGATAGCGTCATTGGCGCGCACAAAGGCGAGAGCGAGCTGCGCCGGGGTCCAGCCTTCGACCGCCTCAAGCATGGCGGCGGCGGCCTGCGCCCGTCGCAGTTCGGACCGGTTCTTGATGAGGGCGCGAGCGATCCGCCAGAGATCGGCGGGGGCGCCGATCTTGTAGAAGTCTCGCGCATACAGTCCCTGCGCCAGCGGCGCGATGGCGACGACGCCGACGCCTTTTTCTTTCGCGCGGCGGAACGCATCCTCATGCTCTCGGCGGAACAGATTGTAGGCGCCCATGATCGCCTCGGCGCCGGCGTCGACCGCCTGACGAAGCCCCGCGCCCTCCCCGCAGACCCCCCAACGTGCGATCTTGCCTTCCTGCTTTAAGCGTTCGAGGGCGGGGAGCGCTTCTTCCAGAGCTTCAGAAGAAGGCCCGTGCAAGTAAAGAAGATCGATGCGCTCGCGCCCGAGCCGCCCGAGGCTCGCCTCCACATCGGCGCGCATACCGGCTTCCGAGAAATCTTTCGCCGGCGCGCCGAAACGGCGATAGCGCGTACCGGTTTTGGTGCTGACGAAGGCCGGCTCGCCGACTGCGTTCAACGCCGCTCCGAGCCGGCGCTCCGCTTCGCCGTTTGCATAAAAGCCCGCCGTGTCGAAATGCCGGACGCCGCCTTCCATCGCCTCCGCCACGAGCGCAGCGGCTTGCGCCTCGGGGAACCAGCGCATGCCCCAGGCGCCGGAGCACCCGAAGCCGAGCCGAAGCGGAAACTGAAAATCCGACGCGTCCATGAACGATCCCGAAAAGGGCGAGGACGCTGGTAACGCAAATCGCCGTCCGGCGGAAACTCAATAGGAGACGCGCGCAGGCTGCGCAGGCGCGCGCCTGTCGTATCGCGCGGCGACGGCGGCGCGCATCGACGAGGCTTCCGCTTCAGCCCGCCGTTTTTGGTCGGCGAGATCGGCCAGCAACGTTTCAACCGCGCCGAGATCGGCTTTCAGTTCTTTCGCTTCCAGCAGCAGTTTGCGCCGGTCCGCATATCCGGCCGTGCGTAAGGAGATATCGATCATCGCCAGCCGGTGCTTGAGGTCCCAGAGCTCGCGCATGGCGTCGCTATAGGCGTTGCCGGCGAGGGAGGCCTCGCTTTCCTTGGCGAACACCGCCTCGCCCTCGCGGAAAGCGTCGGCGAAGGCGGCGGCGCCGTCGCTATTGCAGACGCCGTTAAAGTCCGCGCCCGACGCGCCGAGCGCGAAACCGTTCGCCGGAGAGCAATAAGCCTCAACGCCATTCTCCCAGCCGGAGAGATACATCGCATAAGAAGCGCCTGCCGCCTGTTTCGGCGCGCAGGCTTTGTCGACGTATAATGCGTGGGGCTCCGGCGCGCCTTCGGCGCCGTCAACAAAACCGGCGGAACGCCAATCGACGCTGGAACAGTCCGCACCAAACGAGGCGCAGCCGGCGAGCGCGAACGCTGTCAGAATGAACCCGGCGCAGCGCAAGGATTGATTCCCGATGCGAAAACCCACTGGCTGAACATTCAGTGATTCGGGTTAAA
>JAVJPA010000031.1:0-4931 GCA_040216495.1 Amphiplicatus sp. | reverse complement strand
CCGTCTTGAAGCCGAGCTGCGCCGCGCGGATCGCCGCCACATAGCCCCCCGGCCCCGCTCCGATCACTACAACGTCGCACGCAAGTTCCGCCATTTTTCGCCTCTCGCCGGTTGTTTGAAACTGGGGTAAATTGGGCCGTTC
Organism: Amphiplicatus sp.; assembly: GCA_040216495.1. Lineage (GTDB taxonomy): Bacteria > Pseudomonadota > Alphaproteobacteria > Caulobacterales > Parvularculaceae > Amphiplicatus. The sequence goes on along the minus strand of JAVJPA010000031.1, from coordinate 4,789 downwards.
AACCGGGGAGTTATCATGAACCTGAAGGCATTGTGCAAGCCGGCCGCCCTCGCGGCCGGGGGATTGGCGTGTGCGGGCGCCGCGGCGGCGCAAACGCCCGACATGGCGGCGATGGAGAAGTGGGCGACCGCGACCGTCATCCATTACGAAGTCACGGGCGTCCTCAGCGACAAGCATGTGCAGATCCCCGCCGCCGACGCGGACCAGTACGCCGATGTAGTGGAGAAGGTGACGCTCTCCTTCGACTGGGACAAGAACAAGCAGGCGTTTGTCGGCGCGCCCAGGATCGCGAACCATCCGACGCAGGTGACGAACCTTGTCGGCATGGGCGACGGCTGTCCCGCCGGCGAGATGAAGGGGACCTACGAACATTTCGACGCGCTCGCGCTGACCGCGAACGGCGAAGGCGCGGCCGAACTCACCGGCGTGCGCAAGCATCCCGACACGATGGTCGCCGAATCCTGCGGCGCCGGGCTCAAGCTCTACAAGGCGGCGGACGAACCCGTCTCGACCTGGATCGGCCCGCCCGACCCGGCGATGATGGCCATGGGCCCGTACCTGCCGAAAGACAGCCCGATCAAGATCGCCCCCGACGGCAAGTCGATCGTCATGACCGCGCTCAACAACAACTGGGTGTGGACCTATACGCCGAGCGTGAAGTAGCGCTGCGCCGCAGGCTGGAACCCTTCCGCCGCGATCCCTATCGTGGCGGAAAGGAGACCGCCATGACGATAAAAGCCCTCAGGACGCCCGACGACTGCTTCGCCAATCTGCCCGGCTGGCCGTTCACGCCGCGCTATGTCGAAGGGCTGCCGGGCTATGACAGCCTCAGGATGCACTATGTCGACGAAGGACCCGCAGACGCGGACGTGACGTTCCTGTGCATTCATGGCGAGCCCACCTGGGCTTACCTCTTCCGCAAGATGATCCCGCTTTTCACCGGAGCGGGCCATCGCGCGGTTGCGGTCGACATGTTCGGTTTCGGGCGCTCGGACAAGCCGGCGGACGATGAGACGTATACGTTCCATTTTCACCGCAACGCCCTTCTCGCTTTCGTCGAAAAGCTCGACCTCAAGAACGTCTGCCTCGTCATTCAGGACTGGGGCGGCATCCTCGGCCTCACTCTGCCGATAGAAGCGCCGGGGCGCTATTCGCGCCTCATAGTGATGAACACAGGCCTCCCCGCCGGCGAGGAAGCGCCGGAAGGCTTCGGCATGTGGCGCGCCTTCAACCGCTCGCAGCCTGATCTTGATATTGCGGCGTTGATGAAACGCTCGACTTCGGTTCTCTCCGACGCGGAAGCCGCCGCCTACGCCGCGCCCTTCCCCGACCAGTCCTATAAGGGCGGCGTGCGGCGTTTCCCGGAACTCGTCATGCTGAAAGAGAAAGGCGCGGCGGACCTGACGCCGCTCTCCAAGGAAGGCGTCGAGACATCGCTCCGGGCGCGGAAATTCTGGTCGGACGAATGGAAGGGCGAAAGCTTCATGGCCATCGGCATGGCTGACCCGGTTCTCGGCGCGCCGGCGATGTACGGCCTCAAAAAATTCATCAAAGGGTGCCCCGCCCCAATGGAAGTCGCCGAAGCCGGCCACTTCGTGCAGGAATGGGGCGAGCCGATCGCCAAAGCGGCCTTGGCGCAATTTAAGCTCGCCTGACCTTCGGGCGTCACCGCCTCGTCATCGCGCTGTTCCATGCTAGACTCGCGCGGGGATTTGGCGGGGGCGCACATGACCGAACCGAAACTCGAGTTGAAGAACCTGTTCGTCGACCGGCGCTGGCTCTTGTTCGAGTCGAAAAAAGGCGGCGGCGTTCTTTTCTCGGTGAAATTCCTGTTCGACAAGCCGCCCCAAGGCGCGCGCGCCAACGAGGTCAAGGTGCAGTTCGACGGGACGACGCAGGAATTGCAGGTCGGCGAGGCCATCGTCCGCAAGGCCTACAACAAGATCTGGATCGACCCGGCGAGCGGCAATGCGGTCATCGATGTGGAGATGATCCCGCTGGCGAAAGGAGACTAGTTGGCGCCGCGCGCTTCCCGCTCCGCTTTCTTTTCGGCCATGCGCGCCTCGAAAATCGGGACCAGCGCGCGCGTGTAGCGCTCGGCTTCGCGGGCGGTGAGGTGCGACCACTCCGCAATTTCGTAGCCTTGCAGTTCCGGGTAGTCATGGAACGTGACGCCGACGCTGTCGGTTTCCGCGACAAGACGGTCCCAGAAGCGTTCTCGCGGGAAGCCGTTGTCCTCGGCGACGGCGAACATGCCGTCATAGGGAAAGCGCAGGAAGGCGACATCGCCGCCGCGCGCGCGGATTTTGTCTACATTGGCTTTGACTTCGCCGACGACCGCGTCGATCGCTTCCTGGGGAAAAGGCGGCGGCGGCGAGCCGTCGGCGGAAGGAGGCGGCGCCATCATCTGAAGGATCAGCGCCCACTGCGCTTTCGCTTCCTCCTTGTACCGCTCGTCTTCCACCACCCGAGCCCACATCTCCGTGTTCCGATCGGCGGCGCTGATCGAGAGTTTTCTCGGATAGAAAAGCGGCTGCATCCCGTCGCGAAGCGGCAGCGGCGCAGTCGTCATCTGGGTTTTCGGACGCGTCTGCTCGTCAAGAAACGCGAACGTTTCCTCCAGAGGAGCTGACAGGAAATGGTCGAAGCGCTGGGACGGCGTTTCCTTCTTGTAGTAGTCAAGCACCTCGGCGCGCAGACCCCCGTCTTGCGTAAAAAAAACAGGGGCTGTAACGCCAACGATCGCCAGCCCGCGAAAGTTTTCATCGTCCGCAAGATCCTTGAGAAACAGCCGCGGGCTCGTTCCTTCCAACGCCAGCATGACCGGTCTTACGCCGGCGGCTTCTTCCCACAGGTCGAGATCGATATCGAAAAAAATGCGCGACGAACCGATCATCACGGTCGCATCGCCGACAGCCTTGCGGCGCTCCTGCGCCCAGAGCGCGGACGTGTTCTTGTAATCGCCGGCGGCCAGCATCTTGCCGCGCCAGTAAACTTCCCATCCCGCCGTCAGGCCAATCGTGACGATCAGAGCCGCGACAAGAAGCGCGCGCCAAGGCCGCGCGGGAACCGGGCGTTCAACATGTTCCGGGTCGAAGAAAGCGAGCGGCGGCGGCGCGCGGAAGGCGTCAGGCTTTGGTTCTGGTGAAGGCACGATATCATCCTTGTAGCTTGTTTCGGCGGTCGCCCGCGGTTCAGCGCCCCGCCGCGCGCTCGGCGGATTTTCGGCGAATTTCCTCGTAGAGTATCGGAACGAGCGCTTTCGTAAAACGCTCCCCCTCGCGCGGCGCCAGATGAGACCACTCAGGCAACTCGTAGCCTTGCAATTCCGCGTAGTCCTCAAAGCTGACGCCCGCGCTGCGCGTCTCGGCTACAAGCCGCTCCCAGAAACGCGCGCTGGGGAAAAGGTTGGTTTCAAAATCCACATAGGGGCCGTCGAACGGGTACCGGACAAAAGCGACGTCCCCGCCCCGCCTGCGGATTTTTTCCACGTTAGCCTTCACCTCGTCGATAACGCTCTGCGCCGCCGCATCCCCGACAACCGCCTCCATGGGGCCGCCCGGGCCGATCCTGTGGCTGAGCCTTGCATTGTTGGCGGCCCACATCCGCTTCGCCGTTTCCCGATATTGTTCGTCTTCCATAAGACGCGTCCAGAGTTCCGCGTTGCGATCGTCGGTCATTCTGGGGATCTTGCGCGGATCGGTCCGCTCCGGCATTCCCGCGCGCGGCGGAAACGGCGCGAGAAACAGCATGCGCTTCGGGCGGGTCTGTTCATCGATGAACGCCAGACGCCGTTCGAGAATTTTCGACAAGGCGTGATCGGCGCGCTGCGACAATGATTCCGTGTTCACATAGTCAAGCACGTCGTCGCGCCTGCCGCCCCTCTGCACGAAGAGCACGCCAGTATAATCCGAGACGACCAGGCCGCGGAACTTTTCGTCATTGGCGAGGTCTTCAAGGAATATCCGCGGGCTCGTTCCTTCAAGCGCGAGCTGCACGGGCCTGTCGCCGCCGGCAGCCTTCTCCCAGACATCGAGATCAGCGCCGAAGAAAATGCGGGACGAGCCGATGAGCACGGTCGCATCGCCGACCGCCTTGCGCCGCTCCTGCGCCCATAACGCCTGCGTGTTCTTGTAGTCGCCGGCCTCTTGCCAGTGCGTGCGCCAGTAAAGCTCCCAGCCGGCGGCGAGCGCCAGCGTCGCGACAAGCGCGGCGGCGCAGAGCAGCCTCCACGGCCACGCAGGAACCGGACGTTCGACATGCTCCGCATCGAAGAAGGAAAGCTTCGGCGGCGGCCGCAATGCATCCGGCCTAGGCGCGTCAGAACTGGAAGTAGATGAAGGCACTGTCCGACCCCTGCGTGATGACGAGCATGAACAGCATGAACGCCCACAGCGCGCCGATGAGCCAGCGCGGCGTTTTCTCCGCGACGTATTCGAGCGTCGTCGAACGCATCGCCCAGTGCGTCGCCACCATGCCGGCGACGACAATGAGCGCGGGCGCGATCTCGTTCCAGTAGAGGACTTTCTGCGGTTCGGCGGCGAGCGCGAACATCGAGGCGAGCATGGTCTTCGCCTGCGCGAAGGTCTGCGAACGGAAGAACACCCAGGTGATGTTGACGAGGAAATAGGTGAGCAGCGCCATCGAGAGTTTGAAAACGATGTTGTTGTACCAACTGCGCCCGGCGCCGAAGATCTCGCGGCAGAGGCGTTCGGCCGCGAGGTAAAGCCCGTGCAGGCCGCCCCAGACGACGAAGGTCCAGCTTGCGCCGTGCCACAGGCCGCCGAGC
>JAVJPA010000030.1:0-24689 GCA_040216495.1 Amphiplicatus sp. | reverse complement strand
GCTCGGCGTCGACGAAGCGCGCGCGCGCCAGATCGGCCTCGACATTTACAAGATCGGTCTGGTGTGGCCGCTTGAGACCGAAGGCGCCGCACGGTTCATGGCGGGCAAGGAGGAAGTGCTCGTCGTCGAGGAGAAGCGCGGCATTATCGAGAGCCAGCTCAAGGAATATCTCTACGACCGCGCAGTGTCCAAACCGAAGCTCATTCTCGGCAAGCACGACGAAGCCGGCGCGCCGCTGATCTCGTGGGTCGACGAACTGTCGCCGTCGATGCTTGCGCCAATCATCGCGCAACGGTTGGTGCGGCTGTTCCCGCAGCTCAATTTCGAAGCGGCTCTCAGCGACCTCGCCATCGCGCTAAAGTCGGTCGAAGCGCCGGGCGGCGCCAAGCGCCTCCCCTATTTCTGCTCCGGCTGTCCGCACAACACCTCGACGAAAGTACCGGAAGGCTCGAAAGCGCTCGCCGGCATCGGTTGTCATTTCATGGCGTCGTGGATGGACCGCGACACGTCCTCGCTGATCCAGATGGGCGGCGAAGGCGTGAACTGGGCGGCGAAATCGCTTTTCCTGAAAGACCGCCCGCACATCTTCCAGAATCTCGGCGACGGCACCTATTTCCATTCCGGCTCCATGGCGATCCGGCAGGCGATCGCTGCGAAAGCCAACATCACGTACAAAATCCTGTTCAACGACGCGGTCGCCATGACCGGCGGCCAGCCGGTCGACGGGACCATCACCGTTCCCGGCATCGCCAACCAGTTGACCGCCGAAGGCGTCAAAAAGATCGTCATCGTCTCGGACCAGCCGGAAGCCATCATCGAAGCGGGCGGGTTGCCGGCCGGCATGGAAGTGAAACACAGGGACGAGCTTGACGCCGTTCAGCGCGAGCTGCGCGAGATCCCCGGCGTCACGGCTTTGATCTATGAGCAGACATGCGCGGCGGAAAAACGCCGCCGCAGGAAGCGCGACGACTATCCGGACCCCGCCAAGCGCATCTTCATCAACGAGCTTGTTTGCGAGGGATGCGGCGACTGCTCGAAACAATCGAACTGTCTTTCCATCGTTCCCAAGGAGACGGAATTCGGACGCAAACGGAAGATCGACCAGTCGTCCTGCAACAAGGACTATTCCTGCGTCAAAGGCTTCTGCCCAAGCTTCGTCTCCATCGAAGGCGGCGAATTGAGAAAGCCCGAACCGGCAGCGATCACGGCGGAATTGTCGGCCTCGCTGAAGTCGCTGCCCGAGCCCGCCCTTCCCCCGCTCGGCCGCGCCTACGATCTTCTTGTGGGCGGCGTCGGCGGCACCGGGGTCGTGACCATCGGCGCCATCATCACCATGGCCGCGCATCTTGAAGGCAAGGGCGCGAGCGTTCTCGACTTTATGGGCTTCGCGCAAAAGGGCGGCACGGTTCTTTCCTATGTGCGGCTCGGCGCCAATCCCGCCGCGCTCAACCAGGTCAGGATCGATGCGGGCGAAGCCGAAGCCGCCATCATCTGCGATCTCGTCGTCGGCACAGACCCTCGCTCGCTCGCCGTCATGCGCAAAGGCAAAACCCGCGCCGTCGCCAACATGGAGATCATTCCCACCGCCGATTTCATCCGTGACAGGAATGTCGATTTTGGCGCCCACCGGCGCCTGAAAACGCTGAAAGAAGCCTGCGGCGACGATCTCACCTCCAGCCTCGACGCCAGCGCCGTCGCCGCCCGGCTGATCGGCGACATCGTCTATTCCAATATGCTGCTGCTAGGCTATGCGTGGCAGCGCGGTCTCGTGCCGGTAAGCGGCGAAGCGCTACGGCGCGCCATCACGCTCAACGGCGTTTCCGTCAAAAAGAACCTTGAGGCGTTCGAACTCGGCAGGACGGCTGCGATCGCTCCTGAAGCCGTCGAGCGCGCAGCGGGGTTATCCGCCGCGGCGCCCGTCGAACTATCGCTCGATGAATTCGTGGAGCGGCGCGCGCAATTTCTGACCGATTACCAGAACGCCGCTTATGCGAAAGATTATAGCGACTTCGTCATCGGCATCGCCGAGCGCGCCAAGCGCGTTCCCGGCGGCGAGGCTTTCGCCCGCGCGGTCGCGCGCTATCTCTTCAAGCTAATGGCCTACAAGGACGAGTACGAAGTCGCGCGCCTCTACACGGACGGTTCCTTCCTGAAGAATGTCGAGAAAGAATTCGCCGGCGACTACAAGATCAAGTTCCACATGGCGCCGCCGGTCTTCAATCGCGGCCTCGACGAACAGGGTCGCCCGAAAAAGTCCGTCTTCGGGCCGTGGATGTATCCGGCGCTCGCCGCCCTGAAACGTCTCCGCTTCCTGCGCGGCACGCCGTTCGATCCTTTCGGCATGACCGAAGAGCGGCGGCTTGAGCGCAAGCTGATCGCAGATTACCGCGACCGGCTCGAGAAGATCGCCGCGCGCCTTGACCGGGACAATGTCGGTCTGGCGACTGAAATCGCCAGCCTGCCTGACGAAATTCGCGGATACGGCCCGGTAAAGCTTGAATCGCTGGCGAAAGCGGAGGAAAAACTCAGCCGTCTCCTGCAACGCTTCGACGCGGCCAAGATGGCCGATGTCGCCTGACCCTTCGGAAGAGCCATGTTTTCTGAGATCGACGAGCTGCCGCCTGACGCTATTCTCGGGCTGACGAAACTTTTCGCGGACGATGCGCGCGCGAAAAAAATTGATCTCGGCGTCGGCGTATTCCGCACGGCGGACAACAAAACCCCGGTGCTTGCTTCCGTGAAAGCCGCCGAGGCGCTGGTGATGCAGGCGGAGACCACGAAGGTCTATACGCCGCCCGAGGGCGCGCCGGGATTCGCGCCGGGCATTGTGTCGCTTTTATTCGGCGACAAACATGACGCGCTCGCGAGCGGGCGCGTCGCCGCGATCCAGACGCCGGGCGGCTGCGGCGCGCTCCGGGTCGGCGGCGAACTGCTGAAACGCATGAACGCAAGAGCGATCCATGTGGGCGAGCCGACATGGGCGAACCATGAACCGCTGCTTTCGGCGGCGGGCCACAAGATTCGGTTGATCCCTTACTATGACAGCGCGACATCGACTGTCCGGTTCGACGCTTTTCTGGCCGAGGTTGAAAAGCTTGGACCCGGCGACGTGTTGCTGCTGCACGGCGCCTGCCATAACCCGACCGGCGCGGACCTTACGCCCGAACAGATCGATATGGTGATCGACGTCGCCGAGCGGCGCAAGTTTCTCCCCTTTGTCGATATGGCCTATCACGGTTTCGCCGAAGGGCTGGAAGAAGACGCGTACATCGTGCGCGAGATCGCGCGCCGTTTGCCTGAAGCGCTGGTCTCCTATTCCTGCTCGAAAAATTTCGGCCTCTACCGCGAACGCACCGGCGCGCTGATCATGATCGGCGAGAACGCAAAAAGCGCCGCCGCCGCCCGCTCTCACGCGGTCAATGTGGCGCGCGGGATTTACTCGATGCCGCCGGCCCATGGCGGCGCCATCGTCGCGGAAATTCTTCAGTCTCCGGCTCTGTTCGCGCAATGGCGCGAGGAAGCCGCGACCATGCGGCGCGCGATCAAGGCGAGCCGCAAGCTGTTGGTCAACACATCCGCAGAGATGCAGATGGGGGACCGCCTCGCTTATATCGAAGACCAGAACGGCATGTTCTCCCTGCTCCCCTTAAACAAGGAACAGGTTCTGGCGATGCGCGAAAAGCACGGCGTTTATATTGTCGGCGCGGGCCGCATCAATCTTTGCGGCGTCAATGTCGGCAATATCGGACATCTTTGCGAAGCGCTGCGCGACGTGATGGGCGCCGCCTAGCGCCGCGCCGCCGCGCGAAGCTGCTCGCCGGCGAAATACATCGCGTCGCCTGTCTCTTCCGCGATGGCGTCAAGCGCGCGCGTTGCGCGCGCCGCGCCATACTCTTTGAGCCATTCCAAAGGACCGAAGGGGTAATTGGCGCCAAAGCGCATCGCCTTGTCGATTCCGTCAGCGTCGGCTGCCTGATCGCGCACCGAATCGCCGGCTGCGTTTGCGAGCTGCAATAAAGCGCGCAGCACGACGAGACCCGGCCGGTCTTTCAGTTCGACCGCTTTCCTGCCGCAGGCGTTTGTGAAAGCGAGCGCGGCGGCGCGCGCTTCTCCATCCGATGCGGCGAATGCGATGGCGCTCGCCGCCGCCGGATCGCGCATCCAGTCGAGAAGCGCGACAGGCCGCCCGAAATCGTGCGCGAAGGCGCCGGCGGTCCAGCCTTCGCTGAAGCCGACAAGCACGCCGCCGACGCTCGCGAAACCAGCCGGGATCGTTTTGTCGGCGCCATAGGGCGCGCCCGCCGCGTCGAGCAGCGCCTTCAGCGAGTCCGCATCGCGGCCGAGATTGAGCGTCAACGGTTTCGCTTCCGCCAGAGAAGAGAGCCGCGGCGCCGGCGTCAGCGCGTCGGCGCCATAATTATAAACGCCTGCGCCCGTCTTTCGCCCAAGCTTGCCGGCGGCGACAAGCTGGCCCTGCCCGAGCGAGGGAACGAAGCGCGTGCGCCCGAAATAGGCGTCATATACTGATCGGGCGACGGCGTAGTTCACATCATGACCGATGAGATCGCCAAGTTCGAGCGGCCCCATGCGGAAGCCGGCGAGATCGCGGAACAGGAAGTCGATGGTCGCCGCATCTGCGACGCCTTCCTCGAGCGCGCGCCAGCCCTCGCCGTAAAACGGCCGGGCGACGCGGTTGACGATGAAGCCCGGTACGTCGCGAACGGCGACCGCCTCTTTGCCCCAGCCGCCCATCAGCGACGCGGCGGCGTTCGCCAGTTCAGGATCGGTCGCGGCGCCGGAAACAACTTCGACCAGCTTCATCACCGGCGCCGGGTTGAAAAAATGCAAGCCGAGAAAGCGCGCAGGCCGCGACAAAGCCGCAGCCAATAGCGTAACCGGAAGCGAAGACGTATTCGTCGCGAGCGCGGCTTCCGGCGCGACAACTTCTTCAAGCTGGCGTAACAGCGAGGCTTTCGCCTCCTGCTTCTCGACAATCGCTTCAATCACGAGCCCGGCGGGCGCCATGTCGGCGATGGTCAGCGTCCAGACGATGCGGCCGGTCAATTCCTTCGCGCCCGTCGCGTCAAGCTTGCCGCGCTTCAAAAGCGCCTGCGCGCCTTTTTCGACGGCGGCGCCCCCGTTCGCCAGCGCCGCTTCGTCCCTGTCGTAAACGATGACGTTGTGCCCGGCCTGCGCCGCGACCTGCGCGATGCCGGCGCCCATCGCGCCCGCGCCGCACACGCCGATGACTGTTGACTGGTCAAACATCGTTTCAGCCCAGCGCCCGGCCGAGAGACATATCCACGGCGGCGTCCCAAGCCTTCTTCAGCGTTTCGTTGCTCTCATGGCGCAACCCGAACCGTTTCAGCAGGTCGGCGCGCGCCGACGCGGCACCGCCTAACGTCGCCCCGACCCGCCGGCGCCAGTAGTCGACCGAGCGGGCGATCTCGTCTTTGCCCGCCGCGCCTTCCGACGCGATTTTCGCGAGCCCTTCCTCGCCCAGCTCCGCATGGCGCGTTTCACGCGGAAGAATGTCGCGAAAGGTTTCGCCGAGCGGCTGGTAGGAAACGCGTGAAAGCTCGCCAAGCTGAACAACCGTCGCGCAGCCCATGAGCACGTTCATCGTCACCGCGTCCGTCCATCCCGCAAGCGGATAGTGAAAAACATTGAGCCGCATGTCGCCGCCGCGGCGCGTCGCACCGATGTCTTCGTCGCGCCCGACGCGCGCGGCCCACGGGTGCACCGTTTCATAGCGCGCCGTGTTGGCGCCGAACTCGCCCATGATTTTCAGAACGCGCTCGGCGTGATCGAGTTTTTCTAGGACAATGCGAGACGCCGCGATGCGCTCGGTGACGCCGGGGCCCTGATTGATGCAATCGGCGAAACCCGCCGCGCCCGCCATTTCGGAATCGACGAAGCTCGCCATCATGCGCATCAGCTCGGCGCGATAACGCGGCGGCGCGTTGTCGGGCGAGGTGAGTTTTCCGCCGCGCTCCAGATAATCGAGAATGCCCGCTTCCTCGCTCACATCGCGCCTATTGATCGTAATCGACGACAAGCCGGTCGCTTATGGGACGGCTCTGGCAGGTGAGAATATAGCCGCGCTTCACCTCATAGTCTTCCAGCGCGTAATTGGCTTCCATTTCGACCTCGCCCTCGATCACTTTCGCACGGCAGGTCGAGCAGACGCCCGCCTTGCAGGCGTAGGGCGCGTCGAAATTCGCCGCGATCGCCGCTTCGAGCACGGTCTGATCCTGTTTCGGCATCGAGAAGTCGCGCCGCACGCCGTCGAGAATGACGCTCGCCGCGCACGCCGCGCCGGTCGCCGCGCCGGTCGCGCTCACAGCCTTGGCGCGCGCCTTGCCGGGCTGGGCCGAGGCGAACAGTTCGAACTTGATTTGCGCGTCCGACATGCCGTGCGCTTTCAGCGCATCGGCGACGGCGAGCATCATCGGCTCGGGCCCGCAGATGAAGGCGAGATCGGCGTTCCTGACGTTCACCCACTTGCCGAACAGCGCGTCGCATTTATCGCGGTCGAGGCGGCCCGAAAAGAGGTCGATGTCCGCCGCTTCGCTTTCGAGCACGTGAACGATGCTGAGCCGGCCCATATGGAGGTTCTTGAGGTCCTCAAGCTCCTCGCGGAACATGATCGATCCGGTCGAACGGTTGCCGTAGAGCAGCGTGAAGGTCGATTTCGGCTCTTCGGCGAGCACGGTTTTCACAATCGAGACAAGCGGCGTGATGCCGCTGCCGCCGGCGAAACCGAGATAGCGCCGCGCCGCTTCCGGCTTCAGCGGCGCATGGAAATTCCCCATCGGCTTCATCGCCTCAAGGATATCGCCTTCTTTCAGCTCCTCGTTCGCCCAGGTCGAAAACCAGCCGCCGTCCACATGCTTGACGCCGACGCGCAGAACGCCTTCGTCGCGGCCGGCGCAGATCGAATAGGACCGGCGCAATTCTTCGCCATCGAACGTATGCCGAAAGGTCAGGTACTGGCCCTGAATGAAACGGAATTCGTCCCTGTCTTCATCTTTCGGCTGAAGAGTCAGCACGACGGAATCGCGCGTCTCGCGCCGAATATCGCTGACCCGCAACGGAAAAAAACGCGCCATTGTCAAAAACTCTTGAAATAGTCGAACGGTTCGAGACAGTCCGCGCAGCGCCACGTCGCCTTGCAGGGCGTGGAGCCGAAGCGGCTGACTTCTTCGGTGCGCAAGGAGCCGCACTGCGGACAAGCGACGGGCGCGGTTGGTTTCAATGCGCCGGCGCAAGGAGCGCCTTCAACCGGCGGCGCGATGCCGTAGGCGCGCAGCTTCTCGCGGCCGGCGTCGCTGATCCACGCTGTCGTCCAGGGCGGCGAAAGACGCGTTTCAATGCGCACGCGCTCGACGCCGCGGCGGCGCAGCGCTTCTACAATGTCGATGGAGATCACGGCGGTCGCGGGGCAACCCGAATAGGTCGGCGTGACGCCGACGACCAGCGTATCGCCGCGCCATTCGATATCGCGCACGATGCCGAGATCGACAATGGAAACGGCGGGCACTTCCGGGTCCGGCACGTCTTCGAGCCACCGCCGGATTTCATCGGGAGAAGGTTTTACCGCAAGCGCGATCATCGCGTCACCAGGCCGCGCCCGGATGCGCGCGCTGTAGATGCTGCATCTCGGCGAGCAGAAAGCCGAACCCTTCCGAATGAAGTCCGGCCTTGCCGCCTTTGCGCACGGCGGCGTCTTTCGGCGGCGTCAATGTCGCGTCGGCGAGCGCTTGTTCGGCATGAGCGCTCCAGCGCCGCGCGATGTCGGCGAGGTCGGGCGCAACCCCCGCTTCCGCGAGCGCTTTATCGGTCGCGTCCGGCGTCGTCAGTTCGCCGGCGAAGGCCCACAGATCGTCGAGCGCGCGCTGCATCTTCGCCCTGCTTTCCTCGCTGCCGTCGCCGAGACGAATGACGAGATCGGTGGAGCGGTCGAGATGATAGGCGGCTTCCTTGACCGACTTCTGCGCGATTTCAGCGACGCGGGGGTCGGAAGAACTTTGCAGCGCTTCGAGCATCGGCAGGTGCCAGGCGTCGAACAGGAACTGGCGCATCAAGGTGTCAGCGTAATCGCCGTTCGCCTGCTCCACGAGGAGCGCATTGCGAAACGCGCGGCCGTCGCGCAGGAACGCGAGGTCGTCGGCGGTCCTCCCCTCGCCTTCAAGCTCGGCGGCGTAGGCGAGCCACAGCTTCGTCTGCCCCAGCAGGTCGAGCGCGACATTCGCCATGGCGATGTCTTCTTCGAGGATCGGCGCATGGCCGCACCACGCGCCGAGGCGCTGCGCGAGGATGAGCGCGTTGTCGCCCATACGCAGCGCGAACTCGAAGCGCAGATTCTGGCTTGGAGAAGTCGTCATCACATATGCCCGATCTCGTCGGGAATATCGAAAAAGGTCGGATGCCGATAAACCTTGGAGTTGGCGGGCTCGAACAGAGGCCCCTTTTCGCCCGGCGCAGAGGCGACAATGTCGAGCGCCTTCACCACCCAGATGGAAACGCCTTCGTTGCGCCGCGTGTAGACGTCGCGCGCGTTATTGACGGCCATCTCAGCGTCCGGCGCGTGGAGGCTGCCCACGTGCCGGTGCGCGAGACCGTGCTGTCCCCGGATAAAGACTTCCCAGAGCGGCCATTCGGTCGAGCTTGAATTCGTCATCACATCCTCACGCGCAGCGTTTCGACATCCAGAGTTTCAGTTCCGCGAGACGCTCCCAGCCGAACGCTTCGTCCGACGGGCCTTCCTCGGTCAACTTGTCGAGCCGCGAAAGCGCTTCTTCAACTGTCGGGCGATGGCCGACCGGAACCGGCCACATGACGAAGCGAGGCGTCGTCATCTTGTGAAACCATTCCTCGCCGCGCGCGTAAAACTTTCTATGAACCGTCGCAAAGACGAAGCGCTCGAGATCCTCGACCGTTTCCCAGACGCTCATATTGACGATGAAACGCGGATCGTCGGAAACCTTGATGCCGGTCGCATCCCCCGCCTCGTCCTTGAGGCGCCAGACGAAACCTTTGGAGCGCTCGGCGATCGCATTCACGCGGTCGAGATTGTCCACGAACCCCGCCATGCGCGGATCGTCGAGATCGTAGGCCGTCGTTCCGACATTGAGTTGGGCTATGTGCATCGGTTCATCCTTTTCCGCGCTGCGCGCCGAGCCCCGGCCCCTTGGCGTGAAGATCCTGGCCGAAAGCCAAGTGATACCCGTTCAAATCCGTCACTGTGAAGTCGCGGCAGCCATAGTCCCGATCGCAAAGCTCGCTCATGTGAAGAACGCCGGCGTCGAGAAACTCTCGATGCACCGCATCTATGTCATCGACGTAGATGTACGCCGACCAGCCCTGATTGAGCGGCAACGCGCCAGTTTCGCGCGATCGGTCGAGCGCGATGGTGACGTCTCCGCGCTGAACGATGGAGAATGTAGGCGGCTCGTCCCACATCCCGTGCGTCGCAAAGCGGAGTTTCTCGTAGTACGCCGCCGCCTTTGCGACATCGGGAACCTGAAGGACCGGCATTGCGCGTCGCGTCGGCATCGCTCTACTCCGCCGCCATCTTGCGCGCCTCGCGCTTTTTCGCATGCGCCATCAATCCCTCGCGGAACCACGCGCCCTCGCTCCACGCTTTCTGGCGCGCGCCGAGCCGTTCCTTGTTGCACGGCCCATTCCCCTTGAGGACTTCGTAAAATTCCGCCCAGTCGACCTCGCCGAAATCGTAACCCTTCTTCTCTTCGTTCCAGTTGAGATCGGGATCGGGAACTTTCAAGCCCAGATAATCCGCCTGCGGAACGGTCTGGTCGACGAACTTCTGGCGCAGCTCGTCGTTGGTGTTCATCTTGATCTTCCACGCCATAGACTGGGCCGAATGCACGGATTCCGCGTCGGGCGGACCGAACATCATCAACGCCGGCCACCACCAGCGGTTCAGCGCGTCCTGCGCCATTTCTTTCTGCGCCGGCGTTCCCTTGGAGAGCTTCATCATGATGTCGTAGCCCTGCCGCTGGTGGAAACTCTCCTCCTTGCAGATGCGGATCATGGCGCGCGAATACGGCCCGAAGGAGCAGCGCTGGATCGGCACCTGGTTCATGATCGCCGCGCCGTCGACAAGCCAGCCGATGGCGCCGATATCGGCCCATGTCAGCGTCGGGTAATTAAAGATCGAAGAATATTTCGCCTTGCCGGACAGCAATTGCTCCGTCATCTGATCGCGCGAAATCCCGAGCGTCTCGGCGGCGCAATAAAGGTAGAGGCCGTGGCCCGCCTCGTCCTGCACCTTGGCGAGCAGGATCGCCTTGCGGTCGAGCGTCGGCGCGCGCGTGATCCAGTTGCCTTCGGGAAGCTGCCCGACGATTTCGGAATGGGCGTGCTGCGAGATCTGCCGGATGAGCGTCTTGCGATAGCCTTCCGGCATCCACTCTTTCGGTTCGATCTTAATATCGGCGTCGATGCGCTCCTGAAAGGCGCGCTCCTCGGGCGCCATCTCGTCGAGAGACTTGACGGCCTTGCCGGTCGATTTGACTTCCTGAGCGTACATTCCGCCTCTCCGATAGAGCGCGCTAAACGGAAGGCGCGCACCCTTCATATAGAATAAACCGACCGACCGGTCAACTAATTCGGCAAAGCGTTTTCCGGCTTTTCGGAACCAAGCGAGGCGACCTGCATTATTCAGGGAGTTTAACTCACCTTGAAAGTGCGGCGCGTGTTCCAGCGGGCGTTAAAATTCATTTTTATAGGCGCCGCCGTTCTGGTCGGGGTTTTGATTATAGCGCTCGGGGCTTTTCCCTGGGGCGTTTTGAAAGGCGTGCTGGAAAAACAGGCGTCGGAAAAAATCGGCCAGACCGTGACGATAGGCTCCATGAAGCGACAGGGGCCGTGGTCGCTGACGCCGACAATCATCGTGGAAAACCTGACCGCGCGGCAGGCTCTTTGGGCTGGCGAGGGAAATCTCGCAACTGTCGAAAAAGCGGCGATTCGGGCGCCGGCCATTCCTCTCCTCTGGGGCGATCTCCAACCGACTGCGGTCGATATCGCCGGCATGCAGCTCAATCTGGTCCGCAATGAAGAAGGGCGCAAAAGCTGGAGCGCCGAACCGCCCAGCGACACAGTCGACGACAAAGCTTCCGCCAAACCGACGCTGCGCATGCTGACGATACGGAATAGCCGCATCGCCTATGCCGACGCCAAGCGCAAACGGCGTTTCATGGCCGAAATTCGATCCGACGCAACCGGCTTCATCCTCTCGGGCGAGGGCTCGATCCGCGAGGAGCCTGTAACGATTCTCGCTCGCGGCGCGCCGGTCGTGAAATCCGCCTACGGAAAACCGTGGCCCTTTTACGCAGAAATCGCCGGCGATGCGGTCGGCATGACTTTCGAAGGCGAAATGGAAGGCCCTCTCGATGTCGGCCGCCTTACAGCCGCCGCGACCGCGCATGGCGACGACCTGATGCTCATCGATGCGATCATCGAAGCGGGCCTGCCTGAGACGCAGCCTGTGACGCTGACCGCCAACGTGGAGCGTGCCTCGCCCGACTGGCGCGTGACCGGCCTTAAAGGAACGATCGGACGCTCCGATATCGCTGGCGATGCGACAATCGAACGGCGTAATGCGCGCACTATCATCACCGGCGCGCTCGCCGCCGAGAAATTCGATTTCGACGACCTTTCCAACGCCGAGGGCAGGCGCATCGCCGCCCAAAAGCGCGCCCGTTTCGGCCCACGAGTGTTTCCTGACACCGCCATCGACCTCGACAATATCGATGACACCGACGGCACGCTCCATATTCGAGTCAAGGAGCTCCTATGGCCCGGCCCTTCGCCTTTCCGTTCCCTCGATGCTTCCATAAAGGTCGATCATCAATTGCTGACGGTTGAGAATCTGACGCTCGGGCTCACGCATGGGCGGATGACGGGCCGCGTCGTTGTCGATCAACGCGAAGGCGCGACGGTGCTGGACCTTGCGCTTGAAACCGGCGATGCGCGCTTTGCGGATTTTTTCCCGAGCACAAAGATCGAAGCGCCGATGGCCGGACATATCCGTCTTGCCGGGCCGGGCCGGACAGTGCGCGAAGCGATAGGCCGCTCCACCGGCTCGCTCGCCATCGTCGCCGAGGATGGCGTCATTCCCGCCAATGTCGCCGCCCTTCTCGGGCAGGATGTCGGCAAGGGCGTCATGGTCGACAGCGACAAGGAAGCGACGCTGAATTGCCTCATCGCTCGCCTCGAAGTGAAGGAAGGCCAGGCGTCGCCTTCGCCTATCGTCATCGACACGTCGCGCGCCGTGACCAAGGCCGAAGGGTCGATCGCGTTTGCGGACGAAACTTTGTCGCTTCAGCTTACGGGCGCGCCCAAGCAAGGAGCGCTTTTACGCTTCGACGGCGCCATTCCCGTCAGCGGCGTCATCAAGAAGCCTAAAGTCAGCCTGCCGGAAAAGGCCGACACGGTCGGGGAAGTTCTCGAAATGATCGGCGAGGCGATCATCGACGATCAGGGCGAGAAGGCTGTTCCGGTCAATTGCGAAGAACTCATCGTCGCGGCGCTAAGATAGCTTCCTCGAATCTGACTCAAACGCGCTCGACGACGCTCGCGATTCCCTGCCCGACGCCGATGCACATCGCGGCGAGCGCGCGAGTCGCGCTACGCTGATGAAGCTCTTCAATCGCCGTCAGAACCAGCCGCGCGCCGGACATGCCGAGCGGATGGCCGAGCGCGATGGCGCCGCCATTCGGGTTCACATGGTCGGCGTCATCGGCAAGACCGAGGTCGCGCAAGGTCGCAAGCGATTGCGACGCGAAGGCTTCGTTGATTTCGATGACGTCGATTTCGGAAAGCGTGAGGCCCGCTTTCGCGAGAACGCGCTTCGAGGCGGGCGCGGGACCGATGCCCATGATGCGCGGCGCGACTCCGACGACGGCGCCGGCGACAAAGCGCGCCCGCGGCGTCAAACCGTGTTTCTTCACCGCCGCCTCTGAAGCGACGATCAGCGCGGCGGCGCCGTCATTGACGCCGGAAGCGTTGCCGGCGGTGATCGAGCCGTCTTTCTTCACGAACGGTTTCAGTCCGGCGAGCGCTTCAATCGTGGTCGCACGCGGATGCTCGTCGCGCTCGACGATGACCGCCTCGCCCTTGCGCTGCGGAATGGAGACCGGAACGATCTCGGCGCCGAGACGCCCGTTCTTTTGCGCTTCGGCGGCGCGCATCTGCGAGCGCAGCGCGAACGCATCCTGATCGGCGCGGGAGACATTGAAATCCTCGGCGACATTCTCCGCCGTCTCGGGCATGGAATCGATTCCGTACTGCGCCTTGAGAACAGGGTTGACGAAGCGCCAGCCGATGGTCGTGTCGAAAATCTCGGCGTTGCGGGAAAAGGCGGCGTCCGCCTTGCCCATCACGAACGGCGCCCGCGACATGGACTCGACGCCGCCGGCGACGATCAGTTCCGCCTCGCCAGCCTTGATCGCCCGCGCCGCTATCGTCACCGCGTCCATGCCGGAGCCGCAAAGCCGGTTGACGGTCGTGCCCGGAACCTTTTCGCCGAGCCCGGCGAGAAGCGCCGCCATGCGCGCGACATTGCGATTGTCCTCCCCCGCCTGATTGGCGCAGCCCACGACGAGATCGTCGAGCGCGTCCCAGTCGATTTTCGGGTTGCGCTCTTTCAGCGCCTTGAGCGGAATCGCCGCAAGATCGTCGGCGCGCACTTGCGACAGGGCTCCCGCATAGCGCCCGATGGGCGTCCTGACGGCGTCGCAGATAAAAGCTTCGGCCATGTTATTGCTCATCCTCATCAATGACAGGCCCGCCCGCCGTGCGCGAGAGCCCTTGAAAAATCGCGACGACGCGCCCGTCCTCGCCGGTCACGCGCGCCGTATAGACCCCGCTTCTACCCGCCGACGCATCCTCGCGCGCCTCCGCCGTAAGCCGTTCGCCGGGCTGCGCAGGGGAAAGAAAGGAAATCGAGGCGTGCTGCGCGAAGGTTTTCACATTGCGCGAATTGCAGGCCCAGGCGAACGCCGTGTCGGCGAGCGCGAAGATCATGCCCCCATGCGCCGTGCCGTGACCGTTCAGCATGTCGTCACTGACAAGCATCGAGCACCGCGCCCAGCCTTCGCCCGCATCCTCGAACGTGAGGCTCCACGCCTTCGCGGTTCCTTCGCGCCCGTGCATTTTAAGCGCGATGCGGCGCCCAAGCCTCTCCGACTCTTCGCTCATCATCATCCCAAGAATTGACCGACCGGCCGTTCGGGTATAGCTCTTGGTAGCAGACGGGGCGCAGTGAAATCAATCGCCGCGCGCAACCGCATATCAGGGCGCGACCATGACGGACACGTTCGAAACGATCCTGTTCTCCATCGACGCGGGCGCCGCGCGCCTCACCCTGAACCGCCCCGACCGTCTCAACTCCTTCACCGCGCAGATGCATGGCGAGGTCGCCAAGGCGCTCGACGCCGTCGAGGCCGACAAATCAGTCCGCGCGCTCCTGATCACCGGCGCCGGACGCGGCTTTTGCGCCGGGCAGGACTTATCCGACCGCGCCGTCGCGCCGGGAGAAGGCGGCGCCGATCTCGGCGAGAGCCTTGAGAACCGTTACAACCCGCTCGTCCGCAGGCTGACGGCTTTGCCGATGCCGGTTGTCTGCGCCGTCAACGGGGTCGCCGCCGGCGCGGGCGCGAACATCGCCTTCGCCGCCGACATCGTGATCGCAGCGAAGTCCGCGAAATTCATTCAGTCCTTCGCCAATATCGGGCTCGTGCCGGATTCAGGCGGAACATGGACCCTCCCCCGCCTCGCCGGACAGGCGCGCGCGCTCGGCCTCGCGCTCACCGGGGAGCCGCTTCCGGCGGAAACCGCGGCGCAATGGGGCCTGATCTGGAAGTGCGTCGACGACGACAAATTGGTGAGCGAAGCCGGCGCCCTGATCGAAAAATTCGCCAGCGCGCCGACGCGCGGGCTTGCGGCGACAAAAGAGGCGATCCGCACCGCCTCGTCGCGCACGCTCGATGAACAGCTCGATCTAGAACGCGACCTGCAACGCCAGCTCGGCCGCACGGAAGATTACCGCGAAGGCGTCGACGCCTTTCTCAACAAGCGCAAGCCGGCCTTCAAGGGCCGCTAACCGGAAGCAGGAGACGCTTCATGTCCGTACTGACGCTCAAAAGCTATGTCGCCGACCAATGGGTCGACGGCGGATCGAATTATTCGCACATCGCCTCGGCGGTGACGGGAGAGCCGGTCGCAGAAGCGAGCTCCGGCAATCTCGACTATGCGCTGATGATCAAGCATGCGCGAGAGGTCGGCGGTCCCGCGCTTCGCGCCCTCACCTTCCACCAGCGCGCCGCGATCATCAAAGGCCTCGGCGCCGCGATCATGGAGCGCAAGGAAGAACTTTACGCGCTCAATCTGCACACCGGCGCGACGCGCAAGGACGGCTGGATCGATATCGAAGGCGGCGCCGGCACGCTGTTCAGCTTCGCCTCGAAGGGCAAGCGCGAGCTTCCTGACGATCACATACTCATCGACGGCGAACTTGAACAGATTTCCCGCGGCGGCACGTTCATGGCGACGCATGTCTACACGCCGCTGCAAGGGGTCGCGTTGCAAATCAACGCTTTCAACTTCCCGGTCTGGGGCATGCTCGAAAAGCTCGCCCCCGCCCTGCTTGCGGGCGTTCCCTCCATCGTCAAGCCGGCGACGGCGACGTCGTATCTCGCCGAAGCGGCGTTCCGGGTGCTGATCGACACGGGGCTGCTGCCGAAAGGCGCCGTGCAGCTTTGCATCGGCGCGACGGGCGACCTGTTCGAACGCCTGACCGGGCAGGATCTCGTCTCCTTCACCGGCTCCGCGCAGACGGCGCAGAAGCTTCGGGGCCACAAAACCATCCTTTCCGAAAGCGTCCGCTTTATCGCCGAACAGGACTCGCTCAACGCTTCCGTGCTCGGCCCCGACGGCGCGCCGGGAACGCCGGAATTCGATCTCTTCATCAAGGAAGTCGTGCGCGAGATGACTGTGAAGGCGGGGCAGAAATGCACCGCCATCCGCCGCGCTTTCGTGCCACAAGCCTATCTCGCCGACGCCGAGAAAGCGCTCGCCGCCGGCCTCGCCAAGATCAAGGTGGGCGACCCCGCGCTTGAAGACGTGCGCATGGGGGCGCTTGTCAGCCGTGCGCAGCTCGAAGACGTGCGCGGCAAGGTGAAGGAGCTTTCGAAAGAAGCCGAGATCGTTTTCGGCGACCTGCACAAGGTCGAGATCGCCGGCGACAAGACTGAAAACGGCGCGTTCATATCGCCAATCCTTTTGCGGTGCGACGATCCGTGGCGCGCGAAAGCCGTTCATGCGGTCGAGGCGTTCGGGCCCGTCTCTACGTTGATGCCTTACAAAGACATTGCAGACGCGGTGTCGCTCGCTGCGCGCGGCGAAGGCTCGCTGGTCGCGTCTCTGTTCACGCACGATCCGCAGACTGCTCGTGCCTTCGTCATGGGCGCCGCCGCGTTCCACGGCCGCATCGCCATCATCGACCGCGACAGCGCCAAGGAATCCACCGGGCACGGATCGCCCCTTCCCGTTCTCGTTCATGGCGGCCCGGGCCGCGCCGGCGGCGGCGAAGAGATGGGCGGCATACGCGGCGTGAAACATTTCATGCAGCGCACCGCCGTACAGGGTTCGCCCGCTGTGCTTACCGGCGTCACCAACGCCTGGACGAAAGGCGCGCCGACGCAAGCCGACACGCCTCATCCGTTCCGTCTTCGCTTCGGCGAGCTGGAGCTCGGCAAGTCGATCGAAACGAAGCCGCGCACCATCACGCTCGAAGACATCGAACACTTCGCCCATTTCACCGGCGACACGTTCTACGCGCATATGGATGAGGAAGCGGCGAAGGCGAATCCTTTCTTCCCCGGACGCGTCGCGCACGGCTACCTGCTGCTCTCATTCGCAGCCGGCCTGTTCGTCGATCCGGCGCCGGGTCCCGTCCTCGCCAATTACGGGCTCGACTCCCTGCGCTTCCTGACGCCGGTCTCGCCCGGCGACGCCATCAAGGTGCGCCTGACGGCCAAGTCGAAGAAGAAACGCAACGACGAGTATGGCGAAGTGCGCTGGGACGTTCTGGTGACGAACGAGAAGGACGAAGCGGTCGCGACCTACGATCTTCTCACCATGAATGCGATCTGACGCGATGGCGCACGCGTATCAGCCGCAACTTGACGACGGGGAGCGTCTCTCTCGCGCGGCGCTTGAAGCGTTGCAGCTCGAACGCCTGAAGACGACGCTCGCCCACGCCTACGAAAACTCGGCGCCGTACCGCGCCAAGTTCGACGAGGCGGGCGTGAAGCCGTCCGACCTTGTCTCCCTCGCCGACCTCGCGAAGTTCCCTTTCACGGTAAAGGACGATCTGCGGGCGCACTATCCGTTCGGTTTCTTCGCCGCGCCGATGGAAACCATCGCGCGCGTCCACGCCTCGTCGGGAACCACAGGCAAACCGACTGTCGTCGGTTATACGAAGCGCGACATCGAGACTTGGTCGGCGCTTGTGGCGCGCTCAATCCGGGCCGCCGGCGGACGCGCGGGAATGAAAGTCCACATCGCCTACGGCTACGGCCTTTTCACCGGCGGGCTCGGCGCCCATTACGGCGCGGAAGCGCTTGGCTGCACTGTCATTCCGATGTCCGGCGGACAGACGGAAAAGCAGGTGCAGCTCATCGAGGATTTCCGTCCCGAGATCATCATGGTGACGCCGAGCTACATGCTGGCGATCCTCGACGAATACCGGCGCTGCGGTCTAGATGCGCGCAAATCGTCCCTCAAGGTCGGGATTTTCGGCGCGGAGCCCTGGACCAACGAAATGCGCGCCGAGATCGAAGAGGCGTTCGCCATCGACGCGGTCGACATATACGGCCTGTCGGAAGTCATCGGTCCCGGCGTCGCCAGCGAATGCGTCGAGACGAAAGACGGCCTCACCGTCTGGGAAGATCATTTCTACCCGGAGATTATCGATCCCGAAACCGGCGCGCCCCTGCCCGACGGCGAGCTTGGCGAACTCGTCTTCACCTCGCTCACCAAGGAAGCGATGCCGGTCATCCGCTATCGCACGCGCGACCTGACGCGGCTCCTGCCCGGCTCGGCGCGAACCATGCGGCGCATGGAGCGCATCTCCGGGCGCACGGACGACATGCTCATCATCCGCGGCGTCAACGTCTTCCCGACCCAGATCGAGGAGCAAATTTTGAAAGAGCCGGCGCTTGCGCCGCATTATCTGCTCGAAGTCTCGCGGCCCGGCCGGCTCGATGAGATCAGGATCATCGTCGAAGCGCGAGAATCGGGCGAGACGGAAAAACATGCAGCGGCGTCGCGCAGTCTCTGCGCGCGCATAAAGGATGCAGTCGGGGTGAGCGTTACGGTCGCGATCGAATCGCCGGGCGCGCTGGAGCGCTCGGCCGGCAAGGCGAAGCGCATCCGCGACCTGCGGAAGAAAGACTGAGCCGATGGCCCGCACGCAAGCCGCCGATTACGACAAGAAGCGCGAGGCGATCACCCGCCATGCGGCGAAACTTTTCGCCCGCTCGGGGTTCGCCGGCGCTTCCGTTTCCGATCTGGCGGCGGTCTGCGACGTCTCGAAGTCGCTCATCTATCATTACTACCCGTCGAAGGAATCGATCCTTTTCGACGTGATGAACGAGCATATGGAGGCGTTGCTTGCGGCCGTTGCCGAAACCGATTCTGCGGCGGCGCCTGACGCGGCGTTGCGCGACTTTTCCCGCGCGCTGTTGCAGGTCTATGTAGACGCCGCAGACCAGCAGAAAGTGCTGCTTTACGAACTCGATTCTCTGCCCAAAGAGCAACGGGCCGAAATCGTCGGCAAGGAGCGGCGGCTGATCGAACAGGTCGAAGCCATCCTGATGCGGGCGGCGCCGGCACTCAAGGCGGACAAGCCCCTCCTGCGCGCCAGGACCATGCTGTTTTTCGGCATGCTCAACTGGACCCATAGCTGGTTCAAAGCCTCCGGCCCGATCAGCCGCGAAAAGCTGGCGGACCTCGCCTCGAGCGCAGCCCTGAAGTCGCTCGCCTAACAGGGAGCGCCCAATATTGCGAACGCCTCGCAAAATGACCTCAAAACGGCTTGATTCAAAGCGGGTTTTCCGGCCCGTTGAACGCCCCTTGCGACACTCGCTACCCTTGCCGCAACCGGGAGCTGGTTTATGGTCGGCTCAGCGGATCCGTGATCTCTTCTGAGAACGGCGGCGGATTATTTTGACCTGAGAGTTGAGCCGGGCGCCTGTAACGCCTTGCAGAGATAACCAGAGGCGATGCGGAGGGCGGTCCGGACGGTCGCCGGCGCTGCCGGAGGAAAAAATGGATTTCGAGGCTTTCTTCAATTCGGAACTCGACCGGCTGCGCACAGAGGGCAATTACCGCGTTTTCGCCCATCTCGAACGCCGCGCCGGGGCCTTTCCTGCGGCGACCAATTACGGCGCGGTCGGACCGGGCGAAGTCACGGTCTGGTGCTCCAATGATTATCTCGGCATGGGCCAGCACCCTAAAGTCATCGCCGCCATGCACGAGGCGCTCGACCAGTGCGGCGCCGGCGCAGGCGGCACGCGCAACATCTCCGGCACGAATCACTACCACGTCCTTTTAGAGCGCGAGCTCGCCGACCTTCACGGCAAGGAGGCGGCGCTCCTCTTCACCTCGGGCTATGTCTCCAACTGGGCCTCGCTCGGCACGCTGGCGAGCCGCATTCCGGGCTGCATTGTCCTGTCCGACGCGGGCAATCACGCATCGATGATCGAAGGCATCCGCCATTCGAAAGCCGAGCGGCATATCTTCAAGCATAATGACGTCGCGGACCTCGAGCGCATCCTTAAGACGCTCGACCCGGCGCGGCCGAAACTGATCGCCTTTGAATCCGTCTACTCGATGGACGGAGACATCGCGCCGGTCAGGGAAATCTGCGACCTCGCCGACAAATACGGCGCGATGACCTATCTCGACGAAGTGCACGCGGTCGGCCTTTACGGCCAGCGCGGCGGCGGCATCGCCGAGCGCGAAGGCCTGATGGATCGCATCACCGTCATCGAAGGAACGCTCGGCAAGGCGTTCGGCGTGGTCGGCGGCTACATCGCCGCGTCGGCCGCGCTCTGCGACTTCATCCGCAGCTTCGCTTCCGGCTTCATCTTCACGACGGCGCTGCCGCCCCATGTCGCCGCCGGCGCGCTCGCTTCCATCCGGCACCTGAAGGAAAGCAATGTCGAACGCGAGCGACAGCGCGACCGCGTCGCCGCCGTGCGCGGCCGCCTCAACCAGATCGGCATTCCGACTCTCGAATCGGCGAGCCATATCGTGCCGGTGATGGTGAAGGACCCGGTGAAGTGCAAATGGATCTGCGACTGGCTGATGACCAATCACGGCATCTACGTTCAGCCGATCAACTATCCGACCGTACCGAAGGGAACGGAGCGGCTGCGCATCACGCCGTCGCCGGTTCATAGCGACGCGGACATCGACCGGCTCGTCCGCGCGCTGTGCGAAATCTGGTCGCAATGCGCCCTGAGCCGCATGGTGGCGTAGCCCGCCGCGCTGGGAAGCGGCGCGCCGACCGCCGCCGCCAGACGGTAACAGGCGCGTTATCCCTGCTCCTGAAGCTTGCTTGCGCGTAATGCAGACACGCGTCAGATTCCGCCCATGCGGAAAAGCGCCTCCCCACTCGTCAGCGTTCGCGAAACGGCCTCGCCAGAGCCCGCGCCGGCGAGGCTGACGGCGCCGAAAAGCGAGTCGTCCCTGCTGATCGCGTTCGCCCAGGGCATGACGGAGGGCGTGACAGAGACAGAAACTCACGGGTCGATCCGCCCGAAACGAAGCAAGACGCAGGACGAGGACGAGCGCATCCCGCTCGCGGATCATTTCCGCCTGATGCGGCGCCTGACGGAATCGTCCCGCGACGAAACCCTGCATCTGTCGAAGCGCCCGCTGGCGCCTGGCGCGACCGACTTCGTGATCGACACGGTGCTGCAAGCGGAAAATCTCGAAGACGCGATGAAGCGCACGGCGCGCGCCTATAACATGATGCATGGCGGCTACTACAACCGCGTCAGCCGCCGCGGCGACCGGCTCATCTATACGATCGACGACCGGGAGTTTCCTTACGCCTTCGACGAAAAAAGCGGCGCCTACGCGCTGATGGAAGGGCTCTTGATATTCCTTCACGCGCTGCTCACGCTTTCCGCGGGCGATGCGCTGGCGCAGCATCTGATTTGCGTTCGCTCGCGCCGCCCGTCGCGCAACCCGTCCGGCGGGTTCCTCGATTTCTGGGATGCGCCGGTGCGCTGCGCCGCCGCCGCATACGGGCTCGAATACGACGCCGTCGCGATCGATCTACCCATAAAGCGCGGGCGCGGAACCCCGCCGAACGCCGCCGCCGTCTACGATCTGATCGACACGATGATCGCCGACCGCGAGCGCTCTGGCCTCACAAAGGATTTGCGCCTGCGCGTCCTTGAAGCGCTTTCGGAAGGCGTCGAAAATCAGGGCGATGTGGCGCGCCGGCTCGGCGTCAGCGTCGCCACGCTCCGGCGAAGGCTGGCGGAGACCGGCGTCTCGTTCCGCGACCTGCGCCATCAGGCGCTGAACGAGGCGGCGCTGACGATGCTGCGGCAGGGCCGTCCTGTAGGCGATGTCGCCGAGGCGCTCGGCTATGTGGACACCCGCAGTTTTTCGCGCGCCTTCAAAGCCTGGAACGGGATGACGCCGACAGCCTTCGCCGCGCGGCCCGCCGTCGCATCCTGAGCGAATTTGTCCTCGCAGTATGGCGCAGTCGGTCGTCGTCGCGGCGAACGGGCGCTTTTATCTTCCCGCCAAATGCCGGCGTCCCCCAAGGACAGTGAAGACCGGCGATCGGGAGGGTAATCATGGCGTTTTTTCGGGCGCAACGCGCGAACACATTCAAACTCTTTTTGCTGGCCGGCGTCTCCGCCGCCTGCGCAGGACTTCCGGCCGCAGAAGCGGCGGCGCAGGAGACGGGCGCGAGCGCGCGCGGCGACGAGGTCGTCGTGACGGCGCGGCGGCGCGAGGAATCGCTCCAGGACGTGCCGGTCGCGGTTTCGGCGTTCGACGACGGCCGTCTCGCCGAACTTCAGGCGGACACGCTCTCCGGCATCCAGTACGCGACGCCGAACCTTTATTTCGATCAGGGCGACGCCTCGAACGCGGTCATCTACCTGCGCGGCATCGGTCAGAACGACTCGCTCGCGTTCGCCGATCCCGGCGTCGGCGTTTATGTGGACGACGTTTTCATCGCGCCCTCGCATGCGGCCTTCCTCGAACTGTTCGACGTGGATCGCGTCGAAGTGCTGCGCGGGCCGCAGGGCACGCTCTACGGACGCAACACGATCGGCGGCGCGGTGAAATTCGTTTCGACGACGCCGCCCGACGAGTTCAAGGGCTATCTCGAAGCCGGCGGCGGCAATTACGGCTTCGCCACCGTCAAGGGCAGCCTCGGCGGCCCCATCGTCGCCGATGTCCTGCGCGGCAAGGCGGCGTTCTCCTACACGCGGCGCAAAGGCTATGCTGAAAACACCGTCGACGGCGAGGATGACGGCGATATCAAGTCCTTCTCCGGGCGCGGCTCGCTGCTGTTCACGCCTTCCGAGCAGTTCGAATTCCTTGTCTCGGTCGACGGCAAGGTCGACCGCCCGGACACCTCGCGCAGCCCCGTCCGCGAAACGCCGATCACCGGCGCGCCCGATCCGGTCGGCATGCCGGCGACGCTCGTCACCTACCCGGCCGCGAGCGACCCCTATGTGGTCGACGTCAACGCCAACGGCCTCTCCGACCTCACCGGCTTCGGCGCGGCGCTGACCTCGCGCTGGAAAGCGAGCGACACGCTGACCATCGAGGCGATCACCTCCTACCGCACGATGGATTTCGATCTCAATCTCGATACGGACGGTTCGCCCCTTCCGATCCTCGATATTCTCGTGCTTCAGGACCAGAGCCAGTTCAGCCAGGAACTGCGGGCGATCTACGACGATGGCGGCCGCTTCAACTTCACCGGCGGCTTCTATTATTTCCACGACGACGACAAGACCTTCTCCGGCTATGACGACGGCTCGGCGACGATCTTCGGGTTTCCCGTCATCGCTTTCGGCTTCCCGTCGTCGGCGCTCGCGCAGACGCGCCAGATCACCAGCTCCTACGCCGCGTTCGGCGACGCTTCCTTCGCCCTCACCGATCGTCTCAATGTCAGCGCCGGCATCCGCTACACTTATGAAGAGAAGCGCTCGACGCGACTGTTTGAAAATTTCTTCGACCCGTCCGCATCGGTCATCGACGACACGCCGCCCTTCCTGCAAGGCGCAGGCGTTCCGGGAACGACGGTTTCGGGAGAAGCGGACTTCGACGCCTTCACCCCGAAAGTCTCGGTTTCCTACAAACTCACCGACGATGCGATGGCCTACGCCACCGTGTCGCGCGGTTTCAAGAGCGGCGGCTTCGACGGGCGCGGAACCAGCGATTTCGGCTTCCAGCCGTTCGAGCCGGAGTTCGTGTGGAGCTACGAGGGCGGCCTGAAGACAAGCTGGTTCGACGGCGCGCTGATCGCCAACGCCGCCTATTTCTATAACGACTACACCGACCTTCAGGTGACGTCGTTCGGCGCCGATCCGGTCTCCGGCGTTTTCGTCAGCCTCTTCACTAATGCCGCAGCGGCGCGAATCCACGGCGCCGAGCTGGAGCTGTTCGCGAAGCCGACCGAGCGCCTTTCGATCACCGGAACCGTGGGATGGCTCGACGCGCAATATAAAGAATTCGACATCCTCGTCGGCACGGTCGTCACCGATGTCAGCGACCGGGCGATGGTGAACGCGCCGCGCTGGAACGCGAGCCTCGGCGCCACCTACGAACACCCGCTCAGCAACGGCATGACCGCCGTCGCTCATGTCGACGGCGCCTATCGCGGCGAACGGGCGACGGAAATCACCGCTTCCCCCGAACTCACGCAGGAAAGCCACGGCCTGCTCAACGCTTTCGTCGCGCTCAAGGCGGCGGACGAGCGCTGGGAGATCAGGGGCGGCGTCAAGAACGCGACGAACGAAGCGATCCGCGTTCAGGGCTTCAACCTGTCGGAGTTTCCCGGCGTGCAGCTCGGCTTCTACGCCGCTCCGCGCACCTGGGACGCGCGCATGATCGTCCGGTTCTGAACGATGAGTTCGGCAGGCGCCGTCGCGCCCAAACTTCCGCACGCGGTCAATGGCGGCGAAAAGGACATCCCCGACGCCGAGTCCGCGGCGCTGCTCAAGCGCATGATGGACATGCTGTTCACGCCGCCCCCGCCCGGCCTTATCGGCATCGCGGCGGCGCGCGCGAAAGCGAGCGAAATTTTCGCCGAATTCGCCGGCCCCATCGACGGCGAAGACACGACCCAGTTCGACATCATGGTCGAAGGGGCGCGCGGCGCGATCCCCGCGCGCGTCTATCGCCGGCAAACGCTGGAGCGTGGCCGCTCGCCGGTCGTCGTGTTCTTTCACGGAGGCGGCTGGTCGCTTGGCGCGCTGTCGGATTATGACGTCTTTCTGCGCTCGCTCGCGGGGCTCAGCGGCGCGATCATTGTCAGCATCGACTACCGGCTCGCGCCGGAGCATCCGTTTCCCGCCGGCCTCAACGATGCGCGCGCCGCGGCCGCGTTCATT